>NZ_LZMP01000097.1:0-615 GCF_001691435.1 Gordonia sp. UCD-TK1 | reverse complement strand
CGGGGGGAGTCACTGTGGGGGCATGGACGGATCTGCCGGGCGAGTTCCTCGCCGGGGTCGATCCTGCTTGTCCGGCCGATGCCGACACCGCCACCCATATGCAGCGTCTGGGGTCGATCCGCGCGGGCGAGTCGTATCTGGCGTGGTGCCGCTACCAGACGATCCTGGTGTTGTGCGATCGGCTGTTGACCACCGTCGGCAACAGTTACGTCTCCGACGGTTTCGGTGACATCGTCGCCCGGGTCTCGCGCGAGGCCGGGATCACCCGCTACCGGGCGGGGATGCTGGTCGACGAGGCCGGCCTTGAGCAGCATGGGGGTGTTGCCCGCCATGATGACCTGCTGCCACGTGCGTTCGCCCGACTTCTTCATCGTGCGCCCGTCTTTGAGCATCGTCGTCCAGCGCATGCCGGTCATCTGCTTGAACTCGTTGGCATTGCGGGCCGCGGCGACGAGGGCCCGGGCCGGGCTCCCGCTCTCGAGCGCCTCCACCAGCGGGGTACGCAACACGCGGTGCGGCATGCCGTCGACCTTGACCGAGACAACGGTGTCGCCGAGATAGCGTTCGGCTGCCCGGGCGTCGCGCAGGTCTATCCGCACGCCTGCCCCATCCCCG
>NZ_LZMP01000096.1:0-617 GCF_001691435.1 Gordonia sp. UCD-TK1 | reverse complement strand
CTCTCGTACTCGACGGGTGGGACGTGTCCGATCTCGCCGTGCAGGCGGCGGTGGTTGAACCATTCGACGTACTCAGCGACGGCGATCTCGACCTCGCCCACACCTGCCCAGCCGCCTCGCGGGCGCATCACGGGGTTACGGATGCATTCGGCTTTGAACAGCGAGTTGAACGCCTCAGCCATCGCGTTGTCGTATGAATCCCCTTTGGAGCCAACAGATGTCACCGCTTCGGCTTCGGCCAGTCGTTCGGTGTAGCGGATGGCTCGGTATTGCACTCCGCGGTCGGAGTGGTGGATCARCCCGGCCACGTCGTGGCCGGCACGCGACCGTGCCCACAATCCCATGTTCAGGGCGTCGAGGGCGAGGTCGGTGTGCATGGTGGTCGAGACCTGCCAGCCGACGACCATCCGCGAGAACACGTCCAGGACGAACGCCGCGTACACCCAGCCCGAGTGGGTGCGGATGTAGGTCAGGTCCGCCACCCACAACGCGTTCGGTGCCGCCGCGGTGAACTGACGGTTGACCCGGTCAGCCGGCCGGGGTGTTTCAGCTCCCTCGCTGCGCGTGGTCTTGCGTGTCTTGAGTCTCGCTATCCCTTGCAGCCCATCGACTTCATC
>NZ_LZMP01000095.1:0-618 GCF_001691435.1 Gordonia sp. UCD-TK1 | reverse complement strand
GGTTCAGGCGGTGGCCAGTGTCCAGGTGCCGTTGGTGGTAGTCAGTCCGAGGGTGATCAGGCGGCGTAGGTTGATCGCGGCGGCGCGGTGGTGCAGCCAGTTGTTGTTGCGTTCGATTCCACGGTAGGGCACCCGCCGGTTACCGCGGGTGAGCCAGGCAATCGTCCGTTCGACCATGGGTCGATGCTGGCGGTAGGTGTCGGCAATAGTGTTGTCAGAGAAGTGTTGTCGGTGTTCGCGCTGGAGTTGGTGGTGTTCGCCGAAACTGATTTTGCGTCCACGAACCGCGGTGGTGCACTGTGCCCGAAGTGGGCAGTCTTGGCAGGCCGCACCGTAGGTGACGTGGCCTTTCGCGCTGACCGGCCGGGTCAGGTTGTTGGGGCAGGTCAATGTGTTCGCGTCGGCGTCGAAGGTGAAATCGTCGACGACGAAACCACCAGCAACCGCCGGCATGTGTGGCTTGGGTTTGATCACCGCGTTCCATCGTGTCCGCGCCAGCGTGGCCAGCATGTCACCGGAGGCATACGCTGAATCACCCAGCACCTCACGATCGTCGGCGTCGTCGGCGACGGTCGGATCGCTCAGCAACAACCGTGCCCCGACTGCTCCGTCGGAAGT
>NZ_LZMP01000094.1:0-632 GCF_001691435.1 Gordonia sp. UCD-TK1 | reverse complement strand
CTGTCAGAGTGGAGTGGCGACAGTCGGGCCGGTCGGCGGACACATCTCAGTCGGGGCGATGCCACGCTCCTATCAAGTCACGCCGGCCGGTCCTGACACACCAGGCATCGGCACAATGAGCCAACACCAGCCCAATACAGCCAGGGGCGGTAACCAGCGGTAGAGCCAGATGCCTGATGGTCAGAACCCAACCACCACCGAAGTGGCTAGACAACCCTGACACTGAAACCAGCGGTGGGGGCGCGGGTTGTCGAGTGGCTTCGACTCGACGCGCTCCTTCGTCGCTTGRTCGGCCCGGCGGCTSCGCTCGGTGCCGGCTCATAGCTCCTATGTCAAGCGGCGGCGGGTGTTGGGTTGTCGGCTTTGCGGGTGCGGGCGTGGTGGTCGGTGGTGAGGTGGTTGTAGACGACGCGGGCGAGGCGGCGTTTGAGGCAGCGCATCGCCTCGCGAGGGGTCTTGTTTTCGGCCTTCTTCTTCTCGTAATAGGCGTGGCCGAGGGTGTCGGGCATGCGTGCCTGGGTCAGCGCGATGCGGTGGATCGCGGCATTGATCTGGCGGTTGCCAGACCGGGTGAGTCGATGGCGTCCGGGGCCAGACCGGGTGAGTCGATGGCGTCCGGGGTTGGCCGACCA
>NZ_LZMP01000093.1:0-633 GCF_001691435.1 Gordonia sp. UCD-TK1 | reverse complement strand
AGGATCGAATGTAGACACCACAAAACACTACAATTTCTGCTAAATCACAGACCAGCACTCCAACAACAGTCGAAGCATTGGTTTGAAATAAAGATGCTCGCATCCACTATGCACTTCTCAAACAACACACACCCACCACCGTGCACGCGCTCCCGCGACCATCACAGTCACGATCACCACCCGCACCCCAGTCATGAGCTAGGTCAGAGACAACACGCGTGTGTTCTCTCAGAACCCCGATAGCGTGACAATGAACCCGCCAGCCCTCACGGACCCGCAGTGACCCCCGATCCCTCTACCGGTGTAGAAGAAGTGGGCCTGTCTGATGTTTCACCCTCGAACACACACCCACCGCACAGACATACGCCGGCAGAAATGGGTGTTGTTGTGTGCTCCTTAGAAAGGAGGTGATCCAGCCGCACCTTCCGGTACGGCTACCTTGTTACGACTTCGTCCCAATCGCCGATCCCACCTTCGACAGCTCCCTCCCACAAGGGGTTAGGCCACCGGCTTCGGGTGTTACCGACTTTCATGACGTGACGGGCGGTGTGTACAAGGCCCGGGAACGTATTCACCGCAGCGTTGCTGATCTGCGATTACTAGCGACTCCGACTTCATGGGGTCGAGTTGCAG
>NZ_LZMP01000092.1:0-633 GCF_001691435.1 Gordonia sp. UCD-TK1 | reverse complement strand
GGTGTGCGTGCGCTTGTGCACATCGGCACCGATAACGATCATGGAAGATGCCTTCCTGTCAGAGTGGAGTGGCGACAGTCGGGCCGGTCGGCGGACACATCTCAGTCGGGGCGATGCCACGCTCCTATCAAGTCACGCCGGCCGGTCCTGACACACCAGGCATCGGCACAATGAGCCAACACCAGCCCAATACAGCCAGGGGCGGTAACCAGCGGTAGAGCCAGATGCCTGATGGTCAGAACCCAACCACCACCGAAGTGGCTAGACAACCCTGACACTGAAACCAGCGGTGGGGGCGGCTCCGCTCGGGGCCGGCTCAACCAGCGGTGGGGGYGGCTCCGCTCGGGGCCGGCTCATAGCTCCTATGTCAAGCGGCGGCGGGTGTTGGGTTGTCGGCTTTGCGGGTGCGGGCGTGGTGGTCGGTGGTGAGGTGGTTGTAGACGACGCGGGCGAGGCGGCGTTTGAGGCAGCGCATCGCCTCGCGAGGGGTCTTGTTTTCGGCCTTCTTCTTCTCGTAATAGGCGTGGCCGAGGGTGTCGGGCATGCGTGCCTGGGTCAGCGCGATGCGGTGGATCGCGGCATTGATCTGGCGGTTGCCAGACCGGGTGAGTCGATGGCGTCCGGGGTTGGCCG
>NZ_LZMP01000091.1:0-658 GCF_001691435.1 Gordonia sp. UCD-TK1 | reverse complement strand
ATTTTCGCTATTATTAATACCCCCTTTAGTTTGCCTTGAAATCTTATATTCATCATCTTTATTTTTGTAGCGCAAACGATATCGATTTTCATAATCATTTCGTTTGGTATAGATTGATTTAAGATATAAGGTGTTATTTGGGTTTATTGAATAATCTAAATTTGCAGCTACACTCATTCGATTACGTTTAACATCGTAACGTCGAATATCATGTTCTTTTATTTCAGTAGGAGAATCCCATTCAAACTCAACATTATCTGACCCATATTCGTTAGAATTATAAGTGGTATTAATTACGTACCCCAATTTTTTGTTAGCAACTCTATTAGCAACTAAAGCAGAAAAATTATAGTTAGGAGTGTTTCGAATAGGGTTTTGTCCGTAAGCACCAGTTAGGTATGCTCTAAAGTTTTGAGGAGCAGAACGTGTAACAAGATTTACCGAACCTCCAATTGCATCTCCTTCCATATCAGCAGTAATAGCTTTGTTTACTTCTATTAACTGAATCATTTCGGTTGGAATTAAATCCATTTGTACACGACGATTATCACCTTCAGCAGAAGGAATTTTATCACCATTTAATGTAACTGAGTTTAATTGTGGGGCTAAACCTCTAATAATTATGTCACGAGCTTCTCCTTGATCATTTTGCATTGTA
>NZ_LZMP01000090.1:0-154983 GCF_001691435.1 Gordonia sp. UCD-TK1 | reverse complement strand
CCCGCCTTCGCCACCGGTGTTCCTCCTGATATCTGCGCATTTCACCGCTACACCAGGAATTCCAGTCTCCCCTGTAGTACTCAAGTCTGCCCGTATCGCCTGCACGCCTGCAATTGAGTTGCAGAATTTCACAGACGACGCGACAAACCGCCTACGAGCTCTTTACGCCCAGTAATTCCGGACAACGCTCGCACCCTACGTATTACCGCGGCTGCTGGCACGTAGTTGGCCGGTGCTTCTTCTCCAGGTACCGTCACTTCCGCTTCGTCCCTGGTGAAAGAGGTTTACAACCCGAAGGCCGTCATCCCTCACGCGGCGTCGCTGCATCAGGCTTGCGCCCATTGTGCAATATTCCCCACTGCTGCCTCCCGTAGGAGTCTGGGCCGTGTCTCAGTCCCAGTGTGGCCGATCACCCTCTCAGGTCGGCTACCCGTCGTCGCCTTGGTAGGCCATTACCCCACCAACAAGCTGATAGGCCGCGGGCCCATCCCACACCGCAAAAGCTTTCCACCAACCACCATGCGACAGTTGGTCATATCCGGTATTAGACCCAGTTTCCCAGGCTTATCCCAGAGTGCAGGGCAGATCACCCACGTGTTACTCACCCGTTCGCCACTCGAGTACCCAGCAAGCTGGGCCTTTCCGTTCGACTTGCATGTGTTAAGCACGCCGCCAGCGTTCGTCCTGAGCCAGGATCAAACTCTCCATGAAAAAACAGTGAAACAAAACCAACCCCACAAGGGCCGGCGTTTCAACACAATCAGGAAAGCACAACCTGACCAAAATAAACCTAGCAAAATGTGACACCCAGGACGGGGCCCGGACGTCACACAAAAACAAACATCTACATCCACAAAGATGCACGATGCCAAAAATTGGCATCAGACAATTCATCATCACACTATCGAGTTCTCAAAGAACACACACCCACCAGCTACCCACCCCAAATCAGGGCTCTCACCAGCAGACTTCGTATTCAACCTTGCCAGCCACCCCGTCTCCGGGGCAACTCTTCCAGCCTACCAGACCCCACCCGCAGCCCGCAACCCCGAAGAATTCCGAACCACTGAAAGACCCAGCAACCCCAAACACTCTACCCGAGCCACAACGACTCAAGCCAAAACATTCAGGGGCGGCCAGCCAAGAAACCCGGTCTCCACTCCCCACCATCAGACCCTTCCAGGTCTTCCGGGGCGGCGCCGTGGCTCGCTGACTCGAAGAAAGTTACGCAACCGGATCGTCGGGGTCAAATCGCCTGCTCGCCGCCCGCCCCAACAGCCATCGCCGCAGCTCATCGCCTGCCGCGCGGAACCGAATCCCGCTGCTGCGCGCGGATTTCGGTGAATCACATCGATGTGACGTGCGTCGCAGACCGTCCTTTCGGACAGGTCATCACCCCCGGTCGGTCAGTTATGCGCAGGTCAGAGCGCTCATACGGTCGAAACATGACCGCGACCGAACTGGCCACGACCCCGACGACCGCGCCCATCGGCTCTTCGCCGGTACCCGGACTCCCAACGCGGGTTGTCTCGTCCGCGCTTGTCCCCGAGGGGTTCACGCGTTGCGGTCTCCTCTCCTGGCGCCGACAGGCGGGCGTCCTGCACATCGCCCATCCCTTCGACGAGCACAGCATCTCCGACGCCGTGGTCGTCGACGGACTCGTCGCCCTCGTCGAGGCCGGCGTGCTGGCCGGCCAGTCGCAGTTCGAATGCGCCGCGATGGGGATCATCCGCACCTCGGCGAGTAGGTACACCGACGCGTGGGCGGCTTTCTACGACAACACGCTTCGCGAACTACGCACGGGCGCATCGGCATTCGCTCCCGTCCACGAACGCGCGCGGAGCCTGGTCTCGGGCGGGGACGTCCTCGAGGTGGGATCGTGCTTCGGCTTCTTCGCTCTCGCCTGCGCCCTGGACGGTCTCCAGGTCGCGGCCTGCGACATCTCGCCCGGAGCGGTGTCGTTGCTCTCCGACGCCGCTCACCGACTCCGACTGCCTGTCGTCGCAACCGTCGGGAACGCGATCGCTCTCCCCTTCGCCGACGACTCGGCCGACACCGTCACGCTCATCCATCTCCTCGAACACCTCGATCCCGCGGGGGCGCACGCCGCGATCGGCGAGGCCCTCCGGGTCGCCCGGCAGCGCGTGGTCATCGGCGTGCCGTTCGAAGACGAGCCGAGCCCGCACTTCGGCCACCTCGTCCGGCTCACCGAGAACGACCTGTGCGGCTGGGCTCGAGCCGTCCCGCATGCCGGCGCCGAGGTCCTCGTCGATCACGGCGGATGGCTCGTCCTCACCCCCGGGTCCTGATTCCTCGAGTCCGGCCGCGGTACCGAGCGACCGCGTCAGATCAGCCCGCGTTTGCTGGCGATGTACACCGCGTCGGTCCGCTTGGACACCCCGAGCTTGCGAATGATGTTGCGAATGTGGAACTTCACGGTTGACTCCGAGATGTAGAGCGTCTCGCCGATCCGCTTGTTCGACAGCCCGTCGGCGAGGAGCCGCAAGACCTCGCGCTCCCGGTCGCTGAGTGCCTCGGACTTCTCGTTCTCGCCGGACACCGCGCGGAGGACGACGGCCGCGCTGCGCGGGTCGAAGGCGCTGCCGCCGCCGGACACCGCCTGGATCGCGCGCACGAGTTCGGTCGTGTCGACATCTTTGACCACGTACCCCCGGGCTCCCGCCCGCACGGCGCGCACGACCAGATCGTCGTCGAGAAACGTGGTCAGCACCAGCGCGGCGACCTCCGGGTGGCGCTGCGCGATCTGCTCGATGAGCCGCAGCCCCTCGTACTCGGTGCCCGCCGACAGCTTGAGGTCGACCACGACGACATCGGGGTGTCGGGCGTTCACCTCGGCCAGCGCGGCGTCGGCCGATCCCGCCTCGCCGACCACCTCCACGACGTCCTCGCGCTCCAGCAGCGACCGCATCCCCTGGCGCAGGAGGGCGTGGTCGTCGACGAGAAGGGTCCGGATGGGGCGCCTGATGTCGTTGTCGCTCAACCGAACTCCTTCGTTCTGAGCTGGTCGTCGGGCGTCGCGGTGCCGGCCGTGCCGATCGGCAGCACCACCGCGACGCGGATACCGCCGATACGCGACCGGCGGATCCGCAATTCGCCTCCGAGCTCGGCGGCGCGCGAGGACATGTTGGCCAGGCCGCGGTGCCGTCCGGCCGTGAGATCGCCGAGCGACGCAGTGCGCATCACCCGGCGCAGATGTTCGGGATCACCTACGCCGTCGTCGTCGACCGACAGTGCGACGGTGTCCATGGCGTAGGTGAGGGTCACCGTGACCTGGTGGGCACGCGAGTGGACGGCGGTGTTGAAGAGGGCCTCGCCGGCGATCCGCAGCAGGGCGTGCTGGACCTCATCGGCAAGATCGCGCTCCCGGCCGCGCATGTGGACCGCCGTGCGCAGGTCCGGCGGCATGTGCAACGAGCACAGCTCGGTCAGGACGTCGCGCACACTCGGCGACGGCGCGTTCGTGGCGTTGTTGAGCGCGTAGATGAACGACCGCAACTGCTCCACGGCCTCCTTGGTCAGCCGGCCCGCCATCTCCAGGCGATCGAGTGCGGGACCTTCGACGAGGCCGCGACACAGTTCGATCTGCACCCCCGCCGACAGCACCGACTGGGTGACCGAGTCGTGGAGCTCGCGGGCGATCCGTCCGCGCTCCTCGTTGAGCACGGTCGCCCGCATCGCCGCCGACAGTTCGCGCTGGGTACGTTCCAGTTCGGTGTTGCGCTCGGCGAGTTCCATTGCGTGGCGGTCGGTCTCGGAGAACAGCTCGGCGTTGAGCAGTGCGACGATCGCCTGGCTGGCCAGGATGCGCAGCACGACGAGATCGGTGGGATCGACCACGCGACCGACCGGTGTCCAGGCCGACAGTCCCCCGACGACGTTGCCGTCGAGTTCGACGGGGACGTGGACGTGGTCCTCCTGGAGGATCGCGCCGTGCAGGACGGTCTCGTGTCCGCGGAGGATGTCGTTGAGCCGGTTGAGCACCTCGTCGGGCAGGTCGTCGGGTGTGGCGGCCCGCTCGGACCCTTCGAAGGCGYAGAGCCGACCACCGCTCGCGCTGATCAGGTGTCGCGGGGCCGACTGCTCGAGCCGGCCGTCCGCGAGCGCGAAGACGACCCAGTCCGCGCCCAGATGGTCCCGCGCCGCCTCGACGACCGCGATGACCAACGCCTCGGGCCCTTCGGCGGTACGGACGAGAGCACGCGAGATCCGCTCCAGCGCACCGACCACCCGACTCAGCCGCGCCTCGACCCCGCGCAGCGCCGCGTAGTGGCTGCCCTTCACGCTGCGGAGTCCGACCAGGCTCTCGAGGTCGGCCTGCTCGGGGAGAGCGCTTCGCTCGGGCGACGGACCGGTCATCACAGCGCTTCGGCGTAGAGGTCCCGGATGCCTGCGGCCTGCGGACGCCGCGGGTTGGTGGTCATGCACGAATCGGCCAGCGCGTGCGCGGTGAGGCGGTCGAGGTCGGCGCTGCGCACGCCCAGCGGTTCGAGCGACGCCGGCATGCCGACCCGGGCGCCGAGCGCGGCGATCGCATCGGCCAGTCGGTCGGCGACGGTCCGGGCGTCGCCGGATGTCTCGACCCCGATGGCGTCGGCCAGGTCGACGAAGCCGTCGGCACACACATGGGCGTTGTAGCGGATCACGTGCGGCAGCAGGACGGCGTTGATCGCGCCGTGCGGGGCGTCGCAGTGCCCGCCGACCGGGTGACTCATCGCGTGCGTGGCGCCGAGGATCGCGTTGGTGAACGCCATCCCCGCCCGTAGTGCCGCGAGCGACATCTCCTCGGCCGCTACCCGGTCCCGCGGATCGTCGACGAGGCGTTCTAGATGCGTCCACACGCCGCGAATGGATTCCAGCGCAAGCGAATCGGTGAGTCGTCCGTGCGCGAGCGAGACGTAGGCCTCGACGCAGTGGGTGAGTACATCCATGCCGACCTGGGCGGTGACCGCGGCGGGCGCGGTCATCAGCAGGGTCGGGTCACTCACCGTCACGTCCGGCACGAGTGAACGCCCGATGATGGTCACCTTGGTACGCCGCTCGGCGTCGTTGATGATGCAGAACTGGGAGACGTCGGCGCCGCTGCCGGCCGTCGTCGGCACCGCGATGAGTGGCGGGAGCGGTCGTCGGGCACGGTCGATTCCCTCGTACTCGAGGATGTGACCGCCGTTGGCCGCCAACACCGCGACACCCTTGGCGGCGTCGATCACCGAACCGCCGCCCAGGGCGACGAGGCCGTCGGCATCGTGTGCCTTGTAGGCGAGGAACGCCGCCGCGACCTCGCCGGACCGCGGGTTGGGCGAGACATCCAGGTACGACGCCGCGTCGAGGCCGCCGGCACGCAGCCCGGCCATCAGCTGTGCGTACCAGGGGGTGCGTTCCAGACAACGATCGCTGACCACGAACGGTCGGCGCATCCCGAGTCCCGCCGTCGCGACCGGCACCTCCCCGAAGGCGCCCGGGCCCAGCACGATCTCCGGGGTGTGGAACTTGGCGACCTGGCCCGATGCGCGCCGACGGACGTCACCCACCATTCGTCCCGCCTCCGTTCCATCCACTCCGACCGCACCGTCCGACCACCTCGCCCCGGCGGTACCCCGACGCTACCCAGGTCACCTCAGCGCCGCACCCAGCTCGTCACAACGCGCGAGCATCTCGGCGCCGTCACGCACGCTGACGACTCCGCTGCAGTGCTCGGCGTAGTCGGCCATCGCGCACCCGGATTGCGCCCAGTAGCGCTCGGGTTCCGGTGTGATCCAGGCGATTCGGTGCGATCGGCGACCGACCTCGGCCACCAGGTCGACACGCGGATCGAGACCATTGCTGCGCGCATCCCCGACGACGAGCACCGATGTCCGCCTGCTGATCAGGTCCCCGCAGCCGCCCAGCAGTTCGCCGAACATGCGCCCGTAGTCGCTCGTCGCGGCGAGATCCAGACCGTCGGCGGCGAGCACCGCCGCGAGAGCCGAGTCGGCCGCCGCGGACCGCAGTGCGGTCGTGACGCGCACCGGGCGATCGACGAACGCGACGACCTCGCAACGGTCGCCGAAGCGATGCAGAGTCTGCGCGAGACGCAGGATGAACCCGGTGACCGGCCGGACCGACAACGACACGTCGACGAGGACCAGCAGCCGGACCGGGCCGGGCCGCCTGCGGCGCCGCCACAGTTCGGCGGGCACACCGTCGGTCGCGACCGACGCGCGCATCGTCGCCCGGATGTCGAGGGCACCCCGGTCGACCGGGCGGACCACCCGGCGCGGGGCGCCGCGCATGCGCTGGATCAGCCGGTGGCAGGCGCGATCGATCTCAGCTTGGTCGACATACCCCTCGGCCGACCGGTCGGCGCCGGACACCGCCTCGGCGCCGCCGTCGGCGTCCAGGCGTGCGACCAGCGCGTCGACGAAAGCACCCAGTGCCCGTTCCAGTTCGGCCCTCCGGGCATCGCCGAGGTCGTCGTTGCCGTCGGTGCCGTATGCCTTGCGCGGATCGTAGGCGTCGAGTGCGGCGAGGATGGCGTGGGCCCCGGTCAGCCCGAGCGGCCGGCTCGAGACCCGGGCTGCCGATCCGGTCAGTTCGCCGACGGTCGACGAGTCGGCGGTGTCGACCTCGACCGTGTAGGTCACTCCCCCACCGGTCGTGCCGCCGTCCGGGTCGACGCCGAGCTGCTCGGCGCCGGCCGAGACGCTGAAGTCGTTCTCCTCCCGGTGAGCGCTCTCGGCGTCCCGGTGCGCGGCGTCGGGATCGTCGGCCATCAGGTGGCCGATCTCGTCGGTGTGTTCGTCGGCGCCGATCTGGCGGGCCGCGCCCTCGAATTCCTCGTCCCAGACCACGTCATCGGGCAGGTCGGCCGCGACGCCGCGGGCCCGGGGAAGGTCGTCCTCGTCGGCCCGATCGGGTTCGGCGCCGAGGAAGAAGAGCTCGAAGGCCCGCTCGTAACCCGCTGTCTCGTAGCCGTATTTGACGCACACGCTCTGTAGCGCCGCATGCAGGACCGCCGGCTCGGCGGCGCCGACCATGGACAGGGTCCGCCGGATCTCGATGACCTCGGCGGGCGAGGCCGCGATCCCGGAGCTCCGCAGGACCCGTCCGAACGCGACCGCGAGCAGGTCGAGCGGGTCCGCCCGCCTCGCGGCGGCGACGGGTACCGGGGTGGCCGACGCCGCAGTCATCGGCGTCACCGTCCCGGTCGGACACCCGCACTGCGGGCGCGTCCGGCACCGAACGCGCGCGCGGTCACCGACCCGCCGGGTGTGGTCCCGTCCACGCCGATCGGCGATCCGTTCACCGGCGACCCACCGCTGTCGGCCTCGGCAGCCAGTGCGCGCCGGGCGATCTCGCCGTCCGAACCGAACTTCACGAGCAGCGCCAGCAGAGCGCTGCGATGCTCGGCGTCGATCGGCGTGCCCGCCTGTCCGTCTCGTGCTCCGAGGTACGAGGCGGCCCGCGCGGCGTCGATCACCTCCGCGATGGACGGGCTCTTGCGCAACGGGAGATCGCGAAGCCGCCGGGCGAGGTCGACCACCTCGCCGATGATCGTCTCCTCGACGTCGGGGGCGCGGACCGCGACGATGTCCCGCTCGGTCTGCGGATCCGGATAGTCGACCTGGAAGTGCAGGCAGCGACGCTTGAGCGCCGGCGAGAGTTCACGAGTGTCGTTGGAGGTCAGGATGGCCCATGGCGACGACCGCGCCGTGAACGTCCCGAGTTCGGGGACCGTCACCTGGCGCTCGGCGAGGACCTCGAGCATTACCGCTTCCATCGCCTCGTCGGTGCGGTCGATCTCGTCGACGAGCAGGACCGTCGGCGAGGGCGACGTGATGGCCGCCATCAGTGGCCGGGCCACCAGGAAGTCCTCGGTGTAGACGCCGACCTCGGCGCGCGCCAGCGCCGAACTCGCGGCCGAGAGGGTCGTCTCGGCGGCGAGTTCCGCACTGATGCGATCGCGCAGCATCTGCACGTGGAGAAGCTGTCGTGCGTAATCCCATTCGTAGAGGGCACGCGACTCGTCGAGACCCTCGTAGCACTGCAGCCGTACCAGCTCGCGCCCCGATGCCGACGCCAGCGCCTTCGCCAGCTCCGTCTTGCCGACCCCGGCCGGCCCCTCCAGCAGGAGGGGCCGGTCGAGGAGCGTCGCGAGATGGACGACGACCGCGAGTTCCGGACCGATCAGGTATCCCTGCTCACCCAACGCCTCGGTCAGCTCCTCCACGGACGGGAAGGAACGGCTGTCCGGGGTGATGTCCCGGGTGATGTCCTCGGCGGTTTCCCGAGGTGCGCACACGTGCGTCATCAGATGTCGGACTCCTTGTCGGCCTACGGTTCTCGGAACAGTCAGGATCTCGGATCAGGCGGGCGAGCGGGCGGATCAGTAGCTGCCGGTGAAGGCGTGCGCCACCATCGGGATCAGCGACTCGACGGTGCTCTCCCGTGGGTTGCCCGGCGTGCACCAGTCGTCCATCATGTGCTCGGCGATGGCGCGGATCTGCTTGTCCGAGGTGTCCATGGTCTCGCCGCGGCCCTCGTACTTGCCGGTGTTCATCCGGTTCTTGTCGTAGCTGCTCGTCGACAGCTGACCGAAGTTGTCGGGGATGCCGAGGTCTTTGCCCAAGCGGATGGCCTCCTCGACGGCGGCGTCGGCGGCCTGGACCGTCGTCATCTTCGATGTGTCGACACCGAGCAGCGCGGCGATCTCGGCGTAACGCTCGTAGCGAGACGGCAGGTTGTACTCCCAGACGCGGGGAAGGGCGATGGCGTTGTTCAGCCCGTGATGGCTGTCATAGAACGCGCTCACCGCATGCGACAGCGAGTGCACGAGACCGAGGCCGCCGGAGTTGAACGCCTGCGCGGAGATGTACTGCGCGTACATCATCCCGGTGCGGGCCGCCAGGTTTCGCGGGTCGTACACGGCGGTGCGCAGATGGTCGCGGATCAGCTCGATCGAGTACTTGGCATTGCCCAGCGAGGGTGCGAAGTCCAGACGCGACACGTAGGGCTCGCTCGCGTGCGCGAGCACGTCGAAACCGCAGAAGGCGGTGAAGTGCTCGGGGCACGTGTAGTAGAGCAGCGGGTCGTCCATCGCCAGGTCGACGAGGCAGGTGTCGTCGAAGGCCACCCATTTGTGCGGCTTGTTCATATCCGAGGTATCGGTGATGACGTAGGCCCAGGAGGTCTCCGAGCCGGTGCCGGCCGTCGTCGAGACCGCGATGTGCTTGGGGTTCTCCTTGTTGGTGGCCTTGGAGAAGCCCTCGAACTCGTTGATGTTGCGGCCGTCGTGGGCGATGACCATACGTGCACCCTTGGCGGCGTCGTGGCTGGAGCCGCCACCGACCGAGATGATGCCGTCGCACTTCTCCGACTGGTAGAGGGCCGCGGCGTCCATGCAGTTGTAGTCCTTGGGGTTGGACTCCACCTGGTCGTAGAGCACCACGTCGACACCCTGGTACTCGATCTTGCCGATCAGCTCCTCGATGATCCCGGAGCCGCGTAGACCCGTCGTCATCAGGAGCGCGCGGGTCATGCCCAGGTCCTTGGCCTCGACACCGAGCATGTCGTGCGCGCCGACACCCAGCTTCGCCTTCGGGAACGGGTGGAACTCCTTGATCGGGAAGTCCCAGATCTGGTTCAGCTCAATGGCCATGGTGGTGAACTCCTTGTGACGGTTGGTCTGTCACAACGAGAATGTCGTCCAGATCACAACCGGGACAAGGGGTCCTGCCCGTCCTCGACCACAGTGCACCCGGCCGGACGGGCCGGTACCTGTCCGATCGGACAGGGTTCAGTCGCGCACGCGCTCGATCTCACCGCCGAGACTGCGCAGGATCTCCACGAAGTGCGGGTACCCGCGGTCAATGTGCTCGACGTCGTGCACTTCGGTCACCCCGTCGGCGACGAGCCCGGCCAGCACGAGGCCGGCGCCCGCCCGGATGTCCGAACACCAGACCGGCGCACTCGACAGGCGGTCGATCCCGCGGATGACGGCGTGGTGGCCGTCGGTCCGCGCATCCGCACCGAGACGGACCATCTCCTCGACGAAGCGGAACCGGGCCTCGAAGACGTTCTCCGTGATCACCGACATGCCGTCGGAGATGGCGGCGAGGCCGATCGCCATCGGCTGCAGATCGGTGGGGAATCCGGGAAACGGCAGCGTCGAGACGTTGACGGCGGTGGGCCGGCGGTCGTGCCGGACCCGGAAGCCGTCGTCGAAGGTGTCGACCACCGCGCCGGTGTCGCCCAGTTTGTTCAGAACCAGCTGCAGGTGCTCGGGTTTCACGCCGCGCACGGTCACGTCACCGCGCGTCATGGCGGCCGCAATCCCCCAGGTGGCACCGACGATGCGGTCTCCGACCACCCGGTGTGTCGTCGGATGCAGCCGGTCCACACCGACGACGGTCAGCGTCGAGGTGCCGGCGCCGTCGATCTGTGCGCCCATCTGCTGCAGCATCACGCACAGGTCGACGATCTCCGGCTCGCGGGCGGCGTTGTCGATGGTGGTCTGTCCCTCGGCGAGCACGGCGGCCATGAGGATGTTCTCGGTCGCCCCCACCGACGGGAACTCCAGCGCGATCGGTGCGCCGACCAACGTGTCGGCCTCGGCCACCACGCAGCCGTGCTCGATCGAGCTGGTGGCGCCCAGGGCACGCAGACCCGCCTGGTGCATGTCGAGCGGCCGCGACCCGATCGCGTCTCCGCCGGGCAGCGCCACGACGGCTCGGTGACAACGCGCCATCAGCGGGCCGAGGACACAGACCGAGGCGCGGAACTGCCGGACCGCCGCGAAGTCGGCGTGGAACTTCGGCTCCGCCGGCGCCGTGATGGTGACCGTCTCGCCGTCCATGTCGACGACCGCACCGAGACCGCGGAGAACGTCCGCCATCAGCGGGACATCGGCGATCTCGGGTGCGTTGGTCAGCACGGTCGTCCCCTCGGCGAGGAGGGCCGCGGCCATGAGTTTCAGGACGCTGTTCTTCGCGCCCCCCACTGCCACCTCGCCGGACAGACGCGCTCCCCCGGACACCAGAAACCGATCGCTCACGACTGCCACCTTAACCGTCCGGGGTCACCGGCCCACCGGCCAGTACGTCCTCCGACCGTGCGTCCGATCCCGTGGGTCGGCGCAGTACATTCGACGCATGGCGGTACACCTGACGAGGATCTACACCCGAACGGGCGACGACGGCTCCACCGGGCTGAGCGACTTCTCCCGGGTGCCCAAAACCGATCCGCGTGTCGTCGCCTACGCCGACTGTGACGAGGCGAACGCCGTCATCGGTCTCGCCCTGGCACTCGGGGGTGACGTCCCCGACGACCTCCGGGAAGTGCTCACGACCGTCCAGAACGACCTCTTCGACGCCGGCGCCGACCTCTCCACGCCGGTCGTCGACGACCCCGAGTACCCACCGCTGCGCATCGCGCAGGATTACATCGATGCCCTCGAGCGCTGGTGCGACTCCTTCGGTGCCGATCTGCCCGCACTGGACTCGTTCATCCTGCCGGGCGGCACACCGCTGGCTGCCCTGCTGCATCAGGCACGTACGGTGACCAGACGGGCCGAGCGCTCGGCGTGGGCAGCGGTCGCCGCCCACCCCGACGACACCAGCGTGCTGCCCGCGAAATACCTGAACCGGTTGTCGGATCTGCTGTTCATCCTGTCGCGGGTGGCGAACCGCACTCGCCCCGCCGCGGGAGGCGGCCAGCAGGGCGCGAACTCGCCCGGCGACGTCAAGTGGGTTCCGGGCGGCAACCGGCAACGGCCCCCGGCGAAGCCGGTCCATCAAGACCCGGCGAAGACGGGCGGGAAAGCCCCGGCGCAGCCGGATTCCTAGGCGCTGCGGCGCCGCTGCGATCTCGCGGACTGCCGGGATTCGAGCCAGGACTGGAACGCGGTCACCGCACCCGGGCCCATCGCCAGTTCGTAGTCGTCCTCGGCGCGGCCGGCGGTCTGCACCTGCAGGATGAGCATGCCGTCGAGGATATCCGTCTCGGTGCCCTCGGGGGCGCGACGACCGGAGATCTCCATGCCCTGTCGTGCGAACGTCACGTTCGGCCCCGGTTTCAGCGACGTGAGCCGGTAGTAGCGCAGAGAGTCGTCGCTGTAGTGCACGGTGCCGTGACGCCATCCCTGGTCGACGCCGGCCGGCACCGTGCGCAGCAGGACCGGAGTACCCGCGCGTCGGAGTTGCGCCAGACGCAGCGCCAGGAAGCCACACAACAGGAGCGCCACCGCCAGCAGCACACTGAGCATCACGAACGCCAGCGACATCACCTACTCCTTCGTGCAGTCACCGCGGATAGGCGAAGCGTCGAACCCGGTAGGGCTCCAGACGGCTTGGGCTGCATACACGCGGGACAGGGGGCTGTGGAACAAGCATGCCAGAACGTGCACATGAGACGCCAAACGACCTCGGCAGGCCATCGGAGAATTCCGATGGCCGGCCGAGGTCGGTCGTTGACCCGAACCGCTCGCGCGGCTCGCTCTACCGGGAAAGGTGTTGTGCCGCAGTCAGACGCGCGTGAGCACGGTGGTACTCGGGCGAATCCGGCTCCGCCTCGTCGAGCGCGGTCTTCTCCGCGTTGACGTCGACGTCGTCGGCCCAGTCGGCCGACTCCGCCAGCACCGTGACGGCCTCGCCGGTGACGGAGAGGAACCCGCCCTCGACCGCTGCCGCACGACGGTTGCCGTTCTCCTCGACGATGACCACGAAACCACCCGGGACCAACTGGCCCAGGAGCGGCTCGTGGTTGGCCAGGACACCCAGCTCACCGACGGTGGTCTGCGCGATCACGAACGTGGCCTCTCCCGAGTACAGGCTCGAATCCGCGGAGACAACCTCGACGTGGAAGGACTTCTCAGCCATGGCGAACCGCTACTTTCCGCTGATCTTGGCGGCGGCGGCCTCCACGTCGTCGAGTCCACCGCAGCTGTTGAACGCCTGCTCGGGCAGGTGGTCGAACTCGCCCTTGGCGACACGGTCGAAGGCCTCGATGGTGTCGGCGAGCGGGACGACCGAGCCCTTCTGGCCGGTGAACTTCTCGGCGACGAGGAAGTTCTGGCCGAGGAACTTCTGGATACGGCGCGCACGCTGCACCGTGACCTTGTCCTCTTCGGAGAGCTCGTCCATACCGAGGATGGCGATGATGTCCTGCAGTTCCTTGTACTTCTGCAGGATGCGCTTGACCTCGTTGGCGACACGGAAGTGCTCGTCGCCGACGATCGACGCCTCGAGGATGCGCGAGGTCGAGGTCAGCGGGTCCACGGCGGGGTAGATACCCAGCTGCGAGATCGGACGCGAGAGCTCGGTGGTCGCGTCGAGGTGCGCGAACGTCGTGGCCGGTGCCGGGTCGGTGTAGTCGTCGGCGGGGACGTAGATCGCCTGCAGCGAGGTGATCGAACGGCCCTTGGTCGAGGTGATGCGCTCCTGGAGCTCACCCATCTCGTCGGCCAGGGTCGGCTGGTAACCCACCGCGGACGGCATACGGCCGAGGAGGGTCGAGACCTCCGAGCCCGCCTGCGTGAAGCGGAAGATGTTGTCGATGAAGAGCAGCACGTCCTGGTGCTTCACATCGCGGAAGTACTCCGCCATGGTCAGCGCCGACAGCGCCACGCGCATACGCGTGCCCGGCGGCTCGTCCATCTGACCGAACACCAACGCGGTGTCCTGGAGAACGCCCATCTCCTCCATCTCGAGGTGGAGGTCGGTGCCCTCACGGGTGCGCTCACCGACGCCGGCGAACACCGAGGTGCCGGAGAACTCACGCGCGATACGCGTGATCATCTCCTGGATGAGGACGGTCTTGCCGACGCCCGCACCACCGAACAGACCGATCTTGCCGCCCTTGACGTACGGGGTCAGCAGGTCGATGACCTTGATGCCGGTCTCGAGGATCTCGGTCTTGCCCTCGAGCTCGTCGAAGGCCGGCGGCTTGCGGTGGATGCTCCACTGCTCGCCGTCGCGACCCAGGCCCGGGCTGTCGAGGCAGTCACCGAGGGCGTTGAACACATGGCCCTTGACGACATCACCGACCGGCACGACGATCGACTTGCCGGTGTCGGACACGGCCGCGCCGCGGACCAGGCCGTCGGTCGGCTGCATCGAGATCGTGCGCACCAGGTTGTCACCGAGGTGCTGCGCGACCTCGAGGGTCAGGGTCTTGGCGACCGAGGAGAGAGCGACCTCGGCGTGCAGGGCGTTGAACAGTTCAGGAATCGAGCCCCGCGGGAACTCGACGTCGACCACGGGGCCGATGATGCGGACGACCCGCCCGTCGGCGGAACCCGCCGACTGCGCGGAGGGGGTTTCTACTGCTGCGGTCATGGTGCTTGGGTCACTTCCTCTTTATCGAAGTATGGGTTCTCGTCGATCCGGACTCGGCTGGCGCGCACGCTAGTTCGCCAGTGCGCTCGAGCCGCCGACGATCTCGCTGATTTCCTGGGTGATCTGGGCCTGGCGGAGCTGGTTGGCCTCGCGCGACAACGACTTGGACAGTTCTTCGGCGTTGTCCGTCGCGGCCTTCATCGCGGTGCGGCGCGCGGCCGACTCCGATGCCGACGAATCCAGCAGCGCCGCGTAGACCCGCGTCGCCACGTACTTCGGCAGCAGCGCGTCGAGCAGGGCGTCGGCCCCGGGTTCGAAGGTGTAGTTGCGCGACGGCGTGTCGTCGGACGAATCCTCGTCGTGCGACACGACCAGCGGGGCGATCCGCCGGACCTCGGGCACCTGCGCCAGCATCGACTGGAACCGCGTGTAGACCAGGTGCAGCTCGTCGACACCCTCGAGGGTGCCGTCTCCTTCTGGGCGCTCGACCTCGGTGCCCGATCCTGCCTGGAAGAGGTCCACCAGGAAGCTGGTCGCCGTCGCCGCGTCCGAGTACTGCGGTGACTCCGAGAAGCCCGTCCACGAGTCCGAGATCTCCAGACCCCGGAAGCTGAAGAACCCGACACCCTTGCGACCCATGACGAACAGGACCGCTTCCTTGCCTTCGTCGCGCAGGAGCGCGATGAGTTCGCGGGTCGCCTTGAGCACGTTCGCGTTGTAACCACCGCACATACCGCGGTCGCTGGTCACGACCAGGATCGCGGCGCGCTTCGGGTTCTCCCGCTCGTTGAGCAGCGGGTTGTCCAGCGATCCCGAGTTGCTCGCCAGCTCCGAGAGCACGGCGGTCATCTCGTGCGAGTACGGCTTGGCCGCCGCCACCCGTCCCTGTGCCTTGGTGATACGCGAGGTCGCGATCAGTTCCTGAGCCTTGGTGATCTTCTTGGTCGACTGGACCGACCGGATGCGTGAGCGCAGCTCACGAATGCTGGCCATGAGCCCTCACCCCTTCCTTTTCGCGATGTCCGTTGACGTCTGAGATCACTTGCGGATCTTGATCTCTTCGTTCTCGACGTTGTCGGCATCCATCGCCTCGGCCTCGGCCTCGTTGACGACGCGACGGCCGTCGTGGGTGAGGTAGCCGTTCTTGAACTTGTTGGTCTCGGCGATCAGGGCCTCGGCCTGGTCGTCGCTGAGCACCTTGCCGCCGGCGATCGAGTCGTAGACACCGGTCGCGTTGTGGTGCAGGTGGCTCAGCAGCTGGGTCTCGAAGTTGCGCACGTCGTCGACCGGGACCGAGTCGTAGTGGCCCTCACCGCAGAGGTAGATCGAGACGATCTGATCCTCGACCGAGAAGGGGCTGTACTGGTCCTGCTTCAGCATCTCGACCCAGCGGGCACCGCGCTCGAGCTGCGCCTTCGAGGCGTCGTCGAGGTCGGAGGCGAAGGCCGAGAAGGCCTCCAGCTCACGGAACTGGGCCAGCTCCAGACGCAGCGATCCCGAGACCTTCTTGAGGCCCTTGGTCTGGGCGGCGCCACCGACGCGCGACACCGAGGTACCGACGTTGATGGCCGGTCGAACACCCTTGTTGAAGAGGTCCGACTCCAGGAAGACCTGGCCGTCGGTGATCGAGATGACGTTGGTCGGGATGAACGCCGAGACGTCGTTGGCCTTGGTCTCGATGATCGGCAGACCGGTCATCGAGCCGCCGCCGAGCTCGTCGGACAGCTTCGCACAACGCTCCAGCAGACGGGAGTGCAAGTAGAAGACGTCACCGGGGTATGCCTCGCGGCCCGGCGGACGACGCAGCAGCAGCGAGATGGCGCGGTAGGCCTCGGCCTGCTTGGTCAGGTCGTCGAACACGATGAGGACGTGCTTGCCCTGGTACATCCAGTGCTGGCCGATGGCCGAGCCGGTGTACGGGGCCAGCCACTTGAAGCCGGCCGAGTCCGAGGCGGGAGCCGCGACGATGGTGGTGTACTCCATCGCGCCCGCCTCTTCGAGGGCGGACTTGACGCCGGCGATGGTCGAACCCTTCTGACCGATCGCGACGTAGATGCAGCGAACCTGCTTGGTGGGGTCGCCGGTCTCCCAGTTGGCCTTCTGGTTCAGGATGGCGTCGATGCAGACCGCGGTCTTGCCGGTCTTACGGTCGCCGATGACGAGCTGACGCTGTCCGCGGCCGATGGCGGTCATGGCGTCGATGGCCTTGATGCCGGTGGCGAGGGACTCCTCGACCGGCTGGCGCTCGAGCACGGTGGCGGCCTGCAACTCGAGGACGCGCTGCTCGTCGGCTTCGATGTCGCCCTGGCCGTCGATCGGGGCACCCAGCGGGTTGATGACGCGTCCCAGGAACGCATCACCGACGGGGACGGAGAGCACGTCGCCGGTGCGGCTGACCTGCTGGCCTTCTTCCAGGGACTCGTAGTCACCCAGGATCACGGCGCCGATCTCGTCCTCGTCGAGGTTCAGTGCGACGCCGAGGACGCCGCCGGGGAACTCGAGGAGCTCGTTGGCCATTGCGCTCGGAAGGCCGCTGACGTGGGCGATGCCGTCCGAGGTATCGGTGATGATGCCGACCTCGTCACGCGACGCTTCGGCTTCGAACGACGAGACGTACTGCTCGATCGCTCCCTTGATCTCGTCTGGTGAGATCGTCAACTCCGCCATGGGTTCTCGTCTTTCCTTGATGTGGCTCTGAGTCTCGAAGGCTCTGAGCTCTGGGCTTCGTGGGTTCGGGTGTGTCGGGGTGGTCGTCAGCGCGGCAGCGTCTCGGCGGCCTTGGCCAGCCGTGTCGCGACATCGGCGTCGATGACCTCGTCGCCGACACTGATCCGGAGACCGCCGAGCAGTTCCGGGGCGATCTCGGTCTGCACCGAGATGGTCCGACCGTAGATTCCGCCGAGCACGCCCGACAGTCGATCGATCTGGGCATCGGACAGCGGTGAGGCGGACACCACGTGGGCGACCGACTCGCCGCGACGGGCGGCGGCCAGCTCGGCGAGCTGATCGACAGCGACGTCGGCGGCCTGGCCGTGCAGCAGGCGCACGGTCGAGGACAGCAGCGTCCAGGTGTGGGTGCCGACCTTGTCGCCGACCAGCTTCTTCAGCAGGTCGACGCGCTTGTCGGCGTCCTTGCCGTGGTCGGACAGCAGCGAGGACAGCTGCGGGTTGGCCTCGAGGACTCGGCTCACCCGGAAGAGCTCGTCCTCGACCTGCTCGATGACCCCGTCGCGTTCGGCGGCGGTGAGGACGATCAGGGAGTTCTGACGACGCAGACCGACGACGAAGTCGCTCGACGACGACCACCGCTGACTCGACGCGGTCGCGAGCACCTCGACGACGACCGGGGCGAGCTTGCCGTCGAACAGACGGTGCACCATGGCCTTCTTGCCCTCGGGGTTCTCGTCGTCCTCGACCAGGCGCTTGCGCAGCACCGGGTTCTCGCCGAGGAAGTTGATGGCCGCGGTGAGGTCACCCGAGGCGTCGGCCAGTGCCGAACCGTCGAGATCGATTGCCGCCGAATCGAAGTGCTCCGACACGGCGAGAGCGGCGTCGCGGCTGGCGGCACGCATCGCGTGCAGACCGACGAGCGAGGCGCTCGAGGGAACCGCGTTCGCCGAACCCGACGACATCTCCTGGAGTTCGTCGATGACCCGGTCGACGCTGGCCGCCTGGGCGGAGTCGTCGGCCAGGTGGTTGCGCACCAGCTCGCCGGCCTTGTCGACCGCGGTGAGTCCGAGATCGGTTCGCAGCTGACGAACGAGGTTGGCGCGCACCAGGGCGACCTGGTTGCGGCCGTGCTCGGAGATGCGCTTGACCTCGTGATCGGCCTGGGCGCGGATGTCGGAGGTGATCGCCTCGGCGTCGGCCGCGGCGTCCTTCTGCATCTGCTCCGCCTCGGCCTTGGCCTCGGCGACCGCCTTCTCGCGGGCCTGCTTGCCGTCGGCGACGCGCTTGGCAGCGGCCTCGCTCTCGGCGAGCTGCTGACGCACGGTCTCCTGTCGATCCCGCATCATCTTCGCCACCGGCGGCCGGACGTACTTCCACAGGAGGAAGATGATGACCGCGAAGCCGAAGAGCTGAGCGATGAAGATCGCGGGGTCGAACGCAGCACCGATGTCGTGCAGCCAGGTGCCGATGGGGCCCTGGTCGGATTCGGTCTCAGTGTTGGCAGCCATGATCAGTTCACCGCTCCGCTCGTCGATCGGGTATCGGAAAGAGTGGCCGAGTCGACACCGAGCACACGCGCCGCAAGCGTCTTGGCGAGTGCGTCCACATCAGCTGCAGCCGTCGAGGCGGCCTGCTCACCCTGCGTCGCCAGCTCGGAGCTGGTCGACTGCAGGGCGGCGTCGGCCTCGGCGGTCGCTCGCTGCTTCATCTCGTTCAGCTGTTCCCGCCCCTGGGCGCGAGCATCGTCGCGCTTGGCGGTGGCCTCACCGCGCGCTTCCTTGAGGAGCGAACGGAACTGGACGTCCGCATCCTCGAATTCGGCGGCGGCGGTCCGGTTGTCCTCCACGGTGCGGTGGATCATCGCGTCCCGCTCCTCGAGGACCTGCTGGATCGGCGGAACCACGAACTTGCGGATGACCAGCAGCAAAATCACGAAGATGAGCAGGACAACGAAGAACGTTCCATTCGGGAGCAGGAAGTTCTCTGCAGCAAGCGTCATTGTGGTGAGGTGTCGTTTCTACTCGGCGACAAAAGGGAGAGCGACGATCAGCCGGCGCTGATCGGGGTGGCGAACACGAAGAGCGCCATGAAGGCCAGGTTGATGAAGTAGGCCGCCTCGACCAGACCGACGGTGATGAAGAACGGGGTGAACAGGCGACCCTGTGCCTCGGGCTGGCGAGCGATACCGGCGATCAGCTGGCTACCGGCCAGACCGTTACCGATACCGGCACCGACGGCGCCACCGGCCATGATCAGGCCGCCACCGATGAGTGCGCCGAGGCCAATCATTGGATCCATTGTGATATTTCCCTTTCGTTGCTGACATCTGGTGTGTCAGGTCTGGAGTTGCGCCGACAGGTGCCGGAGCAGGTCGTCATGTTCGGTTGTGGGCGCGGCCGTGTCCGTCTCCGCGCGGTGCCCTGGTTCGGGCGGGTCAGTGATCCTCGGTCTCCATCGACTGCGAGAAGTAGAGGATCGTCAGCAGCGCGAAGATGAACGCCTGGATCAGACCGACGAAGAGCTCGAAGGACTTCCAGATCGCGTTGGGCGCCCACATGATGTACGGCGGGAAGAGTGCGATCAGGGCGACCATCATGCTGCCGGCGAAGACGTTGCCGAAGAGTCGCAGCGAGAGCGAGATCGGCTTGGTGAACTCCTCGATGACGTTGATCGGCGCGAGGAATGCGACGTGGCCCTTGATGATCCGCTTCGGGTGACCCAGCAGGCCGCGCTTCCGGAAGCCGGCGATCTGATACCAGACGAAGACGAAGAGCGCAAGGGCGTAGGCGAAGTTCACGTCCGCGGCCGGCGGCTTGAGGATCTCGTGGTGACCGACCTGGACCGGCAGGATGGACAGCCAGTTGGAGATCAGGATGAAGGTGAAGAGCGAGACCGCGAGCGGGAGAACGTAGGGGGCGATCTTCATGCCGATGGCACTCTCGACCTGCCCACGCATCTGGATGGTGATGGCCTCCCAGAACAGCTGCACACCCGACGGCACGCCGGTCGAGGTGACCTTCGACTTCAGGTAGAACGCCAGCGCGAGCATGATCGCCGCGGCCAGCGCCGTCGCGATGATGGTCTCCAGGTTGAAGGTCAGTCCGAACAGCTCGAATTTGGTGTAATGACCCACCTGAATGGCCGGTTCGCCATCCTCTGCGGCAAGGTTGAAGGCGGTCGTCATGGTTGGCTACGAAGTCCTTTCATCACCGGAATGACCGTGTTCAGCACCAAGACCACTTGGCCGATGGCGAGTCCGAACATCGCGCCCAACCCGTCGGGTTGGACCAGGAAAGCCGCCAGCAGCGCGAGCGCCGTGATGGCACCGAGTCGCATGGCGGAGTTGAGTGCAAGGGCGGTCTTGCGCGGGTTCTCGTCGGCGACCACGACGTCGACGGCACGTCGGACGAGGATCGCGTTGACGAAGATCCCGGCGACACCGAGAAGGAAGAACACCGCGAAGAGCGGATGTCCGACGGCGAGCGAGACGGCAGCCACCACCACGATGAACCCGCCCGCGATGAGCGCGGGGCGGCGGAGTCCGGTCGGCGCCTGGGGATAGACGGGGGCCGAATCAGGGGCAGATGCGGTCATGTCCCTCCTCAGCTCTCCTACTCCATACCGATGGCACGGATCACCCGCGTACGTGCAGCAGCACATGGCCGCTGGGCGTCAGCTCGCGTTTCGTTGTGACCCTACCAACACCGTTCTTGGTGTCTCACCGGGGGGTATTGCGTCGTGTGAGACAGAACCGGGGCTTTGTGTCCGGGTCTGCGCACATGTTGACTACTACGGGCGATAGTACACGATAATTTACGGTTTCCTTACCTTAGGCCGAGGTATCGCCCTCACGGAAATGACAGGGTCGCAGACGCCGGTCAGTGGTACGCCTTCGTCGACGTTCGCAGTTCGGCGAGGCGTCGATGCAGGCGCGGCGCCATCGTCACCAGCATCGCGACGACGAGGCCCGCACCGAAGGCCGGCGCGACGACCGACAGCGGGAACAGCGTGCTGGCCGCCGCCGAGAACGCGAGCACCCCGACCCACAGATAGATGATCAGCGCGACCCGGCGCTGCGAGTGCCCGAGTTCGAGCAGCCGGTGGTGCAGGTGCATCTTGTCCGGGGTGTAGAAACCGACGCCGGCCCGGGTCCGCCGGATCACCGCCAGCAGCATGTCGAGCATCGGGATGAAGACGACGGCGGCGACCAGGATCAGCGGGGACAGCAGCGTGAAGATGTCGGCCGGTCCGTAGGCGTTCACGGCGATACGGCCCGAGGCGCTCGTGGAGGCCGCGGCGAGCAGCAGACCGATCAGCATCGCACCCGAGTCACCCATGAAGATCCGTGCGGGCGAGAAGTTGTGCGGCAGGAATCCGAGGCACGCGCCGGCCAGTGCCACCGAGATGAGGGCCGGGGGGTAGTAGCTGACGTCGCCGCCCTGGTCGCGCAGCAGACCGAGCGAGAACATGCAGATCGCCGCCGCGGCGATGAGTCCCAATCCCGCGGCCAGACCGTCGAGGCCGTCGACGAAGTTGATCGCGTTGATCGTCGCGACCGTGATCGCGACCGTGAGGAGACCGGCCTGCAGCGGGTCGAGCACCAGCGTGCCGATGTCGGCGAACGGGATGTAGAGCTGCAGCCAGCTGATGCCGAGCAGCACCAGGACGCCGGCGGCGGTGAGCTGACCGACGAATTTGGTCAGCGCGTCCAGGCCCCACCGGTCGTCGACGACGCCGACGAGGACGATCACCGTGCCGGCGGCGATCACCGCCGTCATGTCCGTGGTGTAGGCGAAACCGCGATTGAGCGCGGGGAGGTTCGCGGCGAGCGCGATCCCGGCGACCACCCCACCGAACATCCCGAGCCCGCCGAGGCGAGGTGTCGGGATCACGTGCACGTCGCGGACCCGCGGCACGGCGACCGCGCCGGCGCGGATCGCGAAGACGCGGACCGCCGAGGTCAGGAGGTAGGTCATGGCCGCGGCCGTGAGCCCCACGAGCAGGAGCTCGCGCAGAGGAACGCCCGTCCCTCCCCCGTCCGCGGCGGCGGCGAGCAACACCGGTGCGGCACCGGTCATCGCGCCACCACCGGTGTCAGACGGGCAAGGGTCTCCGACATTGCGACCACGCTACCCGTAGGCCAGTGCGGCGATCTCGCGACGGATCCGCTGGTGTGTCTCACGGTCGCGCGTCGACATCGCGGCGGCCATCGCGTCGGCGACGATCGGATGCATCGCGGCGGTCATGCCGCGCTCGGTGGCCACCGGCGTACCGATCCGGATCGCCGATCCCTCGGAGACGGGGCGGGTGTCGAACGGGAGGACCGCCTTGTCGACGACGATCCCGGCCGCGCCGAGCCGGTGCTGCGCCTCCATCCCGGAGATGCCGAAGCCGCTGACGTCGACGACCGCGAGGTGGATGTCGGTGCCGCCGGACACCACCCGGGCGCCCCGAGAGGCCAGTTCCGTGGCGAGACCGCGGGCGTTGTCCACCGCACGACGGACGTAGCCGGCGAACTCGTCGGTACCGGATTCCGCGCAGGCGACCGCCTTCGCGGCGACGGCGTGCATCGCGGGACCGCCCTGCACGAACGGGAAGACCGCCTTGCGCAGGGCCTCGCCGTGTTCGGCTCGCGCGAGGATGACCCCGCCTCGCGGACCGCGGATCACCTTGTTGGTGGACAGGGTGACGATGTCGGCGTGCGGCACCGGCGAGGGCAGCAGGCCGGCCGCGATGTGCCCGGCGAGATGTGCGGCGTCGACCCAGAGGATGCACTCGGCCTCGTCGGCGATCCGGCGCAGGGTCGGGAAGTCGAACGTCCGCGAGTAGGACGCGGCGCCGGCGACGAGGATGCGGGGGCGGTGCACCAGCGCGAGATCCCTGACCTGGTCGTAGTCGACGAGTTCGTCGTCGCGGCGGACCTCGTAGTGCAACGGCGAGAACCATCGCCCGGAGAAGTTCGCCCGAGAACCGTGCGTCTGGTGGCCGCCGTGTTCGAGGCGCAGCGCGAGCACCGGGTCTCCGGGCTGGGCGAAGGCGGCATAGACGGCGAGGTTGGCCGCACTGCCCGACAGCGGCTGGACATTGACGTACGCGGCGCCGAACAGCGCACGGGCCCGGCCGACGGCGAGCTCCTCGAGCTCGTCGGCCACGTCACAACCGCCGTGGTAGCGCGCCCCAGGATACCCCTCCGCATACTTCGCGTCGAAGACCGACGCCATCGCGGCCCGCACGCCGGGAGTCGGATCGGTCTCGCTGGCGAGCAGCTGCACGGTGTCGCGGCGCCGTCCGACCTCGCGGCTCACCAGGGCGTCGACCGCGGCGTCGCCGGTCGGTGCGCCGCCCGCCTCGACGCCGGGTGGTCCGGACCTCGGCGCGTCGGGGCTCATCGCTCCGCGAGCAGTGCGGCCGGGTCCGTGTCGAGTACGTCGGCGACGGCGTCCGTCGGGACCGCGCCCTCGCGCAGGATGCGCGGACTCGGCCCGGAGACATCGACGATCGTCGACGCCTGCGCGGCCGGTGCCGGCCCACCGTCGAGATACACGGCGATCTCGTCGCCGAGTTGTTCGCGCGCCTCGTCGGCGGTGGTCGCCGGCGGACGTCCCGAGACGTTTGCGCTCGAGACCGCCATCGGCCCCACCTCGCGCAGCACGTCGATCGCGACCGGGTGCAGCGGCATCCGCAGCATGACGGTGCCGTCGGTGTCGCCGAGGTCCCACGCCAGCGAGGGTGCTTGTCGGACAACCAGACTCAGGCCGCCCGGCCAGAAGGCCTCGATCAGGTCGCGTGCGGGCTGCGGGACGGACAGGACCAGGCCGTCGATCGAGTGCCAGGAACCGACCAGGACCGGCACGGGCATGTCGCGTCCCCGGTGCTTGGCTGCGAGGAGCGCACCGACGGCGTCGGAATCGAAGGCGTCGCAACCGACTCCGTAGAGCGTGTCGGTGGGCATCACGATCAGCCGTCCGGCCTTCGCCGCCCCGACCGCCGCCCGAATCCCCGACGAGCGGTTCTGTGGATCGTTGCAGTCGAAAACAGTGCTCACGCGATCATCCTGCCATGCCGCGTCCGACGGACCCGGCCTGCCGTCGGCGCGCCATCACGAACCTCGGCCGGCCCGTGAGATCCGTGTGCCGGGTGACTTCCTCGAAGTCGCCGTGCGCGTGCAGGCACGACACGACGGCGTCGGCGGTCGTGTCGTCGTGTTCGATCCCGACGACGCCACCCGGCGTCAGCGTGCGGGCGATGACCGGCACCATCGGCACGATGACCGACATCCCGTCCGCGCCGCCGAAGACCGCGCGAGCCGGGTCGTGGGCGACCTCGGGTCCGACCACGGCGTCGAGCGGCACGTAGGGCGGGTTCGTGACCAGGACCGACACGCTGCCGGCCGGGATGGCTCCCGCGACCTGATCCGGATCGGTGACGTCCGCGGCGACGACGTCGACCCGTGACCCGACGGCCGGTGTCGCGTCGGCGACGTTGCGACGCAACCACACCAGCGCATCCTCGTCGGCCTCGATCGCCACGACCCGGGTCGCCGGACTCATCGCGGCGATGCCGATCGCCAGTGCCCCACTGCCGCTGCAGAAATCAGCCGCGAAATGCGATCCGGGGGTGGCGCGGAGTCGGTCGACCGCCCATTCGAGGAGGTACTCGGTCTCCGGCCGGGGGATGAACACCCCGGGGCCGACGGCCAGCTCGACGGGGCCGAAGGCGGCGGTCCCGATGATGTGCTGCAAGGGAATCCGCTGCGACCGCTGGTCGATCGCCGACCGGAACGCGCGGGCCGGCGCGTCGTCGATCGTGTCCACCAGCACCAGTCGGCCCGCATCGATCCCGAGCACGTGGGCCATCAGCCATTCGGCGTCACGGCGTGCGGAGTCGATCCCGGACGCGGCGAGACGGGCGGTCGCGGCACGCAGTTCGTCCGACAACGGGGTCGGCCTGCCGGTCACGACTCCTATTCCGCTTCCATGCGGGCCTGCCGGTCCGCGGCGACGAGCGCGTCGAGCAGGTTGTCCATGTCACCGGCGAGCACCGCGTCGAGATTGTTGGCCTTGTAACCGATGCGGTGATCGGTGATGCGGTTCTCGGGGAAGTTGTAGGTCCGGATCCGCTCGGACCGGTCCACGGTGCGGATCTGGGCCGCACGACCCTGCGCGGCGGCGGCCTCCGCCTCTTCCTCGGCTGCGGACTGCAGCCGGGCGGCGAGGACCTGCATCGCGCGCGCCTTGTTCTGCAACTGCGAACGTTCGTTCTGGCATGTGACGACGATTCCGGTGGGCAGGTGGGTGATGCGGACCGCCGAATCGGTGGTGTTCACGCCCTGGCCGCCCTTGCCGGACGAGCGGTAGACGTCGATACGCAGTTCCGATTCGTCGATCGTCACCTCGGCCACCTCTTCGGGCTCGGGGTAGATCAGCACCCCGGCCGCCGACGTGTGGATGCGGCCCTGCGACTCGGTGACCGGCACCCGCTGGACGCGATGCACACCGCCCTCGAACTTCAGTCGCGACCAGACCCCGTCGCGCACGGCCTCTTTCGACTTGATCGAGAAGGTGGCCTCTTTGTAGCCGCCGAGATCCGACTCGGTCACGCCGAGCACCTGCGCCTTCCAACCGTGCCGCTCGCAGTACTTGAGGTACATCCGGGCCAGGTCCGCCGCGAACAGTGCCGATTCCTCGCCGCCCGCACCGGATTTGATCTCCAGGACCACGTCGTCGGCGTCGTGGGGGTCGCGCGGGGCGAGCAGGTCGGTCAACGTCGCGTCGAGTTCCTCCACGGCCTCTTCGAGAGAGGGGATCTCGGCGGCGAACGACGCGTCATCGGCGGCCAGTTCACGTGCGGCCTCCAGATCCTCGCGTGCCGCCTTCAACCGGGTGTAGGTCGCCATGACCGGTGCGAGCTCGGCGAATCGCTTGCCGACGCGACGGGCCGCGGCGGGATCGTCGTGCAGGGCGGGATCGGCCAGTTGACGTTCGAGACCCGAGTGCTCGGCCAGGATGTCGTCGATGGCCGAGGGACTCTGCGTACTCATGAAGGCGACCTCACTTGTCGACCGGCGCCACAACGGATGATCGGCGAACCGGGAAGAACTCTGACCGGAAAACACAGCGACGCCCGTCCCGACATCGTCGGGCGGGCGTCGCAGCGTGGTCTACTTGGCGCGCTTGCCGTAGCGCTTCTCGAACCGGGCAACGCGGCCGCCGGTGTCGAGGATCTTCTGCTTGCCCGTGTAGAACGGGTGGCACTGCGAGCAGACCTCGACGTTGATCCGACCGTTGGCAGCGGTGCTGCGGGTCTCGAAGGTGTTGCCGCAGCCGCAGACGACGGTGGTCGTCGCGTACTCGGGGTGGATTCCCTGCTTCATGTCTGACTGTCCCTTTCTGAGGTCGCCGGGTCACCGTCGCTTGTCGACGGTGTGAACCGGAACCGGACTCGACCGATCAGTATGCCACGGGGGCATCACCCGGGAAAAATCCCGGTCACCGCGGTCGCAGGTGCCTCAACGGCAGGCCGCTCGGATCCATTCCCGCCACGGCCATCCGCACTCCACTGCACGTGACGCAGATCGCGATCCTCGTAAGGGTTGCCTAAGTGTAGTACCGTGGCGTCGCCCGCCCTGTCGGCGGCACACGCTCCCCCGCACCCCGTCCCCGAAGGAATCCTCGATGTACGACGCCGCCTCCACCGGCAGCAGCCTCACAGTCGACACCGCACGGACCTCCCCCGCCCGTCGTACCGGCAAGACGGCCCGATCGCAGTGGAACCGGCGCAATCCCTACCCGGCGACGGTCGTGCGGAACGAGCTCATCTCCGGTCCCGGATCGGCCAAGGAGGTCCGGCACCTCGAACTCGATCTCGGCGACAGCGGCATCACCTACGAGCCCGGCGACGGCATCGGCATCGCTCCGACGAACGATCCCGCGCTGGTCGATCTCCTGCTCGCCCGGCTGCGTGCGGTGGGCGACGAGATCATCGCCGACCGCAAGGCGACCTATACCCTGCGCGAGGCACTGACCAGCAGGTACGAGATCGGGGCGCCGTCGAAGTACCTCGTCCGGGTCGTCGCCGAACGCACCGGACACCCCGAACTCACCCGGCTTCTCGACGCCGGAGACCCGCAGGCACTCGACGCGTGGCTCCACGGACTCGACGTCCTCGATCTGCTGGATCTGGACCCGACCTTCACCCCGACTCCCGAGGAACTGCTCGAGGAGTTGAGTCCCCTCGCGCACCGCGAGTACTCGATCTCGTCGAGCCCGCTAGTCCACGGCGACACCGTCCACATCACGATGGCCACGGTGCGCTACCGCGTCGCCGACCGGGATCGCGGAGGTGTGTGCTCCACCCATCTGGCCGACCGCTGCGCGCCCGGCGCCACCGTGCCCGTCTTCATCTCCCCCAACAAGAAGTTCCGGCTGCCCGCCGACGACGTCTCGGCCGTCATGATCGGCCCGGGCACCGGCATCGCCCCGTTCCGCGGTTTCCTGCACGAGCGGGCCGCGGCCGGCGCACCCGGCGGCAACTGGCTGTTCTTCGGTGACCAGCATCGCGGCCACGACTACCTCTATGCCGAGGAGCTCGACCGGTTCGTCACCGACGGGCTTCTCGACCGGCTCGACCTCGCCTTCTCCCGCGATCAGGAACACAAGATCTACGTCCAGGACCGGATGTGCGAACACGGCGGTGAGCTGTTCGCGTGGCTCGAGGCCGGCGCGCATCTGTACGTGTGCGGCGACGCCACGACGATGGCCGACGACGTCGACGCGGCGCTGCACGAGATCGTCGCCGAACACGGTGGTCTCGAGCCCGACCAGGCCGCGGCGTACGTCGATCGCCTGCGCGCGGAGAATCGCTACTCACGCGACGTCTACTGAGATGACCCACTCCGCCGGGGACCATCCGCACGCCCGCAGCGATCTCGAGATCCTGCTGCGGACAGCCGGATTCGCGGACTCCTCGGTGAATCACGACGTCCCCGCGGTCGCCGCGCGCCTGCCCGGCCTGGCCCAGGTCGTCGGCGTGACCGTTGCCGGTCCGGTGATCATGAACGCGGTCGGAGTCCATGACCTCCCGACGACCGTGGGCGGTCCGCTTCGTGTCGACTCGCAGCAGATCGCACTGCGGCTCAACCCCTCTCGCTTGTCGTCGGCGTTGCTCAGCGATCCCGCCGCCCACGTTCCGCCGACCCTGCGACTGTTCGACCACCGCGGCAACACCGCTCACGCCACCTACCTGACGGAGAACTCCGACCGGCTGGCGTTCGAGGCGATGACCTGCACCGGCGCGGCCGCGGTCCTTGATGGGCCCTTCGTGGATTCGCCTGCGCCACAGTGCGTGGACCCGTCCGCCTCGATCGACGACGATCAGGTCGCACAATTCGACGCGGTACTCACCGACGGAGGTGTCGCCCGCCTGGCGGCCCTCCCCCATCTCGACTGCGCGCGTACCGTCCGCGTCGAGACACGTGCGGTGATCGCCGCACTCGAGCACGCAGCGGGACTGGGGATGACCGTGACCTTCGCGACGGCGGCGCCGGGATGCATCCAGATGCGCCAGGACCGTCTCGACGGAGCCCGCGAGCATCGGGGCCAGATGGTGCTGGCATCCGGCAGCGCCCGCGTGATGATCAACTTCGACCTCGTCGGCGAATGCTGGGTGACGTGGCCCCGCGGGGTGTGGGACCGCACGGGATCACTCGAGATCTACAGCCGCGGAGGCGAGTGCGCGCTGATCGTCACCCAGACCGGGGCCGTCGCACCGCCGTGTGCGCAGGCGTGGCAACACCTGGCGGCCGACCTCGCCGGCTGAGAGGACACCGCGCGAGTCGCGCAACCCCGTCCGTCTCCCACCGCTCCCCAATCCGAGAGAAGCGAACCCCCATCGCTCGCTGATCCGAAGAGACTACAAAACCCCTGCTCCCTGAGGTGCGAGAAGCGCAAGCCGCCGGGCCGAGCAAGCGACGAAGGAGCGCGTCGAGGTCGACGAGTCACGAAGGGCTGGCGAGACACGTTGCTACACCCTTCGTGGCTCGCTTCGCTCGCACCTCAGGGAGCATGAGGTTCAGATGCTCGCGAGTGTTGTGTCGTAGTCCACGACGGCCGCCAGGCCGCAGTTCCCGAGGAGCGAAAACGACGAGCCACGAAGGTCCGGTGACCTTCGTGGCTCGTTTGCAGTCGCAGAACTCAGTCGTCGTTGTTCCCGCCCGGCGCGGTCTTCTGCACCGTCATCAGGAACTCGATGTTCGTCTTGGTCTTCTTGAGCTGACTGATCAGCAGGTCGATGGCCTGCTGCGAGTCGAGACCCGAGAGCACGCGACGCAGCTTGTGCACGATGGAGAATTCCTCCGGCGACAGCAGCAGCTCGTCCTTACGAGTACTCGACAGGTTGACGTCCACCGCCGGGAACACCCGGCGCTCGGAGATCTTACGGTCGAGCTTGAGCTCGGCGTTGCCGGTGCCCTTGAACTCCTCGAAGATCACCGTGTCGCCGGTGGAGCCGGTCTCGACGAGCGCCGAGGCGATGATCGTCAGCGATCCGCCGTTCTCGATGTTGCGCGCCGCGCCGAGGAACCGCTTCGGCGGGTACAGCGCGGTCGAATCGACACCACCGGACAGGATCCGACCCGACGCGGGCGACGCGTTGTTGTACGCACGACCCAGACGGGTGATCGAGTCCAGCAGCACCACAACGTCTTTCCCGCTCTCGACGAGTCGCTTGGCGCGCTCGATCGCGAGCTCGGACACCGAGGTGTGGTCTGACGGCGGCCGATCGAAGGTCGAGGCGATGACCTCACCCCGCACCGAACGCTGCATGTCCGTGACCTCCTCGGGACGCTCGTCGACGAGGACGACCATGAGGTGGCATTCGGGATTGTTGGTCGCGATCGCGTTGGCGATGTCCTGCAGGATCGTCGTCTTACCGGCCTTCGGCGGCGACACGATCAGGGCGCGCTGCCCCTTGCCGATCGGCATGATCAGATCGATCACACGGGTGTCGAGTCGTTCGGGGGTGGTCTCCAGCCGCAGGCGCTGGTTCGGGTACAGCGGCGTGAGCTTGTTGAACTCGGGGCGACGCTTGGCCGTCTCGACGTCTCCGCCGTTGACGGTGTCCAGCCGCACCAGCGGGTTGAACTTCTGGCGCTGGTTCTGTTGGTCGCCCTCACGCGGCACCTTGACCGCACCGGTGATCGCGTCGCCGCGTCGAAGTCCGTTCTTGCGGACCAGGTTCATCGAGACGTAGACGTCGTTCGGACCGGCGAGGTACCCCGAGGTGCGCACGAAGGCGTAGTTGTCGAGCACGTCGAGGATGCCGGCGACGGGCTGCAACACGTCATCGTCGGACACCTGCGGCTCGTTCGGGGTGTCGCGATTCTGGCCGCGACGACGCTCACGGAACCGGCGACCCCGACGGCGACCGCCGCCCTCGCCGTCGTCGTCCTGACCCCCGTCGCGGTTCTGGCCCCCGTCACGATTCTGATTTCCGTCGCGGTTCTGGTTGCCGTCGCGGTTCTGGTTGCCGTCGCGGTTCTGCTTGTCGCGATTCTGGCCCCCGTCGCGATTCTGGTTGTCGCGGTTCTGGCCCGCGTCGCGATTCTGGTTGTCGCGGTTCTGGTTGCGGTTGCGGCGAGTGCGCTGGTCGTTGCCGTCGGAGTCACCCGCGGCCTCGCCCGAGCCGTCACGGCCGCGGCGTCGCTCGCGTCCCGCACCGGTCTCCGACGAGTCGGTCTCGGAAGCGCTGCCTCCCTTGGGTGCATCCCCGGCCTGGGCCTCGGACTTCGCCGCGTCGGCGCCGTTCCGCGAGCCGTCGGCCTGGGTGGCAGCCGGGTTGTTCGTTGGTCCCGAAGCGTCGGCGTTCGCGGTCTCGGTGGACGACGCCTCGGCCGGTGCGTCGGCGGCAGCGGCCTTGCGGCCGGCGCCGCGCTGGGTGCGCGCGCCGCTCCGGGGGGCGTCGTTCTTCTCGGTCGTGTCCGCCCCGGTCGCGGCCGGGGAGTCGCCGATGGTCAGCTGGTCGTCGTTCGTCGCCGGCTTCGACGTGCCGGCCTTCGACCGGGCGGGAGCGCTCTTCGCGGCCGGGGCGTCGCCACCCGCTTGGCGCTCCTTGATCGCGGCGATCAGATCGCCCTTGCGCATCCCGGAGGTGCCCTTGATGCCGAGTTCACCGGCGACCGTCCGCAGTTCGCTGAGCACCATGCCGGACAGGCCGGTTCGTGCACGTGTCTTGGTGGCCGGTCGTCCCGAGTCGGGGCCGGCCGAACCCGCGGATTCCTGCTCGGCAGGTGCGGTGATCAGGTCCGTATCGGTCACGGAAGTCCTTTCGTTCCTCCCGCAGACGAGAACTGCGTGAGGTCTACGTTTCCCTGCTTCTGTGCGCTAGGGAGTCCGTCCGCGGTGGACGGTGAGAATGTGTGGTCCGCTGCGAGCGTGCCCGGAAACACCTGCGCTTCGGCACCGTCGACAGAGATCCATGACCCCGGCCCGGATACACAGCCGGTCATCTCCGATCGGTGAAGGATGAGAAGCGGCAGGACAAGCCTGCGCGGCTAGACCAGAATATGGTAACCCCGTTCGCATGATAGGGGCAACACGCCGGAAGCGCCAAATGAATGCGCTTTCACTCCGGCGGTCGTGCGGACGACGCCGATCAGCCGACGGTGATCTCGACGCCGCCGGCGACGGCGACCGACCGGGCGTCGAACCCGAGGCCCTGCGCCAGCTGACGGATCTCGGCGGCCACCGGCGCCGTACCGAGCACCAGGACGGTCGGTCCCGCTCCGGACACGGTCGCGGCATGTCCACGCGCACGCAGCGCGCTGACCAGATCGTGCGTCGGCGCCATCGCCGACGCCCGGTACGGCTGGTGCAGCCGATCCTGGGACGCGGCCATGAGGTTGCGCGGATCGGTGGTCAGCGCGACGACGGCGAGGGCCGACCGGCTCAGGTTGAACACGGCGTCGGCGCGCGGGACCGAATCCGGGAGCAGCCCGCGGGTGAACGACGTCGACGACTCGGTGTCGGGCACGAAGACCGTTGCGTAGATGTCGGGGTGCACCGGGAGACGGTGCGCGTGATACGAGGCGACGCCGTCGGCCGATTCGGTCCACGTGACGACCGCCGAGCCGAGCACGCTCGCGGCCGCGTTGTCGGGGTGGCCCTCGAATTCGCTGGACAGTTGTACCAGTTCGTCGGCCGAGAGCCCCGGACCGAGGCCGGCGGCCGAGATCAGGCCCGACGCGGCGGCGAGGCCCGACACCGCGGCGGCGGCGGACGAACCCAGACCCCGCGAATGCGGGATCCGGTTGACGCAGCGCAATGTCAGACCGGGGGCCCGCAGCCCGGCGTGTGCCAGTCCGCGGGTGAGCGCCCGCACCACGAGGTGCGAGTCGTCGCGGGGCACGGCGGCGGCGCCCTCACCCTCGACCTCGAGGGTGACGCCATCCGGGACCGTCTCGACGATCACCTCGTCGTAGATTCCGAGAGCTATTCCGAGACAGTCGAATCCGGGCCCCAGGTTGGCACTGGAGGCGGGCACGCGGACCCTCGTCGAGAGCCCTACCGGCACCGTTCCCGCAGCAGCCGCCGCGGACCCGGCCCCGTCAGCCGACACCGAGAGCATTCGCGACCGCCACCGGGTCCACCGGAATGGCCTCGACCGCCGGGATGCCCGCCAGCGCGGTGTCGGGGTCCTTCAGACCGTTGCCGGTGACCGTGCACACCACGGTCGAGCCCCGCTCGATCCAGCCGTCGGCACTCGCGGCGAGCAGGCCCGCGACGCTGGCGGCCGACGCCGGCTCGACGAACACGCCCTCCTTGCCGGCGACGAGTCGGTAGGCCTCGAGCAGCTTCTCGTCGGTGGCCGCCAGGAACTGCCCGTTCGACTCGTCCTTCGCGGCGACGGCCTGGTTCCAGCTGGCCGGGGAACCGATGCGGATGGCGGTGGCGACGGTCTCCGGGTCTTTCACCGGCGCACCGTTCACCAGCGGCGCGGCGCCCGCGGCCTGGACACCGAGCATGCGCGGCACCGACGACGAGACTCCGTCGGCGCGATACTCCTTGTAGCCCTTCCAGTACGCGGTGATGTTGCCCGCGTTCCCGACCGGCAGAGCGTGGACGTCGGGGGCACGGCCCAGCACGTCGACGATCTCGAAGGCGGCGGTCTTCTGACCCTCGATCCGCGCCGGGTTGACCGAGTTCACGAGTTCGATCTCGGTGAACTCGGCGGTCGCCTTGCGCGCGAGTTCGAGACAGTCGTCGAAGTTGCCCTCGACCTGGATGATCTTGGCGCCGTGCATGACCGCCTGAGCGAGCTTGCCCATCGCGATCTTGCCCTGCGGGATCAGGACCGCGCAGGTGATCCCGGCCCGGGTGGCGTATGCGGCGGCCGATGCCGAGGTGTTGCCCGTGGATGCGCACAGGACCGCGGTCTTGCCGTTGTTGACCGCGTTGCTGACGGCCATCGTCATGCCGCGGTCCTTGAACGAACCGGTGGGGTTGAGGCCCTCCACCTTGAGGTAGACCTCGCAACCGGTCAGCGACGACAGATGCGGCGCACTGATCAGCGGGGTGCCACCCTCGAGCAGCGTGACGACCTTCCAGTCGTCGGCGACGGGCAACCGCGACCGGTAGGCCTCGATGAGGCCCGGCCACGCGCGGTGCACAGGCGTAGAAGTCGCTTCAGTCATCGGTACCTTCCAATCGCAACACACTCGACACCTTGATGACGGCGTCCATGTCTTCAAGCGCCGCAACACAATCCGATTGAGCTCGGTCGGGGGCGCGGTGGGTGACCAGGATCAGGCGGGCGTCGTCGCCCGCGCCCTCCTGGCGCACCGCAGCGATGCTGACCGACCGCTTCGAGAACTCCCCCGCGACCTGCGCCAGCACGCCGGGCTTGTCGGCCACCCGCATCGAGACGTAATACCGCGTGAACACGTCGTCGATCGGGGCGACGGGCAGGGAGGCGTAGGTCGACTCGAGCGGTCCGCGCCCGCCGTGCACGCGGTTGCGGGCGGCCATGACCATGTCGCCGAGAACGGCCGATGCCGTCGGTGATCCCCCGGCACCCTGACCGTAGAACATCAGCCGCCCGGCGTTCTCGGCTTCCACGACGACGGCGTTGAACGCGCCGTTCACGGTCGCCAGCGGGTGGGTCAGCGGAATCAGCGCGGGGTACACGCGCGCCGAGATCCGTTGCGCGCCATTGGCGTCGCGGACGCGCTCGCAGATCGAGAGCAGTTTGATCGTGCAGTCGAACTTCTTGGCCGCGACCAGGTCCGCGGACGTGACCGAGGAGATGCCCTCGCGGTGCACATCGGCCGCCGTGACCCGCGTGTGGAAGGCGATCGAGGCGAGGATCGCCGCCTTGGCCGCGGCGTCGTAGCCCTCGACGTCGGCCGTCGGATCGGCTTCGGCATATCCGAGGCGGCCGGCCTCGGCGAGGGTGTCGGCGTAGTCGGCGCCCGTCTCGTCCATCGCGGAGAGGATGAAGTTGGTGGTGCCGTTGACGATGCCGTTGACCCGCTCGACGGTGTCGCCGGCCAGCGACTGCATCAGCGGACGGATGACCGGGATGGCGCCGGCGACCGCGGCCTCGAAGTAGAGGTCCACCTTGGCATCTGCCGCGGCGGTCGCGAGTTCGCCGGTGTATTCGGCGAGGAGCGCCTTGTTCGCCGTCACCACCGACTTGCCGCTCTCGAGCGCCGACCGGATCAGACCGCGGGCCGGGTCGATGCCGCCCATCAACTCGACGACGATGTCGACGTCGTCGCGCGCGACGAGTGCCGCCGGGTCGTCGGTCAGGAGATCCTGCGCGATCTTGCGGGGACGGCCGAGATCCCGCACCGCGACGCCGCGGATCTCCACGGGAGCCCCGACGCGCGCCCGGAGGTCGTCGGCGTTGTCGGTGATGATGCGCACCACCTCGGCACCGACATTGCCCATGCCGAGCACCGCGACACCGATGGTGCGCGAGTCCGCATCGGTTGCGCCACTTGTGTTCTGCACGGATTCGGTCACAGGCCCACCTCCAGGCTGAGGAAGTCGTCGATGGTCTCCCGGCGCAGCAGTAGCCGGGCGTTCCCGTCGGCCACCGCCACCACGGGCGGTCTCATGGTCATGTTGTATCGGCTCGACATCGAGTAGCAGTAGGCACCGGTCGCCGCCACCGCGATCAGGTCGCCGGGGCCGAGATCCTCCGGCAGCCAACAGTCCTTGATCACGATGTCGCCGCTCTCGCAATGCTTTCCCACGACCCGGCACACCACCGCACGGGCCTCCGACACCCGGGACACGAGCCGCACGTCGTATTCGGCGTCGTAGAGAACGGTGCGGATGTTGTCGCTCATGCCGCCGTCGACGGAGACGTAGCGTCGTACGGCGCCGCCGCCCAGTGCGACGTCCTTCACGGTGCCGACGCGATACAGCGTGATCGTGCCGGGACCGGCGATGGCGCGGCCCGGTTCGACGGCGATGGTCGGCATGGGCAGCCCGAGTGCTGCCGACTCCCGCTCGACGATCGCCGCGAGCGTCTCCGCCACCTTCTGCACCGGCAGCGGACGCTCGTCGGGGAGGTACGAGATCCCCAGTCCGCCACCGAGATCGACGACCGACATCTGCGCGGTCTTCTCGACACCGAACTCGCCGACGACGTCGCGGAGCAGTCCGAGCACCCGGTGGGCGGCCAGCTCGAATCCGTCCATGTCGAAGATCTGCGACCCGATGTGGCTGTGCAGACCCACGAGCCTGAGGTTGTCGGTCGCGAAGACCCGCCGGATGGCTTCCATCGCGATCCCACCGGCGAGCGAGAATCCGAACTTCTGGTCCTCGTGTGCGGTCGAGATGAACTCGTGGGTGTGCGCTTCGACACCGACGGTCACGCGCACCAGCACGTCGGCGACGACACCGCGTTCGCCGGCGATCACGTCGAGCCGATCGATCTCGATCATCGAGTCGAGGACGACGTGCCCGATCCCGGCGTCGACCGCAGCGCGCAGCTCGTCGACGCTCTTGTTGTTGCCGTGCAATGCGATTCGCTCCGGCGGGAAACCGGCGCGCAGTGCGATGGCGAGTTCACCACCGCTGCAGACGTCCAGGGACAGCCCCTCGTCGTCGACCCAGCGCGCGATCTCGGTACTCAGGAACGCCTTCGACGCGTAGTGCACTCGCCCGTACGGGCCGAACGCCGCCATCATGTCCCGGCAGCGCGACCGGAAGTCGGCCTCGTCCACGACGAACGCCGGCGTCCCGAACTCTTCGGCGAGCTGACTCACCGGCACGCCGGCCAACCGTAGCTCGCCCGATTCGTCGCGGGATGCGTTGCGCGGCCACACCTGTGCGGGGATGGCGGCGAGCACCGCCGGGTCGTTCGGACGCTCGGCGAGATGGGGTGCGGCCAGCAGTTCGGCGTGCCGGGGGCCGGCGGGGTGTGCGTTCACATCTGCTCCGGCGCGGTGACGCCGACGAGCCCCAGGCCGTTGGCCAAGACCTGACGGGTGGCCTCGCACAGGGCGAGCCGGGCCCGGTGGATGTCCGCCGGTTTCTCGTCACCCTGCGGCAGGACACGGCACTTGGCATAGAACCGGTGGTAGGTGCCGGCGAGGACCTCGAGGTAGCGACAGACCCGGTGCGGTTCGCGCAACGTGGCGGCGGTCGCGACGACATCGTCGAAATCGCCGATGGTGCGGATCAATTCGCCCTCGGCGGGATCGTCGAGCAGGTCGAGATGGTCCAGCGACGACACGACCCCGAGGTCAGCGGCGTTGCGGGCCAGTGCGGACATCCGCGCGTGGGCGTACTGCACGTAGTACACCGGGTTGTCGTTGGACTGTTTGGTGAGCAGGTCGAGATCGATGTCGATGTTGACGTCGACCGACGAGCGGATCAGCGAATAGCGCGCGCCGTCGACGCCGACCGCGTCGACGAGGTCGTCGAGCGTGATGACCGTGCCGGCACGCTTGCTCATACGGACCGGCGTGCCGTCGCGCACGAGGTTGACCATCTGGCCGATCAGCACCTCGACGGTGGCCGGGTCGTCGCCGAGCGCCGCCGCCGCGGCCTTGAGCCGGCTGATGTACCCGTGGTGATCGGCGCCGAGCATGTAGATGCAGAGGTTGAAGCCGCGGTTGCGCTTGTCACGGTAGTAGGCGATGTCGCCCGCGATGTAGGCGGCGTTGCCGTCGCTCTTGAGGACCACACGGTCCTTGTCGTCACCGAACTCGGTGGACCGCAGCCACCACGCGCCGTCCTTCTCGTACAGGTTGCCATTGGCCTTGAGCTCGCCGATGCACTCGTCGACGAGGCCGGTGGCGAACATCTTGTCCTCATGGGTGAAGACGTCGAAGTCGGTGCCGAAGTCGTGGAGGCTCTGCTTGATGTGGGTGAACATCAGGTCCACCCCGACCGAACGGAACGTCTCGAGGCGGTCGGCGTCGGGCTGCGACAGCACCTCGGGGACCGTCTCGACGACCTTCGCGGCGATGTCGGCGATGTAATCGCCCGCGTAGCCGTCCTCCGGGGTCGGGTTGCCCAGTGCCGCGGCCTCCAGCGACCGGGCGAACCGGTCGATCTGGGCACCGTGGTCGTTGAAGTAGTACTCACGCGTGACCGCACCACCGCGAGCGGCCAGCACGCGGCCTAAAGCATCGCCGACGGCCGCCCAGCGGGTACCGCCCAGGTGGATCGGCCCGGTCGGATTGGCCGACACGAATTCGAGGTTGATGACCGAACCGGCGAGTTCGTTTCCGCGGCCGTAGTCCGCACCCCGGGCCAGCACCGCCGCGACGACGGTGTTCTGCGCGGCGGCCCCGAGCCAGAGGTTCACGAACCCGGGACCGGCGATCTCGGCCTTCGCGACACCCTCGGCCGCGGCGAACGCCTCCGCGAGCCAGCCGGCGAGTTCCCGCGGGTTCACGCCGAGCCGCTTGCCCATCTGCAGGGCGACGTTGGTGGAATAGTCGCCGTGGTCAGCGTGACGGGGGCGCTCGACGACGATGGAGTCGGGCACCAGGTTCTCGTCCAGTCCGCGGTCGCGGACCACGGTCAGGGTCACGTCGCGCAGCAGCGCGGCCAGGTCGGCGGGAGTCACAGGACACCATCCTATTGGCCGCGGCCACTACACCGACAATCGCACCCTGCTCCACCCATCGGGCCCACCAGTACACTCGTGTGCGCCGAGCGCGGGCCGGGTCTCCCGCAGGTCCGCTCGGCCCCCGCAGTCGGATGAGGAAAGAAGTCAATGGCGCGCAAACCAGGGGCCAACGTCCCCAAGTCCCGCAAGCGAGCAGGATCCGTTCCCTCGGCGACGGGACGTCAGGTCGACTGGATGCTGATCGGCGCCGTCGTGGTGGTCATCGGCCTCATCGCCGGACTCGCGATCTACCTCGTCCCCAAGTTCAACGAGCGGCGCGCCGAACAGAAGGACGACTTCGCCGTGGAAACGGTGTCCGAGTTCGTGCCCTCACCGCAGAATCCCGATCCGTCGGCGAACATCCCGGGTGTGACGAAGCGCTACTACGAGGCCGCGCGGCACGTCACCGCGACCCAGCGTGTCGCCTACGACCAGTCGCCTCCGTTCGGCGGGCCGCACGACGAGATCTGGGCGACCTGTACCGGCGTCGTGTACCCGAACCCGCTGCGGTCGGAGAACGCCGTCCACGCCCTCGAACACGGCGCGGTCTGGATCACCTACAACCCGGACACCGTCTCACCGGAGGACCTCGACTACCTCAAGCAGCTTGTCCGCGGTGAGCAGTACCTGTTCCTCTCGCCCTACCCCGGACTAGACCAGCCGGTGTCGCTGCAGAGCTGGGGACACCAGCTCAAGCTCGAATCCGCCCGCGATCCGCGCGTCAACCAGTTCATCACCGCGCTGCGCCGCAACATGATGCCCGGGGTCTACCCGGAGAACCCGCAGACCGCCGCCTACCCCGAGACCCAGGCCACCTGTACCGCCATCCCCGGGTTCGATCCGTCGAACCCCCCGCCGGCCGACGAGGGTGAGCCCGGCCCCGACGCCGTCCCGATGGATGGCGGCAACCAGCAGCCCGCGGGCTGACGCGGGTTCCCAGCGAGCAGCAGACCAGGTAACGGACCGGGCCGCACGCCCCGACGAGATCGGCGAGGACCAGCGATGACCGACAACAGCGACCAGCCCGAATCCCGGGACGAGACAACGACTCCCGAGGGTCCGGACGACACCGCCGAGCCGTCGTCGCGCCCACGGATCCTGCTCGCCCTGGGCGGCGCCGCCCTCCTACTGTTCGGTCTCGGCCTGGGACTGCTGATCCAGGCGAGCCTCGCCGACGACTCCACCGGCGACGATTCCCCGGCTGCGAACTCGGCGGCCGTCGGCTTCGCGCAGGACATGACCCGCCACCATGAGCAGGGTGTGGAACTGGCCGCCATCGAACTCGAACACGGCACCGACCCCGAGGTGCGGAGCATGGCGTTCGACATCCTCACCGCCCAGAGCAATGAGATCGGCCAGATGCAGTCGTGGCTGACGCGATGGGGTCAGCCCGTCACCAACCCCGGCGCGACCATGGCGTGGATGGGCCACGGCGGTTCCGAGACCGACGGACACGACCACTCCGATCCCGCGGATCACTCCGCCGGCGGTCACGATCACGGCCACGGTGGCGACGGCAGTTCGGACCACGGGTACATGGACCACGGGGACATGGATCACGGGGACATGTCCGCACCCGCCTCAGGTGCCGCGGACTCCGACGCAGAACAGCCGCCGATGCCCGGGATGGCGACGTCGGCGGAGATGCAACAGTTCCGCGCGATGCGGGGTCCCGAGGTCGACATCCGGTTCCTCCAGCTGATGCTGCGTCACCACGAGGGCGGTCTGCACATGATGGAATACGCCGCCGACCCGGCCAACGTCGAGCAGGCCTACGTCCGCGACCTGGCGTCGAGCATGAAACGGACCCAGGACAAGGAGATCGCCATCATCACCCAGATGCTGGCCCTGCGTGGCGCACAACCACTTCCGCTGAACTGAGCGCCCCGCACGGCGGGCACGCCGGTGAGGTGAGCAAGTTCGGTCGGGCCACGCGGCTCTCCGAACGGCGATGATGGCGGCATGCTCTCACCACGCCTCGCGGCCGCGGTCGACGCGTTGCCACTGGCCCCTGGTCTGCGAGTCCTCGAGATCGGCTGCGGGCCCGGGCCGGCAGCACGCGAGGTGGCGCGCCGGGTGGGACCCGACGGCTTCGTACTCGGCATCGATCGGTCGCCTCAAGCCGTGAACGCCGCCCGCCGGGCCGCGATCGCCGGCGGCTTCGGTCCGGACCGACTCGACTTCGACTGCAGCGCCATCGAGGACTTCGACCTCGGCGCGCGCATCCCGTTCGACGTGGCGTTCGCACTGCGCGTCGGCGCACTAGACGGGCGACACCCCGATCTCTACGACGCGGCCGTGGGGGCCGTGGCCCGGGCGCTGCGTCCGGGCGGAGTGCTGCTTGTCGACGGCGGTGATCCGTTGCGGCGCATCGAGTTGCCGGCGAGTTGAGGCAGATCAGCACCGCGTGCGCGTGGAACTGTGGCGATCACGCCGGGGCTGTGGCACGCTGCTGCCCAGCGCCGCGTGCCGGTGGCGGACCGCATCAGGCATGGAGGCGCCGGGAGAGCCGTACGTGTGAGGGAACATCCTCCGGGCTGCTCGGTTCAGCAATAGGTATCGGTATCCGATACCTATTGCTGAACGCGGCAGAAGCCGCCTGACAATGGCACAACCCCGCCAAGCCCACCTGTTCAGCGCGGAGGCCAGGGATTATGGGATCGGGCCCCGGAGACTCCCGGGAAGAACGGCTACGCCGGTCAGTGCTACTGGTGCCCCCGATAGGATTCGAACCTATGGCCTTCTGCTCCGGAGGCAGACGCTCTATCCCCTGAGCTACGGGGGCTCATCGGGCGGGACTCAGCCTAGCGCACCGATCCGTCGACATCCCAATCGGCAGCTCAGGACACGCCGAGCGGGCTCTGCACTCGGACCGACGACCCGTGCTCGCCGCGGAGGACGTGCAGCTGGGCCGGAATTCGTGCGCGGAGTTCGTCGACGTGACTCACCACGCCGACGACACGCCCGCCGGCCCGCAGGTCATCCAGGACCCCCATGACGAGGTCGAGCGCCTCGGGATCGAGGGTGCCGAAACCCTCATCGATGAAGATGGTGTCGAGCACCCGCCCGCCCGACTCCGCGGAGACGACGTCGGCGAGTCCGAGTGCGAGGGCCAGCGATGCGAAGAAGGTCTCGCCGCCGGACAGCGTCGTCGTCGGGCGGAGCGCGCCGGTGTACTCGTCGCGGACCTCGATACCGAGGCCGCCACGCCGGCCCCGGACACCCGCGGCGTCGGTGTGCACGAATTCGTAACGCCCGGAGGACATCTCGCGGAGACGACCCGACGCGGCGACGAGGACCTCGTCGAGACGCGCGGCCAGCACGTAGGACCGCAGCGACATCCGGCGTGCGTTCTGTCCGCGCCCGCTGACCAATTCGGCGAGTCCCTGGAGTTCGGCGTGACGTTCCTGCAGAGGCGCCAGGGAGTCGAGGGCCTCCCAGAAGTGGGTGACGTACTCCTGGAGGTCGGCCGCCTGCCGGCCGGCCACGGCGTGTTCCTTCGCGGCGGTGTCGAGGCGGCGGCGGGCGGCGTCACGGTCTGCGGTGAGCTGTTCGACATCCGGCTCCGGAGTCGACATCGCGGCGCGCACATCCTCGTCGGCGAGGGTCTCCTCGGCAGCGGCGCGCAGACTGGCGGCCTCCTGCAGCAACGTGTCCCACGCCGCGATCTGCTTGTCCGGGACGGATGCCGCTCGGACGGCGGCGACATCGTCGAACCCGGCGTCGGCACACGCCGCGGACAATCGATCGGTCGCCTCGGCGACCCGGTCCCGCGCTCGCGCGGCTTCTTGCCGGGCGTTCCGGTGACGACGGGTGCGACGGACCAGCTCGGCGAGTTCACGGCGCCGCTCGGCGACCCCGCCGCGGCCGCCGGTTGCCTCCCGGACGGCCTCATCGAGCTCGGTGAGGTTCTGCCGCAACGCGGTCACCCGCTCGCGACGGGCGGACTGGGCCGACTCGTCGTCGGCGAGGGTGGTGCGCCACCCATCGACCTCGGCGTCGATCCGATCGACCGCCGTCTGCAGCGCTGGGAGTCGCGACGCGGCACGTTCCGCGGCAGCCAGTTCGGCGCCCACCCGGGCGAGGTCGGCGTCGACGGCGTCGGAACGAGCACCACCGATCACGGCGTCGAGATGCGTACGGCGTTCGACGAGAGCCGCCACCGCGGATTGCGCGATGGCCTTGATCGCGCTCGCCCGCTCCTCGGCGGCCGCTGCCGCGTCTTCGTTGGCTGTGACCTCGGACGCCGGGGCGTCGCCGTCGTCGGTGGCCGGTCGAGGGTGCGTCACTGAACCACACACGACGCAGGGTTCACCCTCGACGAGCCCGCCCGCCAGTTCCACTGCCATCCCGGCGAGGCGACGCTCGCGGGCGTCGAGCACGCGCTCCCGCGCAGCGGCATGGGCGTCGCGGGCGTCGAGCAACTCCTTCTCGGCGGTCGCGAGCCGGACCAGCACCGCGTCCCGGTCGGTGAGTGCGTCGCGTACGCGGCGGAGTGCGTCGCGCTCGGCCCGGAGTTTCGGAGCCTGCATCCGCAACTCCCCCGCTTCCGCCAGTGCGGCGACGGCCTCGGCGCGACGGCCCGGCGCGGCGTCGAGCAGGGTCCGGGTCTGGGCAGTGCGGCGGTCCGCCTCGACGATCGCCGAGTTCAGGGTCTGGATCTCGGCGACCAGAGCCGGCCGCTGCGCGACGCGTTCGGCGAGGGGCTCCCACCGCCCCGACTCCTCGGTCCAGCGGTCGATCGCCGCATCCAGGCGTGCGTCGAGATCCTCGTCTGACCCGCCGGCGCACAGAGACTCACCCTCCGGCAGCGCGCACAGCTCTGCGTGCGCACGCGTGACGGCCTGCTCGGCGACCGTGAGTTCGCGAGTGACACGGTCGGCGTCGTCGGCGAGCGGCACGATGGGCGCCGCCTGCAGGGCCTGCCGACGAGCCTGTGCCGCCGCGCTCAGAGCGGCTTCGCCGTCCGCGAGCCGTGCGAGTCGCTCGGTGGCCGCACGCCCCCGGCGACGCAGCTCGGCGAGCCGGCTCCCGCTCTCGTACGCGGCCTGCGTCTGGTCGGCCGCGGCCTGCGCCGCACCTGACTCGAGGCGCATGCGCTCCGCGGCGGTGCGCGCACGCTCGAGACATTCCTGCGCCCAGTCGAAGTCGGGTTCGGCGGTCGGTTCGACCCCGCCCACCGCCACGATCTGACCGGCGACCCGGTCGAGCACGGCGGTCTGTTCGGTCAGCTTCGCCGCGCTCTCCCGCGCGCGGTCACGCAACCACTCCTCGAGGTCACCGAACCGCTCGGTGTCGAACAACCGCTCCAGCAGCGCTTCCCGCTCATCGGAGTGCGCGCGCAGGAATCGGGCGAAGTCGCCCTGCGGCAGCAGGACCACCTGGAAGAACTGATCGGCACTCATCCCCAGCAGCCGGACCACGGCGTCGCCGATCTCGGGGATGCGGGTCAGGTCGGGTCCGGATCCGTCGACCCACACGAGCGTCGCCCGAGCGTTCACCTTGCGGGTGCCGTCGCCGCGCTTCTTGGGTCGTTCGTGTTCGGGCGACCGCGTGATCCGGAGTCGGCGGGACGCGATCGTCGCCTCGAGTTCGACCTCCGGGATGTCCTCGGCCGCAGCGTGATCCGAGTGCAGGCGCCGGTTGGTGTCGCGCACGCCCGGTACCCGACCGAACAGTGCGAAGGCGACCGCGTCGAGGACCGTGGTCTTGCCGGCGCCGGTCTGGCCGTGCAGCAGGAACAGTCCGTCACCGCCGAGGTCGTCGAAGTCGACCGTGATCTCGTCGGCGAACGGACCGAAGGCCCGGACGCGCAGACGGTGCAGCCTCATGCGGACTCCGCGACGATCGCCTCGATGTCGAACAGGGTCAGTTCGGCCGCATCCGATTCGGGTTCGCCGACCACGGCGCGGAGTGCGCGTTCGAGGAGCACCCGCTCCCCCTTCGTCGGCTCGTCGCGTACGTCCTCGATGAACGATGCAACGATCTCGGCGTCGGTCCGGCCGCGCACGCGGGAACGGTAGTCGACGCCGGAGCCGGAATGCGGCCGCTCCCACTGCACATGGACCGCGAACGGGAACCGCTCGCGCAGCCGACGCATCGCGTCGGTCGGGCGGACCGGGTCGGTCAGCGTCACCTCGACGTAGTGGTCCTGCGCCGCGGCGTACCGTTCGTCGGTCAGCAGGTCGCCGAGAACGCCGGTGAGAGAGCTCAGTTCGCGGACGACGGGCAGCTCGTGTGCGCGGACCTCGGCGACGCCGTCGGCGTCGAGATCCACCACCAGGGCCGCCTTCCGGTGGGTTCGCTCACCGAAGGAGTACGGCAGCAGCGAACCGCTGTACCGGACCGTGTCGGTGACACGTTGCGGCGAGTGCAGATGCCCGAGGGCGACGTAGTCGGCGCCCGAGAACGTCTCGGCGGGAACCGTTTCCACCCCGCCGACACTGATCGAGCGCTCCGAACCGGAGGCCGCGGCCCCGCTGACGAAGGCGTGGGCGACGACCACGGACCGAACCCGGCGCGCAGCCAGATCGGTGCGGACGCGAGTCATGGCGGCGTCGAGGACAGCGGTGTGCCCGCCGATCGACTCGACGCCGAGGTGGCGTCGCGCGGTGTCGGGTTCGAGATAGGGGATGCCGTAGAACGCGACGTCTCCGTGGGCGTCCGACAGGATGACCGGACGGTCGATGTCGGCGATCGAGGTCCGCAGATGCAGGCCACCGGCGGCGGCGAATCCCGACCCCGCACCGAGGCGGGTGGGCGAGTCGTGATTGCCCGAGGTGACGACGATCTGCGCTCCCGCAGCGGCGATCTCGGCCAGGCCCTCGTCGTACACGCGGACCGCGTCGGCGGACGGGACGGACCGGTCGTACACGTCACCGGCGACGATGACGGCGGCGGCCGACTCCGCGGCGACCAGTGCGGCCAGATGCGACAGTGCGCGACGCTGGTCGGCGAGCAGCTCGACCCCGTGGAACGTCCGGCCCAGGTGCCAGTCGGAGGTGTGCACGATCCGCATGGGCGCAACCTTACGGTCGGGTGCCGACAGATCGTGGGACGCGCGCTCGCCTACGCCGTCGACCCCGGCACCGACTCGGACCGACCGGCGTCGGCGCCCACCGCGTACGGGTCGACGACCTGCGGTGGGACCGTCTGATGCGCGGGCCGGACGAAGAAGAAGGTCGCCACGACGCCGATCAGCAGCGCGGCCGCGGGCAGGTAGAGCGACTGCCCCATGGCGGTCGCGAACCCCTCGCGCAGGAACTCCGGCAGTTGCCCGGCCGCACCGTCCTGGGCGTTCTCGGCGTCGACGCCGGGCAGCTCGGCCGCCAGCCGGGTCTGCAGAAGCGCTCCGATCATGGCGGAGCCGAGAACCGAACCGATGACCCGCAGGGTGTTGTAGACGCCGGCCCCGGCCCCGGCCTGATGCCACGGCAGATTGCGGGTGGCGGTCGCGGCCAGCGGCGCCCAGATACCGGCCGAGGCCACACCCATCAGGCACAACGGAATCACGATCAACCAGACCGGGGTCTCCGGGCGGGCGACGAAGCCCAACCACGCGATGGCGATCGCGTTCAGCAGCAGTGCCGAGGACACGATCGTGCGCGGGTGGACGCGATCGACCACCCGGCCCACGATCGGAGCCAGGACACCGGTCAGCACCGCCATCGGCACCAGGACGACCGCCGACTCCGTCGGCGACATCCCGCCGACGAGCTGGAGGAAGAACGTCAGGGGGATCATCATCGCCGACACGGCGAAGCCCATCGACGCGATGCCGATGGTCGACAGCGAGAAGTTACGGTCGCGGAACAGCGACAACGGGACCAGGGGCTCGGTGCGGATGCGGGACTGCCAGTAGACGAAGACCCCCAGGACCACGACTCCGCCGACGATGAGCAGCCAGATCCAGGTATCCCAGTCGAAGGTCTCCCCCTCCTGGATGCCGAACACCAACGCGGACAGCCCCACCGCGGACAGGCCGACCCCGATCCAGTCGAACTGGTGGTCGTTCGTGCTCACCCGCGGGACGAGAACGGCCGCGAGGACGAGACCGGCGAGGCCGACGGGCAGGTTGATGAAGAAGATCCACTCCCAGCCGAACGCGTCGGTCAGCACGCCGCCGAGCAACGGACCGACGAGGGTCGCCACGCCGGCGACCGTGCCCCACACCCCCATTGCGGCGCCGCGCTTCTCGGCCGGGAAGATGCGGGTGATCAGCGCCATCGTCTGCGGGGTGATGAGGGCGGCGCCGACACCCTGCAGACCGCGGGCCGCGATCAGCTCACCGATCGACGACGACAGGCCGCACCAGAGGCTGGCCGCGGTGAAGACCGCCAGACCGAGCTGGTACATCGTCTTGGGGCCGAACTTGTCACCCAGGCGACCGGTGATCAGCAGCGGCACCGCGTAGGTGAGCAGGTACGCACTGGTGACCCAGACGACGCCGTTGACGTTCGTGTCGAGGTCGGCCTGGATACGCGGCTGGGCCACGGCCACGATCGTCATGTCGACGAGGATCATGAAGAAGCCCACGCAGAGCGCCAGCATCGCGGCCCACGGGCGGCCGGTGACCATCTCGTCGATGCCCGCGTTCTGGCCGCGGGCGGCGTCGCTCGACTGCATTTCCCGATGCTAGTGGTGTGTCTCGGAAAGAGGTGGCCGGTATCCGGTGGAGCGATCGGTGAGCTGGCAAGGCGGAGGAGGGAGCGATAGCGGAGCTATCTCGACCGACGACAACGCAGCCAGGCGCCGATCGAACGCCGGAGACCAGTCGCCTGTTTCCGAGACACACCACTCACCCTGTCCGATTCGTGAACGGCCCGCGCGATCACGGGATTCGCGGCAGCTCGGGGCGGGATGTCGCTCCGGATCATTACTGTGGAGCCATGAGCACAGAGTCCGAGCAGAGCACCGCGTCCGAGGGCGAACAGGGTTCGTACGTGATGACCGGCGAGGAGTTCGTCCGGGACACGAAGTACATCGAGACCCGCATCACCGCCGACGGCCGGGACGGCTATCCGGTGGAGGCCGGTCGGTACCGGCTCGTCGCAGCCAGGGCCTGCCCGTGGGCCAACCGGACCCTCATCGTGCGGCGGCTACTCGGCCTCGAGGACGCCATCTCGCTCGGGCTGTGCGGTCCCACGCACGACAAGAACTCGTGGACCTTCGACCTCGACCCCGGCGGAGTGGACCCGGTCCTGCAGATCCCGCGACTCAAGGACGCCTACGAGAAGCGGATCCCCGGCTACCCGAAGGGGATCACCGTGCCGGCGATGGTCGACGTGCCGACCGGCGAGGTCGTCACCAACGACTTCCCGCAGATCACCATCGACTTCTCGCTGGAATGGACCGCCTTCCATCGCGACGGCGCGCCGGAGCTCTACCCGGAGCGTCTGCGCGACGAGATCGACGAGGTCAGCCACGGCATCTACACGGAGGTCAACAACGGCGTCTACCGCTGCGGATTCGCCGGCAGCCAAGAAGCCTACGACGCGGCGTACGACCGGTTGTTCACCAAACTCGGCGAGTTGTCCGAGCGGTTGTCGACGCAGCGCTACCTGGTCGGCGACACCATCACCGAGGCCGACGTCCGGCTCTTCACCACCCTGGCGCGATTCGACGCGGTGTATCACGGCCACTTCAAGTGCAATCGGAGCAAGTTGAGCGAGATGCCGGTGCTGTGGGCCTACGCCCGGGACCTGTTCCAGACGCCCGGCTTCGGCGACACCACCGACTTCACCCAGATCAAACAGCACTACTACATCGTCCACACCGACGTGAATCCCACGCAGATCGTGCCGAAGGGCCCGGACCTCCGCGGCTGGCTCACCGCACACCATCGCGACGACCTGGGCGGTCGCCCGTTCGGTGACGGYACACCCCCCGGTCCCCCACCACCRGCCGAGGTCGTGCCCGCAGCGGACTGGGTACCGACGGAACGAGCGGCGGCGGAATGAAAGACAAGGCGTCACAGGGACTTTCGGCAGACCACGGCCGTACGCCCCCCGGCAAGGCCGTCGAGGTGACCGGCGGCATCCTGGACCGGGCACAGCGACTGCAGGCACCCGCGGTGAAGAAGTACGTCGATTCACTGCGGCGGAAGTACCCCGACGACTCACCCGCGCAGATCATCGAGCGGCTCGAGAAGCGTTATCTGAACGCGGTCACCGGTTCCGGCGGCGCCGTCGGCGCGGCGGCCGCGGTGCCCGGTGTCGGCACGATGACCGCGTTCGGGGCGATGACCGGGGACACGGCGTTCTTCCTCGAGGCGTCGGCCCTGCTCGCGCTGTCGATCGCCGAGGTGCACGGCATCCCGGTGCACGAGTCCGAGCGTCGCAAGGCCCTGGTCATGACCGTCGCGCTGGGCGAAGAGGGTGTGCTGGCCCTCGGTCGCGTGGTCGGCACCGGAGGCGGTGCGCTGCGCCGGCTCGGTGGAGCCGCCCTGCCATCCGGTGCGATCACCAAACTGAACAAGACCCTGGTGAACAAACTCGTCAAGAAGTACGCGATCCGCCGGGCGCCGCTTATCTTCGGCAAGCTCATGCCCGCCGGTATCGGTGCGGTCATCGGTGGTGTGGGGAGTCGCGCCCTCGGCCGCAAGGTCGTCCACAACGCGCGCGAGGCGTTCGGGCCGGCACCCCGGACGTGGGTCATCGACGTCGACTTCAGTGAAGCACCCACCCCGGATCCGCTCCCACCCGGTTCGTGGTGACCGCGGCGGCCGCACCGCACCCGCAGTCGTCGGCAGCCGCGCCCGGCTGGATCCGCCGACTCCTCGGTGAGTCATGGCGATACCGACGCGTCGTCGTCGTCACGATGATCTTCACCCTGGTCGCCGTTGGGGTGGACGTCCTGATGCCGCTGCTGACCAAGGCCGCGATCGACCACGCCACCGGCGTCGTCGACGACGGCCTCTCGCTACGCACCGTGATCATCGCGCTGGTCGTCTTCGCCGTCGTCCGTTACGCCTGCCATCTCGGCCGGCGGGTGTTCGCGGGACGGCTCGCGGTGAACGTGCAGAACACGCTGCGACTCCGACTCCTCGACACCCTGTTGCACCTCGACGGCCGCAGCCAGCACCAGATCCGCACCGGACAKATCGTGTCTCGCTCGATCTCCGACATCCAGGTCGTCCAGAGTCTGCTGGCCATGGCGCCACTGTCGTTGGGCGCCGCGGTGCAGATGGTCGTGGCCCTGGCCATCATGGCGTACCTGTCGCCGCTCCTGACCGGGGTGGCGTTGCTGATCGCCCCGCTCATCGCCCTCGAGGTGTGGCGTACCCGGCGTCGGCTGTTCGCGGCGACGTGGTCGGCGCAGCAGGCCGCCGCCGACGTCGCCCAGCACGTGGAGGAGACCGTCACCGGCGTGCGGGTCGTGAAGGGTTTCGGCCAGGAGGAACGCGCGGTCGACGACCTCATCACCCGGTGCCGGACGGTGTTCGCTCGCCGACTCCGCGCCGCCCGGATCAATGCTCGATTCGCCCCGACCCTGGCCGCCATCCCGCAGCTGGGCATGGTCGGGGTGATCGTCGTGGGCGGCTACCTCACGATGACCGGCGCGATCACGGCCGGCACCTTCGTCGCGTTCAGCACGTACGTCGCCACCATGACCGGCATCGCCCGACTGCTGACGAACCTGATCGTCAACGCCCAGCTGGCGCGGGCGGCCGTCGAACGCGTCTACGACGTCATCGACCATCCCCACGATCCGGGCGACACCGCGACCGGCACGCTGCCCGACGGCCCCCTGGGCGTCGAACTGGACGGTGTGGGGTTCGCCCACCACACCCACGACGCCGACGACCCGCCCGCCGTGCTGTCCGGTATCGACCTGCGGATCGAGCCGGGCGAATGTGTGGCGATCGTGGGTCCGCCCGGTTCCGGCAAGTCGACCATCGCCGACCTGGTCAGCCGGTTCGAACGACCCGACTCCGGGACGATCTCGCTGCTCGGCGAGAGCGCCGGTGACGAGCCGTCCCGGTACCGGATCGACGACCTCGCGCCCGAGGCACTCCACCGTGCCGTCGCCGTCGTGTTCGACGAGCCGTTCCTGTTCTCCGACACCATCACCGCGAACATCGCGATGGGCCCGGCAGCCGCCGGGGCCGACACCGCCGACCGGGTTCGGGCAGCAGCCGCCGCGGCCGACGCCGCCGAATTCGTCGAGGCGCTCCCCGACCGATACGACACCGTCATCGGCGAACGCGGACTCACCCTGTCGGGCGGGCAACGTCAGCGCATCGCCCTGGCACGCGCCCTGTTCGCCGACCCCCGCATCCTCGTGCTCGACGACGCGACGTCCGCGGTGGACGCGACCACCGAGGCGCGCATCCTGGGCGGGCTCCGCGACCGCCGCGCCACGATGCTGGTCCTCGCCCATCGACGTTCGACGCTCGTCCTCGCCGATCGCGTCGCGGTGCTCGACAACGGCCGGATCACCGCGCTGGGGACGCTCGCCGAACTCGAGGCGACCTCACCGCGCTTCCGCGGGCTGATGTCGAGCACCACGCAACCGGCACCCGACGGCGTCCACGACGACATCCCCGGCGCGGCCCCGGTCGCCRACACCGCGCCACCGCTGCGCGGACCGGGCCCGACCGAGATCGAGAGCCTGTGGCCCGAAGTAGCTTCCGACTCGATCGACGTCGCGGCCCGGACCTCTCCGGCGATGGGGGCGGGCTCACGGACCGGTCGCGGCGGCGGCGTGGCCAGCGCGCTCGGTTCGATGCCGGCCACCCCCCAGCTCCAGGCCTCGGTAGACGCGCTCTCCCCGGCGGTCGAGCGGCCGGAGGTCGACGTCGCCGCCGCCCGACGCGAGAACCCGGTCTTCACCCTGCGCGGACTCCTCGCGCCGGTCCGGTGGCTGCTCGCCGCCGCACTGCTCGCCATCGCCGTCGACACGCTCGTCGGCCTGGCCTTCCCGAGCATCGCCCGGGCGGTCATCGACTCGACCGGACACACCGAGGGGTCGACCCTTCTATGGGCCGCGGTCGGCGGTGTCGTACTGGTCGGGGTCGGCTGGGTCGCCGCGTCGTCGATGGCGATCACCTCGACCAGGGCCGGCGAACGGGTGCTGTTCGGACTGCGGATCCGCAGTTATGCCCACATCCAGCGCCTCGGACTCGACTACTACGAGCGCGAGCTGTCGGGCCGGATCATGACCCGGATGACGACCGACATCGATGCCTTGTCGACGTTCCTGCAGACCGGACTGACCTCGGCGATCGTGGCGGTGCTGACGCTCGTCGGCGTCGGTGTCGCGCTCCTGATCACCGGCCCCCTGCTCGGACTCCTGGTGCTGCCCGTCTTCCCCCTCCTGATCGCCGCGACGATCGTCTTCCGCCGCGTCGCGAGCCGCGCCTACACGCGCTCGCGCGAGCTGATCAGCGTCGTCAATGCGGACTTCCAGGAGAACATCGCCGGCATCAAGACCACGCAGACCTACCTGCGCACCGACGACGCCCAGGCCCGGTTCGCGCGTCGTTCCGGAGAATGGGTCGAGGCCCGGATGGTCTCGCAGCGGGCGATCGCCTCGTACTTCCCGCTCATCCAGCTCATGTCCGACATCGCGACCGCGATCGCGCTCGGCGTCGGCGCCGGGCAGGTGGCGTCGGGTTCGCTCTCGGCGGGCACACTCGTCGCCTTCGTCCTCTACCTGACGATGCTGTTCGGTCCGGTGCAACAGCTCTCGCAGGTCTTCGACGGCTACCAGCAGGCGGCCGTGGGGCTCCGCCGGATCGGCGACCTGCTGCGCACGCCGAGTTCGCTGCGCACCTCGACGAGAGCCGAGTCCCCGCCACACGGCGGGTTCGACGGCGTCGTCGACTTCGACCGGGTCGGATTCCGCTACCAAGGTTCGACGACGGATGCGCTGTCCGCCGTCGACCTGCACATCCCGGCCGGGTCGTCGCTCGCCCTGGTCGGCCGGACGGGCGCCGGCAAGTCGACGATCGTCAAGCTGCTGGCGCGCTTCTACGATCCGACCACCGGACGGGTCCTGGTCGACGGCACCGACATCGGTGACTACGAACTCGCCGGATATCGGCGGCGGCTCGGCCTCGTCCCGCAGGAGCCGCACCTGTTCACCGGCACCGTCGCCGAGAACATCGCCTACGGCCGGCCCGACGCCGATCGGGCCGCGATCGTCGACGCCGCCGCCGCGGTCGGCGCACTGCGCATGATCACCGCCCTGCCCGGCCGGATGAACCATCCCATCGGGGAACGCGGCCAGGGGCTGAGCTCGGGCCAGCGCCAACTCATCGCACTGGCCCGGGCCGAACTCGTCGAGCCCGATCTGCTGCTGCTCGACGAGGCGACCGCGACCCTCGACCAGGCCACCGAGGCGCAGGTCCTCGCTGCCGGGCGCGCGGTGACCCGGCACCGCACGTCGGTGATCGTCGCCCACCGACTGGCCACGGCCGCCCGCGCCGACACCATCGCGGTGGTGGACGGCGGACGGATCGTCGAACTCGGAACACACGAGGAGCTGCTCGCGTTGGGACAGAGGTACCGCGGCTTCTGGGATGCCGGTGTCGATCCCGACGAGCCGGCGGTGCCCCGCCCCGACTCACCCGCTCCGACCAGCGCACGGAGGGCCGCCACGACGGTCACGCGGGCCACCTCGGAACTGACTCCGTAGTAACAGGTCGGTAGGTGTGAGCGAGTCGACGACGCGTAGCATCGTCAGGTGGTTCACCGATAGTCTCCACAAGAGACGACGCGTGGCAGAGAACCCGGCACCTTCAGGGAATTGAGGCGAGATACCGCTGTGAGCAGCAGTTCGATTTCAGACTTCGGACAGAACACGTGGCTGGTCGAGGAAATGTACCAGCAATACCAAGAAGACCCGAACTCGGTCGACCCGAGTTGGCACGAACTACTGAAGAACTACGAACCCGGCGACAACGGTGGCTCCGCCCCGGCCGCCGCTCCGCCCTCGAATTCCGCAAAGCCCACTGCCGCAAAGACTTCGGCCACCACAGCGGCCACCTCGTCCTCCTCCTCGACCACGAGTGCGTCGACCAACGGGTCGGCACGCAACACCTCCGCGCCGGCCACCGAGACCACGCCGCGCAAGCAGGTCACCCTGGATCAGACCCCGGCGCGCACGGCACCGCGCAAACCCACCCCCGCCAAGGAGTCGACCGCCACGAAGGCGGCGTCGGGGCACAGCGTCGCCAGCCGTGACGGGTCGGCCCGCTCGCAGCCCAAGCCCGAGGCGGGCAAGGCCGCCGCGCCCGAGGCCCAGAAGTCCGGGTCCGCGAAGTCGGACGCACAGAAGTCCGAGAGCGCCGACGGCAACAAGGTCCTGCGCGGTCCCGCCGCGGCCATCGCGAAGAACATGGCGCTGTCGTTGGAGATCCCGACGGCCACCAGCGTCCGTGCGGTGCCCGCCAAGGCGATGATCGACAACCGGATCGTCGTCAACAACCACCTCGCGCGGACCCGAGGCGGCAAGATCAGCTTCACCCACATCCTGGGTTACGCGATCGTGCAGGCCATCAAGGCGTTCCCGAACATGAACCGGCACTTCGCCGAGATCGACGGCAAGCCGAACGTCGTCACACCCGCGCACACCAACCTCGGCCTGGCCATCGACCTGGTCGGCAAGGATGGCAACCGCACCTTGGTCGTCGCCGCGATCAAGGAATGCGAGACGATGGGCTTCGCCGAGTTCTACACGGCGTACCAGGACATCGTCCGTCGCGCCCGCGACGGCAAGCTCGGCGCGGCCGACTTCTCCGGTGTGACCATCTCGCTCACCAACCCGGGCACCATCGGCACCGTGCACTCGGTGCCGCGCCTGATGAAGGGCCAGGGCGCCATCATCGGCGCCGGCGCGATGGAGTACCCGGCGGAGTTCCAGGGCGCGAGCGACGAGCAGATCGCCGAACTCGGCGTCGGCAAGCTCATGACGCTGACGTCGACCTACGATCACCGGATCATCCAGGGCGCGGAGTCGGGCGATTTCCTCCGCACGATCCACGAGCTGCTGATCGACGACGCCTTCTACGACGAGATCTTCACCGCGTTCCACGTCCCCTACGAGCCGATCCGCTGGCGTCGCGACCTGCCCGCCGGCCTCGTCGACAAGAGCACCCGCGTCCTCGAGCTGATCGCGGCCTACCGCAGCCGCGGCCACCTGATGGCCGACATCGATCCCCTCATGATGGACAGCGATGCGCGCAGCAGCCATCCGGATCTGGACATCCAGAACTACGGGCTGACGCTGTGGGATCTCGACCGCAGCTTCAAGGTCGGCGGGTTCCACGGCCAGGAGAAGATGAAGCTGCGGGACGTTCTGTCGATCCTGCGCGACGCGTACTGCCGGCACGTCGGTGTCGAGTACACCCACATCCTCGAGCCCGAGCAGCAGAAGTGGCTGCAGGAGCGCGTCGAGATCAAGCACGTCAAGCCGCCGGTCGGTGAGCAGAAGTACATCCTGAGCAAGCTCAACGCCGCCGAGGCGTTCGAGACGTTCCTGCAGACCAAGTACGTCGGGCAGAAGCGCTTCTCGCTCGAGGGCGCCGAGTCGGTCATCCCGATGATGGACGCGGTGATCGACCAGAGCGCCGAGCACAGCCTCTCCGAGGTGGTCATCGGCATGCCGCACCGCGGCCGTCTGAACGTGCTCGCCAACATCGTCGGCAAGCCGTACTCGAAGATCTTCACCGAGTTCGAGGGCAACCTGAACCCGTCGCAGGCGCACGGATCGGGCGACGTGAAGTACCACCTCGGCGCCGAGGGCAAGTACTACCAGATGTTCGGCGACAACGAGATCAACGTGTCGCTGACCGCCAACCCCAGCCACCTCGAGGCAGTCGACCCGGTGCTGGAGGGTCTGGTCCGCGCCAAGCAGGACCTCATGGACGAGGACGATCGCTTCCCGATCCTCCCGCTTATGCTGCACGGCGACGCGGCGTTCGCCGGTCAGGGTGTGGTCGCCGAGACGCTCAACATGGCGATGCTGCCCGGTTACCGCACCGGCGGCACCGTACACATCGTGGTGAACAACCAGGTCGGCTTCACCACCGCACCGGAACACTCGCGCTCGACCGAGTACTGCACCGACGTGGCGAAGATGATCGGCGCACCGATCTTCCACGTCAACAGCGACGACCCCGAGGCCTGCGTCTGGGCCGCGAAGCTCGCCGTCGACTACCGCCAGGCGTTCCACAAGGACGTCGTCATCGACCTCGTGTGCTTCCGCCGCCGCGGACACAACGAGGGCGATGACCCGTCGATGACGCAGCCGGCGATGTACGAGGTGATCGACACCAAGCGCGGCGTCCGCAAGAGCTACACCGAAGCCCTCATCGGCCGCGGTGACATCTCGACCAAGGAGGCCGAGGACGCTCTGCGCGACTACCAGGGACAGCTCGAGCGCGTCTTCAACGAGGTCAAGGAACTCGAGAAGTTCAGTGTCGAGCCGTCGCCCTCGGTCGAGGCCGACCAGACGCTGCCGACGAAGCTGGTGACCGCGGTCGACAGCAAGACGCTCGAGCTCATCGGCGACGCGTTCGTCAACGTGCCCGACGGATTCACCCCGCACCCGCGTGTGAAGCCGGTCCTGGAGCGTCGCGCCGAGGCCGCCCGCAAGGGCAACATCGACTGGGCGTTCGCCGAGCTGCTGGCGTTCGGTTCGCTGGTCATGGAGGGGCGCACCGTGCGTCTGTCCGGCCAGGATTCGCGCCGTGGCACCTTCACCCAGCGCCACTCGGTGCTCATCGACCGCAGCACCGGCTCGGAGTACACCCCCCTCAACCACCTGCAGCCCGCAGACGAGGAGAGCAACGGCGGCCGGTTCATGGTCTACGACTCCCCGCTCTCGGAGTTCGCGGTCGTCGGGTTCGAGTACGGCTACTCGGTCGGCAACCCGGACGCCCTCGTGGTGTGGGAAGCGCAGTTCGGCGACTTCGTCAACGGCGCGCAGTCCATCATCGACGAGTTCATCTCGTCGGGTGAGGCCAAGTGGGGCCAGCTCTCCGACGTCGTGCTGCTGCTGCCGCACGGCCACGAGGGACAGGGACCCGACCACACCTCGGGCCGCATCGAACGGTTCCTGCAGCTGTGCGCCGAGGGTTCGATGACGGTGGCCCTGCCGTCGACGCCGGCGAGCTACTTCCACCTGCTGCGCCGCCACGTGCTCGACGGCATCAGCCGTCCGCTCATCGTCTTCACCCCGAAGTCGATGCTGCGCAACAAGGCCGCGGTGAGCCCGGTCGAGGACTTCACCGAGGACAAGTTCCGTTCGGTGATCGACGACCCGCACTTCCTCAAGGACGGCGCGGACCGCAGCAAGGTGAAGCGCGTCCTGTTGGTGAGCGGCAAGCTCTACTACGAACTCGCCGCGCGACGCGACAAGGAGAGGCGCGACGACATCGCGGTCGTGCGCATCGAGCAGCTCTACCCGGTGCCGCACCGCCGCCTGCGCAAGACGCTCGAGCAGTACGGCAACGCGAGTGAGTTCCGGTGGGTCCAGGAAGAGCCCGCGAATCAGGGTCCGTGGCCGTTCCTCGGCCTCTGGCTGCCCGAGGTGCTGCCGGATGTGCTCGGCGGACTGCGCCGGGTCTCGCGCCGCGCGATGTCCGCGCCGTCGTCGGGATCGAGTAAGGTCCACGCGGTGGAGCAGCAGGAGATCCTCGACGAGGCCTTCGGCGAGTAACCTGCCAGACGACGACTGCGGCCACCGACCCGAGAGGGTCGGTGGCCGCAGTCGTCTGAGCGGTCGTGGGTGCCGGTTCTAGGTCAGCCGGGCTTCGCAGATGTCGGCGGCCGCCGCGACGGCCTTGTCGGCGGGCGTCATCCGGCGGGCGAGAGCAGCAGCGGCCGAACGGGTTCCGTCGTCGAACAGGACCGCGAGACCCGCGCGCGCGTCGTCGTCGGTGAAACTCGACAGCCGGACGGCCGCCCCGACGCCCAGGGCACGGACCCGTTCACCCCAGAACGGCTGATCGGCGGTGACCGCGCAAACCAGGGTGGGGAGGCCGGCCCGCAGACTCGCCGCGGTGGTGCCGGCGCCGCCGTGATGGACTGCGGCCGCGCATCGCGGCAGGACCGACGCGTGGTCGACACCCGCGACGTAGAACACGTCCGGGTCGTCGGGATCGACTCCGGTCGGATCTCCCATGGCGATGAGGCAGCGCACCCCCTGGGCACGGGCGGCTGTCCGCCAGCGGGCGATCAGAGCCTCCGGGTCGAGGATCGGCATGCTGCCGAACGTCACGAACAGCGGAGCTTCGCCGGCGGCCAGCCATCGGCCGAGATCGGTTGCCCCGGCGTCGATCTCGGAGATACCCGCCCGGCTTCCCGCGGGCAGGTCGAAGAATCCGACGACGGGTTTGCGATCGTCCCACTCCGCGGCGAGGCCCGGAACCATCTCCGCATCGTAGGCCTGGATCTGGGGGATCCCGGAGGCGTTCAGCCGCACCGGCAGCGGTCGCCGAGCCCGGTCGAGCCCGAGCCGGCGCCGGAACCGATTCTCGTTCCACCCCGTCGCGGCCCAGGTCAACCGGTCGGCGAGGCGCCAGGAGCGCCGCTTCGAGTCCGGCGACCAGCTGTCGGTGAGTCCCGGTACGGCGCCGAGGAGTCCATTCTCCGACATCGGGCCGTATCTCAGCACGGTCAGCGGGATGCCCAGATGTTCGGCGACCGCCAGCCCGCGGTCCTGGCACAGCGGCGCGACGACGAGGAGGTCGGTGTCGCGCAGCGGCGCCGTACCCGCGATGAAGAGTCGCTCGAGGGCGGCGTCCAGGGCGTCGAATCCGCCGCGGACCGTCCGCAGCGCAAACGCCATCCGCGCCAATGGGTTACGACTGTTGCGCGCCGACCGCGCGTCCTCCGACGACCACGCGGTGTCGGAGTCCAGACCGATCTCGTGGACGTCGCGGACGCCGGTGGCCCGCGCGAGGCCGGCCAGGTTCGGCGGGACGAGGGCGCTCACGCGGTGGCCGCGCACCTGGAGTTCGAGGGCGAGGCAGATACCGGGCTGGATGTCGCCCCGGCTGCCGTACAGAACGATCGCGATGTGTGCCGACGTCACCAGAATCGATGTCCGATCCGCCAGGCGGTCAACTCGTCGGCGATCAGTGTGCGCAGCCGGACGGGATCGCCGAAATCGTCGGGGTCGATGCCGAAGAAGGTGAGCGTGACGGTGTCGCCGTAGGTGACCGCCCAGGCGGCGACCGCCGGGCCGCGTTCGCGCCGCTCCTGGGCGGGCATCCCCTGCATCACCGCGCGGATGGCGAACCGGGACGCGGTGTGACCGCCGATCCGCATCGCCGAGTCGGGCGTGGCCCCGAGATTCGACACGGTGGTGTCGGGTCCGGGGATTCCGCGCATCAACCGACCGATGAGTCGTCTCGGCAGAATGCGCACGATCGGCTGCAGGTTGTCGGCGGCCTGATCGGCCCCGGACTCGGCGTAGTCGACGAAGGCCCGTTTGCTCGATGACCGGATGGCGGTGAGGTCGGTGTCCGGTTCGACGGGGTCGGCAAGGCGGATCCACACCCCGCCCGACGCATTGGCGCGGTTGTCGTCGTCGCCGTCCCGCTTGCTGACCGCGATGCACACCTTCATCGGACCGTCGAGCGGGCGACCCGAACGGTGCACGACACCGGCGAGCAAAGCGGTGAACAGGGAGTTGCCGGTACCGCCGTGCTCGGTGGCGCGCGCGGCCCATTCGGTTGCCGAGACGTCGACCGTCGCCAGCGTCGTGTCCGGCTCGGGCGCGGACCGTGGTCTCGCCGGACGCGTGGTACGCGACGATCCCGGCGCGGATCGGGTGTCGGCGGACCCGGTGTCGGTGCCTCGCGCCGCCCGGGCCTCGCGGATCAGGATTCGCGCTGATCGGGCGGCTGCGCGCACCGACTCGGCGGCGTCGGCGGCGTCGGCGCGGACCGCCTCCCAAGAGTGTCCGCTGACGGGAGCGGGCAGACCGGCGGTGCGGCCCGCCGCGGCGTCGGCCACCAGCCGGTAGAGGCCGTGACCGTCGGTGATCATGTGGGAGGCGAGCAGGGACACCGCGCGCCCGCCGCCGCGGATCCGGGCCGAGTCGAGCTGCCAACCGGTTCCCCGCACGGGATCGAGACGGCTCGCGCGGAGGACGGCGTCGGCCCACTCCCCGACGGCGTCGGCCTCGACGACCGCCACCGGCCCGGGTCGGACCGGCATCGTCGATCGCACCCAGCGGTGCCGGGCGAACGGGACCCGACGGCGCGACACCGCACGATGCAGCGGCCCGGCCGCGAGTCCGGCGCACAACGACTCGATCGCCGCGTCCCCCGGGTCGTCGTCGAAGACCCAGGTGATCTGGATGGGCGCACCCATCCCGAACAGTTCCGCGACGAGCAGGTACGACTCGTCGGGGCCGGTCACGCGGAGTACCTCGGCGGGACGGGTGTCGGTTGCCGTTGCCGTCACGTGTGCTCCTCAGCTTCACGAGGTGTCATGATCACCAGATCTCATGGGGCAGACCCCAGGCCGTCAGTTCCCGGTCGAGCAGGTCCGCGACCACGGCATCGGAGGGAAAACTCGTCTCGTCGCAACCGAGCACGGTGAAGGTCACCTGATCACGGGTGCGGACCAGCCACGACTGGACGCCGTCACCGAAGCGTTGGCCGACCGAGGCGTCGACGCCCTGAGCCATGCCGCGGAATGCGACCTTCCGCGCCGACCGCCCGCCGAGCACCGTCGCCTCCGGGGGGATGTCGCCGAGGTTGGAGATCACCGCGTCGGGGATCCCGTTGCCCGCGCTGACCAGTTTCACGATGACCGCGGGCGGCAGGAACCAGGCCAACGGCCGCAGGTGGATGTGCGGTGCCCGGCGACCCTCCGACAGTCGGACGAAAGCCGCCYTGCACGCCGCCCGGATGCCGCCGAGATCGCCACCGGCGACCGGCTCGTCGGTGAGGYACACCGACACACCGGCGATCGGGTTGGACCGGGTGTCCGCCTCGCTCTCACGACGGTCGACGGGGACCCCGACCTTGATCGGATTCGGCAGCGGCGCATGGCCACTGGAACGCAGCAGGCCGCTGACCACCGCGATGAACAGCGTGTTCGCGGTGCCGTCGTGGTCGGCGGCGACCCGGTCGAAGTCCGTCGCGGGGACCGTCGCGGTCGCCCAGGTGAAGTCGGCGGCCGGCGACCGTTCGGCTATCGGCGCGCGGACCGGACGCGGGTCGGGTTCGGGGCCACCGGCCTTGCGCTGCTCGAGTGCCGCCCGCACGAGCCCGGCGAGGACCGCGCCGGCCTGCGACCCGGCGTCGGCGAGGTCGCCGATCCGCTGCCGCCGCCACGAGACCGGCGGACGCGTCGTCGCCGCAAGATCGGCCCCGGACGCCCGGTCCGCGTCGCGAGCCAGTGGCACCTCCGACGCCGAGGCGGCCTCGGCGGCCGCCGCGAGCATGCCGCGACCGTCGGTGACGACGTGCAGGGCACAGAGGGACACCACCGTTCCACCCGACGCGGTGGGCGCCGACCGCAGGCGCCAGCACCGCCCGCCCTCGGCGTCGAGGGGAACCGAGGACATCTCGGCGGTCGCCCAGTCGTCGATCTTCGCCTCCGGCACCGGTCGGCTGTCGGCGGCCAGCCCGGGTGCGTCGGGCGCGGCAATCCACCGCGGGCGGGCTCCGACGACATCCGGTACGACGAGCATGCGGTTGAGGCGCCCTCGCGCGAACGCGGCGTTCATCGCGGTCAGCGTCTCGATCGAGACCTCCTCGTCGAACACCCACACGAGCTGGAGCACCACCGACCAGCCGAGTGCCGGCGTGACGAACCAGAACGGGGCGTCCTCGGAGGTCAGGCGCTCGCCTCGGATCGCCGCCCGCTCGTCGCGGAGCCGGGCTGCGAGGCCACGCAGACCCGGTGCCCGCCCGGCGTCGGGTTGTTCGGCCATGGGCGACTTCGTCGTCGTCATACGTCCACCTTCGTTGCGCTGTGACTGTGTGGTCCCTGTGGGAGCCGTGGCCCCGTGCTCGAGCTTGTCACCGAACGCTCGATCTCGCGCACGGCGTCCCCGAGCGCCACATCCTCGGCCACCAGGGCGTCGCGGAGCCGTCCGGACCGCTCGGCGGCTGCGGGATCGAGCATCGACGCGACGGCGTCGGTCAACCGGTCCACGTCCAGGTCCCGTCCCGCGCGGGCCATCGGCATCGCCACGCCGACCCCCAGGCGTTCGAGTTCGGCGCCCCAGAACGGCTGATCCGCGCCGTACCAGCAGACGACCGACGGCCGGCCCGCGCGCAGAACGGCCGCCGTGGTTCCGGCGCCGCCGTGGTGGACCACCACCGCGCATCGGCCGAAGACCGTGCGGTGATCGACCTGGGACTCGATCCGCACCGCCTCGGATGCGATCTCGGCCCGGACCTCGGCGTCCAGTTCGGTCCAGCCGGCGCACACCAGGACTCGTCGACCGAGCCGCCGACCGAGTTCGGTGACGACGCGTAAGGTGGCCGCCTCTCCCCGCAGCGGCATGCTCCCGAATCCGACATAGATCGGGGCGTCCCCGGCGTCGAGCCAGGACGTGAGCGCGTCGGACCCGGCGACGGGCTGGTCTGCCGGCGATCCGAGGAAACCGACCGTCGGACGACGACGAACCGCGGAGTCGGCGGTCCATCTGCGTTCGTGCTCTACGCCGAACATCGGGTCGTAGGCCTGCAATTCGAGGCCGGGCGCTGCCCGCAGTCGGGCGGCGTAGGAAGCCGACGACCCGGGCGACCCGAGGTGCATGCGCAGCCGGCGCTCACGCCGTCGGGTGAGGACGGCGAACGCGGCGTCGTAGGCGGCCCATTGCGTCCGGACGGCACGCGGTCCGCCCGGGAGGTGACCGGGCACCGGTGCGACCCGACTGTTACGCCGCACCGGCGCGTGATGAAGGGAGATCAGGGGGACGCCGGCGGACTCGGCGAAGGCGAGAGCGGGCTGTTCGGTGATCAATCCCGTGACGATGACATCGGCAGCGTCGACGACCTCGGCCATGTCGGAGACGAGCTGGTCCCACCCGGCGTTCCGGAGCGACAGCAGCACGCGCAGCCGTCGCAGCGGATGACGGCCGGCCTGCTTCCGGGCTCGCGCCACCGACTCGAGGTGGGCCCGGGTGTCCACGCCGAGACGCACGACCTCGAGCCCGGTGATGCCGTCTGCCCAATCCAGAGCCGGCCCGATCATGTTGGGCGGCACCCCGAGACGGACGTCGTGTCCGCGCCGCGCGAGCGCGCAGGCCAGCACCGTCGCCGGTTGGACGTCCCCGCGGGTTCCGTTGATCACGAACGAGATCCTCATGCCGACCGCCCGGTGATCCCGGCCCCCGGCCGGGTGGTGATCCCGGTCTCCGGCCGCGCGCCGCGGTGGCCGACCGTGTTTAGAATCGGTCCCGATCCGCCACCGCCGGGCACGGGTCGCCCATCCGACCGCACCCAGACGTGAGGGGTTCGACGTTGAGGTTCGTGATCGCAGTCAACGGCAGTCGCGGCGATGCCCAGCCGGCCGTCGCCCTGGCCGCCGAGCTCGTGGGCCGGGGCCATACGGCGACTCTCGCGCTGCCACCCGACCTGGTCGACTTCGGCAGCGGCGCAGGGGTTCCCACCGAGTCGTACGGGTCGAGCACCCGTGCCCTGCTCGACTCGGAGATGGTCCGGGAGGACATGCGGTCGAAGAACCCCCGGACCCGGTTGCGTGCGGTGTCGGCGATGTCGGTGCGGGACGGCCGGGCGATGCAGCAGCGGTTGCTCGAACTCGCCGACGGCGCGGATGCGATCATCGCGAGCAGCGCCGGTCAGGAACGCGCCCACAATGTCTCGGCGGTCCTCGGCATCCCCCACATCCCGTTGCACTACTGCCCCATCCGGCGCAACAGCTCGGTGTCGTTGCTCGCGCACCTGGGCATCGACGCCCCGGCGATCGTCAACGACCTGAGCTGGCGCGTCGCCGAACGCGCCCTGTGGCTCGCCACCCGCTCGGCGGAGACCACGCTGCGGGCCGATCTCGGACTGTCGCCGCTGAACCACCCGTATTCCGAACTCATCGGCCGTACCGGCGTTCCCGAGATCCAGGCCTACGATCCGGCTCTCTTCGACGGACTCGCGACCCAGTGGGGCCGGCGCCGGCCGCTGGTCGGGTTCTTCACCCTTGCGGCCGCGCAACGCGCCGGGGTGGGCGACGCCGGACTCGACGGGGCCTCGGGAGCGGGGACGCTGGCCGACTGGCTCGACGCCGGCGACGCCCCGGTGTACGTCGGCTTCGGCAGCATGCTGCCCGCCGACCCCGACGGTCTGGCCGATGCATTCCGGACCGCAGCGCGGCGACTCGGGATCCGCCTGCTGGTGTCGGGCGGCTGGAGCGGTTTCATGTCGACCGAATCCGGCTCTGCCACATCCGAATCCGAAGCATCGGGACTCACGGATGCGATCCGCGTCGTCGGACACGTCGATCACGACACCGTGCTGCCGCGGTGTCGGGCCGCGGTCCACCACGGCGGCGCGGGTTCGGTGGCCGCCGGGTTGCGTGCCGGCCTGCCGACGCTGATCACGTGGGTCGGCGCCGATCAGCCGATCTGGGGCCGGGCGGTGAGCAAGGCCGCTGTCGGGGCCACGCTGCCGATGGCGCGGGTGACAGCGGAGTCGCTGATCGGCGCCCTCGACACGATCCTGGACACCGAGGTCCGGGGACGGTCCGCCGAGCTCCGCAGTCGGCTCATCGCCCCCGACGAGGCCGTACACGCGGCGGCCGACATCGTCGAGGACACGATGCTTGTCACGACGGTGCGCGGCGCCGGCTGATCCCGGAACGCCGACCGACCGCCCGACCCTATGGGAGGACTCGATCGGAACCACCGCCCCGCAACAGGTTTCGCGGGTCGACACGCCCGGTCCGGGAGTCGTAGGACCGCAACACGACGAGTCGTAGCGCATGCGCGACCGTGATTGCGGGCACGTACACCGCCGCCGAACCCGCTGCCAACCCGAAGCGACGGTGCAGCAGGAACGTGCGCGGCAGGAAACTCATGTAGCGGACGAACGGCACCATGCCGGTCTCCATCCGGCGCGGTGACACCCCGACGGTCAGCGAGCGGAGAAACGCGTTCCGACCCCCGGCGTCACCGACACACAGTCCCATGTCGACGTCTTCGAAGATGTTGCGGCGCATGCTGACACGGTCCCGGATCCGCACCCAGGTCGCACGGCGCAGCACCATGTTCGAGCCGTACAGGACAGGCACCTCGGACACGGACTGCTCGCCCCGCAACCTGTTCAGCGGGTGCAGCCGGGTCTTCCACCGGTCCAACCTGCCGGCGAGCGGCACGTCGTAGGCCTCCCCTCGCCCGCACAGGGCCGCCCAGTCACCGCGGACATCCGCGGTGAAGAACTCCACGATCGTCCGCGCCCAGTCCGGCGGCACCCGGGTGTCGGCGTCGATGCGGGCGATGAGATCACCGGTCGCGGCGTCGAGTCCGGTGTTGCGCGCGTAGACCAACCCCTGTCGTACTTCGTCGATCACCCGGACACGGGGATCAGCCGAACACCAGGCATCGATCACCGCCCGGCCGCCGTCGGTCGAGTTGTTGTCCACCACCACGATCTCGGTGATCTGGTCGAACTGTGCGGCCAGGCGGGTCAGGCAGTCGCCGATCGTGTCCTCCTCGTCGAAGACCGGGACGACCACCGAGAAGGTGAGCGGCGTGCCCATGATGGCTACTCCTTGCGCTGATCGGTTCGGTGCGGACACTCAGGTCCGCCGCATGTAGGTCCGCAGGGTCACCGGCACCACGACGGCGAGGACCGCCGCCGCGCCCACGAGCGTGTAGGCGATGTCGGTTCCCACGTCCTCGCCCGCGGCCAGTCCGCGCGCCGCCGTGACGAGATGGGAGACCGGATTCGCCGACGCACAGGCCTGCATCCACCCGGGCATGGTGTCGATCGGGACGAGGGCGTTCGACACGAAGGTGATCGGCATCAGCACGAGCATCGAGACGCCCTGGACGGTCGACGCCTTGTCGAGCAGGACGCCGAGCAGCGCGAAGATCCAGCTCAGCGAGAATGCCACCACCACGATCAGGACGCAGGCGACCGCGACCCCCACGGGGCTCGCCGGCCGGTACCCCATGATCACCCCGACGCAGACCGTGATGGCCGAGGCCACCACATACCGCAACGTGTTGGCCACCAGTGCGCCGGCCAGCGGCGCGATGCGCGCGATCGGCAGCGACTTGAACCGGTCGAACACCCCGCGATCGAGGTCCTCGCGCAGCTGGACGCCGGTGACCACCGACGCCGCGACACACACCTGGACCAGTACGCCGGGAATGAGCAGCGGCAGGTAGCCCACCACGTTCCCGGCGATCGCGCCGCCGAAGATCGAGGAGAACATGACCGTGAACACGATGGGAAGCACGATGACGTCGAACAGCTGCTGCGGGTTGTGTTTGATCTTCAGCAGGCCACGATGGGTCATGGTGAGTGACTGCATCACCGCGGCGGTCGGCCGAACCCGGTCGTGGGATTCGGCCGGGGCGTCGCCGGCGGCGAGTGCGCTCGGCTGCAGGGAACCGGTGGTCATGCGCGGGCTCCCGCCGAATCCGCCTGTGCCGCCATCGGTGCCGATCGCGTGGGGTCGCCCCCGTCGGTCAGCGCGAAGAACACCTCGTCGAGGGTCGGGCGCACGACGTTGACCGAGGTCAGCCCGAGCCCGCGCGCGCGGAGCGCACCGAGGATGTCGGCGAGGGGGTCGATGTCGGACATGGGCAGTACGAGGATGCCCTCGCCGCGCGCGATCGTTGCCTCGCCGTTCGCGGTGAACGGCGCGCACACCTCTGCCGCGGCGATCAGATCGTCCGCATCGGCCAATTCGAGTTTCACACTCATGTCGCCGACTCCGGCTTTCAATTCGTCGGCGGTCCCGTCGGCGACCACTCGGCCGCGATCCATGACCGCGATGTGATCGGCGAGTTCATCGGCCTCGTCGAGATATTGGGTGGTCAGCAATACGGTCGAACCGCGCGACACCATCTCACGAACCGTCTGCCACATCTGCGCCCGCGTCCGCGGGTCGAGTCCGGTGGTCGGCTCGTCGAGGAACAGCAAGCGAGGCCGGGTGATCAGCGAAGCCGCGAGATCGAGGCGCCGGCGCATCCCGCCGGAGAAGTGCCCCACCCGGCGGGTGGCGACCGCACCCAGCCCGAATTCCTCGAGCAGTTCGTCGGCACGGACCCGGGCGCGGCGGCGCGACGAACCGATCAGACGACCGAAGATCATCAGGTTCTCGCGGGCGGTGAGATCCTCGTCGACCGAGGCATACTGCCCCGTGACCCCGATCAGCGATCGAACCGCCGTCGCCTCCGCGACGACGTCGTGCCCGAAGATCCGGGCGCCCCCGGCATCCGGGCGCAGCAAGGTCGCGAGCATGCGCACGGTGGTGGTCTTGCCCGCACCGTTGGTTCCGAGCAGGGCGAACACCCCGCCCGCGGGTACGTGGAGGTCGACGGCGTCGACAGCACGCGTCCCGCCGTACTGCTTGGTCAGACCGTGGGCCTCGATGGCCGGGACGGTCGTGGACATGGCACCCCCGATGCGTGTATTCGACTTCGAGTGGGCCGCTCGCTCCGCTGCCGGCACCCTTCTCGGCCCACGGTAGGTGAGCTCTCCGGACGCCGCAACGTGACCTGTCCCGGCATACCGTGCTGCCCGCCAATGCATTTCGGCGCAACGCGGCCTGACCGCGCATTCCCTCCGATGCCACCCCTGTGCGGCAGCCGCTCGTCATGAGTTCTTTACATGAACGCTACGAAACGCCCTTGACCGCAAGGCCGAACACCCAATTCGGATCAAAAACCTCTGTCTCGCAGCGCGATTCCGACACCGACGGTGCGTCCGTGCACACCTGGACACCGTCCCCGTGATCAAGCTCACGGACTCCTGCCGCAGCACATGTCCGATGTGACCGCTTAGGCTCGGTTCAGACACAGGCGGCCGTGATGCGGTCCGTTCGACCGGAGAGACCTCCGGGACGTCGTCGGACAAGGTCGTGCGCGTGCATCGGGGTACGGGCGATTCCTGTTGTCTCAGATCAGAACTCATGGGCCGGGGGGCCATGCCGGCGAAGGCATGGCATGGCGTCGCGGCCCGAGAACGGATGACCGACGCATGGACGACCGCGAATGAAGTTCACCGAACTGTCCGACTATCCCGTCCCGCCCGGGACGGTGACGATCTGGACACCGACCACACGCGCGGATTCCGCGGGCTGGCACACCGATCCGCGACCGTTCACCTACGACCAGTCCGCCTCGATACGACGGTCGACCGCCTGCGACTCCGACGAGGCCTCCTGGCTCGGGGCGGTTTTCGAGATCGACGACGATCTCGACGACGAGCACTTCGATGCCTGCCTGCGCGGGTGGATCACCCGGCACGAAGCCCTCCGCTCGACCTCGGACCCGACGGCCGACGACCCGCACCGCGGCCGGCGTACCTACCGCGGAGCGCATCTCGGAGTCGACGCCGAGGCCGTCGGCGGATTCGACTCGGGGGACGACGTCCGCGAGCTGCTCACCGCGATCTTCGACACCAGGCTCGCGCCGACGCGGTGGCCGCACTGCATCGTGGCCACGATCGAGTCCGAGCGCGGCTTCACCGTCGCCTTCGCCGCCGACCACGTGGTGATGGATGCGTACTCGATCCTGTTGAGCATGAGCGAGATCCGCCGGCTCTACCTCTCCCCACGGCACGGCTCGTCCACCGAGATGGCGGAGGTCGGCAGCCACCTCGACTTCAGCGTCCACGATCGGGCGGTGGGACTCGGACTCACCGTCGATCACCCCGTCGTCGCACAATGGCGCGCCTTCCTGGACAGCTCCGCCGAGACCCCGGGCTTCGACCTCCCGCTGGTCCGTCCGCACCTGCAGACCCGGGACCGTGCGCGCACCCCGCGCCAGCGCGGCATCTCCGAGTATGTCGCCACCGACAACCAGGCGACCTTCATGACCTCGGCGGCGCGTGCGCGCGGACACGGTACCCAGACCGCGGTGTTCGCCGCCCTCGCGGTCACCCTCCGCGCACTCACCGGCCGGGACACGCTGCGGCTCACCATGCCGATGCACACCCGATCCGAGGCACGGTATGCCGGGTCGGTCGGCTGGTATGTCGGTCTGGCGCCGCTCGAGGTCGACCTCACCGCCGCCCACACGTTCGACGACGCCCTCGACGCGACCGCGGCCGCCATCGACGCCGTGCGCCATCTGCCGTCCTTCCCCTACCAGCGCATCGTCGAACTGCTCGGTACCGGCGGCGAACCCGAGTTCGTGGTGTCGTATCTCGACATCCGCCACGTCCCCGGGGCGGCCGAATGGGAGGCGGCCCGCGCGCAGATCCTGCGGGGCGGCTCACGGTCGGACCGCGAGGTCTACCTCTGGATCGCGCGTGTACCCGGCGGGATCACCCTGTCCGCCCGGCATCCCGGCCATGACCCCGCCGACGCGAGCATCCGCGACCTCCTCACGACCTACGCGACAGTGCTGCGAGCACTCGCCACCACCGGCACCGGACTGCCCCTGTCCTCCTACACCCACGCGAACTTCGCCGGCGCCACCGCGATCGACGGCGCCCGCCCCGCATGACCGACGAGAGGACCCGATGAGAATCACGGCCATGGGCAACTGGCGCCCACAACCGGGAACCGCCGTGCGATTCGATCCGACCGAGGCGTGCCGCGCGGCCGCGGCGGCCACTCCCGTCCACACCGCACCGGTGACCTTCCTGGCCCAGAACCACGTCCGCGGTGCTGCGGTGGCCCGGGCCGCGGGCCGTACCCATCGCGGATACCTGGGATCGGGCACGGAGATCGACGGCGACCTCGACACCGCGGCACTCGGGACCGCCCTGACGCTCTTCGTCCGGCGACACGAGGTGCTGCGCACCTGGTTCGAATGCCGCGACGGAGAGGTCACCGCCCATGTCGTCGACCCGTCCGACATCGAGTTCGAGGCACACATCGACGGCGAACTGGCGAGCACCGAGGACATCCACCCCTATCTCGTCGACCGATTCGACCGCGAGACCCCGAGCGACTCCTTCCCCGGCTTCTCCTTCGGAGCCGTCCGCCGCCCGGGCGGCTTCGCCATCTTCCTGGCGTGCGATCACGCGCTCTCCGACGGCGCCTCACAGGCCCTCGCCCTCGACGAGATCGCGCAGATCTACGCCGAACTGATCCGGCCGGACGGGCACGGCCACCCCGAGCCGGACCCCGCGACGCCGGCCGCCGGGAGTTACTTCACCTATGCGGCCGCGGAAGCCGAGGTGACCGCCGAGCATCTGGCCGGGTCGCCCGAGACCAGGGCATGGCAGGACATCTTCCGACGCCACGACCTGCAGATGCCGCGCTTCCCACTGGACCTCGGCTTGAGTCCGGGAGAGACAGCGCAGGTGGCCGGGGTCGAGGTCTCACTGCTCGATCGCGCCGGCATCGTCGCCTTCGACGCCGCCTGCCGGGCGGCGGGGGGTCGGTTCGTCGACGGCATCTACGCCGCCATCGCCGTCGCCGACCGCGAACTGGCCGGCGCGGACGACTACTACGGCATGACGGTGTTCAACACGCGTGCCGCGCTCGACGGGTACGCGACGTCGCAGGGATGGTTCTGCAACTTCGCCCCGGTCGAGTTCTCCCTCGCCGGCGCGTCGACGTTCTCCGAACTCATCCCGGCGGCCCATGCGGCCCGTCGCCGCGCTCGTGACCTGGCCGGCGTCCCGGTCGCCGCCGCACTGGCCGCCATCGCCGCCGCCGGGGCCACCCCGGACGCGATCATCACCGCACCGAACCTGTTGTCGTACATAGACTTCCGCTGGTTCCCCGGCACCTCGCGCGAGGCCTTCCGGCGCGGTGCGCTGTTCACCGGGGAGGGGCGCACGGCCAATGCGTCGGCGTGGATCAATCGCGATCACGACGAGCTCTACCTGGGTAGCCAGATCCCGGGCACGCCCTTCGCCGAGTCGGTGGCCCGGCCCTACTACGAGCGGCTACGCGACATCATGACCGACATCGCCGCGACCGGCGATCGGCGAATCCAGGCACCGGCGGCCGGTTCCGGGCGAGCTGCCCCGGCCACCGACACGGCGCTACGCAGAGGAGCGTGAGTGGGCGTGCACGTCACCACCATCGATCGCTACCACCCACCCGCCGGCGAGCTGTTGACCTGGACCGTGGACGTCTCGGCCGCCCGGCCCGAGATGTCCGACGTACCACCGTCGTTCAACCAGACCGTGCACCTGGCCACGGCCGGTGACTCGAGTACGTGGCTGGCCGCCGCGTTCACCGTCCGCGGGCGCGTGGACCGTGCGGCGCTCGGGTCCGCCTACCGGGCGCTCATCGCCCGGCACGGCACCCTGCGGTCGTCGTTCTCGGCGGGGCCCGCGGGAATCCGGCGACACGCATACGATCCGGACGACCTGGTCCTGCACCTCGGCAGCGTGGTCGACACGACCGCCGACACCGTCCTACGCGACCGGCTTCGCGACACCCTCGATCGCGCGTGTCACCCCTTCGGTTACCCCGCGTTCCTGTTCGCGGCAATCGACCGCGACGACGCGTCGACGATCATCTGCGGATTCGACCACTCCCATGTGGATGCCTACTCGATCTCCATCGTCATCGACGACCTGCACCGGTTGTACGACGGATACCGTTGGCACGGCCAGCTTTTCGATCCCACCGCCCTCGCGATGAGCGGGAGTTTCGTCGACTTCTGCGCCGCGGAGTCACAAGCGCCCCCGGTCGCACTGTCCGACCCGCGGATGCGCCGATGGCTCCGGTTCTTCGACGACCGGGACGGCACACTGCCCACCTTCCCGCTGGATCTCGGGGTCGAACCCGGCGCCACCGCGCCACAGGCCACCGAAGTGCGCGTACTCCTCGGCCGGCGGGAGACGGAGCAGTTCGCCGAGTTGTGCCGGCGCAGCGGCGCGAGCGTGTTCGGCGGGACGCTGGCCGCGATGGCCGACGCCGTGCGCCGCTGCGGCGGCGGACCCGAACTGCCACTTCTGTTCCCGATGCACACGCGACGGGAAGAGAGGTGGCGCAACGCAGTCGGATGGTTCACCACCAATGCCCCGCTGCGGGTCGTGGGCACCGGCGATCTGCTGGAGACGATCCGGCGTACCGGGCCCGAACTCCGCCGCGCGGTCACGCTCGGCGAGGTTCCCGTCCCACAGGTGATCGAGGCGATGGGCGGACTCCGTCGCACCCGCCCGGACATCTTCATGGTGTCCTACGTCGACTACCGGCTGCTCCCCGGCGCCGACCGGCACCGGACCATCGACGCCCACCACATCTCGAACGCGACCACCGCCGACGACGCGCAGTTCTGGATCTCGCGCACCGACGACGGACTCGCGTTGCGTGCCCGGCACCCCGACACGCTGACCGCGCACCGCACCATCCGCCGGTTCACCGACGAGCTGATCCGTACCCTGCGGGCGGGCGTCGAACTGGCGGGGGCCGACGACAACGACATCCAGGAGCTGGACGGAGGCGCGGACACCGCGCACGTGGTCGGTCTCTGACCACCAGGTTTAGGAGGTCGCGAGGGGGATACTCCCCAGTCGTCCCCTGCCGTGGTGCAGAACCCGCCGCGACGATCCAGGTCTCTTCCGGAGGTCGGCTCTCATGACATCTGCGAACGCGCGAACCGCCCGGTCACCCATCCAGATCGCGGCACTGGCGGTCGGTGCGGTGTTCCTTCTCGTCGGCATCCTGGGTTTCATCCCGGGCATCACCACCGGCTACGACACCCTCACCTTCGCCGGCCATCATTCCGAGGCCGCCCTCTTGGGGATCTTCCAGGTGTCGGTTCTGCACAACATCGTCCACCTGCTCTTCGGCGTGGCGGGCATCCTGATGGCGCGGACGGCGTCCTCGTCGTTCCTCTACCTCGTGGCCGGCGGCGCGGTGTACCTGGTGCTCTGGGTGTACGGACTCCTGATCGACCACCACAGCGCCGCCAACTTCGTCCCGGTGAACACCGCCGACAACTGGCTGCACTTCGTACTCGGCGTCGGGATGGTCGGTCTCGGCCTGCTCCTGCGCGGTCGTTCGGTCCCAACCGGCACCCGCCGCACGGGACCGGTCGGCGGTCAGCGGATCTGAACCCGGTCGCCGGCCTCTACTGGATCGTCGCCGCCGCGAGGGCGGGCAGCGCGGCGGTGATGAGGGCGAGCAGTTCGTCTCGGGTGAGCGCTTCGGCGTCGATCGGTTCGGCGGTGAGCCAGCGGATCGTGGTCTCCTCGACGAACGCGATCCAGCCGTGCACGCTCATCTCGACGATCGGCGTCACCTCGACCCCGAACACGGGCGCGTGGTCGAGCACCCGGCCGACCATCACCTCGCGGGTGCGGTCGACGACCTCCCGCATCGCCGCGTCCGAACTCGACGCGCCGCGGATCAGCGCGGTGTAGGCGGTCCGGTTCTCGCTCACGTAGTCGACGAAGGCCGCCATCGACGCGGTCAGGATCGCGATCGGGTCGCCGAGGGACTCGTCCGGCTCGGTGCGGGCGAGCATCCGGTCGGCCTGGGCCTGTGCGATCGCGACGTGGAACTCCTGCTTCGACGCGAAGTAGTGGAACAGCAGGGCGCGCGACACCCCGGCGGCCTCGGCGATCGCGTCGATCGTGATCTCCTCCAGCGGTCGTTCCCTGACCATCGCGAGCCCGTAGTCGATGAGCTGGTCACGACGTGCCTCGGGACTCATGCGCGTGCGTTTGTGCGGCACGCGCCGGTCACCGCCGTCGTCGCCGATCGACTCGTCGCCGGTCGTCTTGCCGTTGGTCACCGACACCGCGCACGTCCTCGTCTACTGGGCACGCCGCCAGCCTACCCTCTATTGAGTGTTGTTCAATAACTATTGACACGTGTTCAGTACCACCTTATGGTGACACCATGACAACGAACGATGTAGAGATCGCCGTCATCGGTGCCGGCTTCTCGGGTCTGGGCGCCGCGGTCCGTCTCAAGCAGAACGGCTTCGACGACTTCGTGCTCCTCGATCGCGGTAGCGACTTCGGCGGGACCTGGCGCGACAACACCTACCCGGGCGCAGCGTGCGACGTGCCCTCGCAGCTCTACTCCTTCTCGTTCGCGAAGAACCCCACCTGGTCGCGGTCCTACTCTCACCAGCCCGAGATCCACGACTACATCAACGGGGTCGCCGACCGGTTCGGAATCGGCGCGAAGGCGCGCTTCGGCACCGAGGTGACGCGGACCGCATGGAACGAGGACGAGGGCCGTTGGATCATCGACACCCTGCAGGACGGCAAGACCGATCAAGTGCGGGCACGAGTCCTGGTCGGCGGTGTCGGCCCGCTCTGCGAGCCCAACCTCCCCGACATCGAGGGCATCGAGTCCTTCGAGGGCAAGATCGTGCACTCCGCGCGCTGGGACAACGACCACGACTTCGGCGGGCAGCGCGTCGCGGTGATCGGGACCGGTGCGTCGGCGATCCAGCTGGTTCCCGAGGTCGCGAAGGTCGCCGGGCGCCTCGACGTGTACCAGCGGACCGCACCGTGGATCGTCCCCCGCACCGAGCGCGCCTACAGCTCCGTCGAGCACTGGGCCTACAAGAACGTCCCCGGGTACCAGTCCGCGGTCCGCGGTGGCATCTACGCCGCCAACGAGGTCGTCGCGTTCGGTCTGACCTACTCCCCCAAGGCCCTCAAGCCGGTCGAGTTGCTCTGCCGCGCCAACATCCTGCGCGGCATCGGTCGCGACGCCGAGCTGCGGCGCAAGGCCACCCCGACCTTCCAGGTGGGCTGCAAGCGCATCCTGCGGTCCAATGACTGGTACCCGGCCCTCGCCCGTCCGAACGTCGATCTCGTGACCGACGGCATCGACCGCATCACCCCGACCGGGATCGTGTCGAAGGACGGCACCGTCCGCGAGGTGGACGTGATCGTCGTCGCCACCGGATTCCACGTCACCGACTCCCCCGTGTTCGAGAAGATCATCGGCAAGGACGGCCGCAGCCTCGCGCAGGTGTGGAACGAGATCGGCATGCAGGGCTACAAGGGCTCGTTCGTCCACGGCTTCCCGAACATGATGCTGATGGTGGGCCCGTCGACCGGGCTGGGCCACACCTCGATGGTGTACATGATCGAGTCGCAGCTCAACTACCTCGTCGACTATCTGAAAACCTCTCGCGCGCTGGGGATCACCCGGACCGAGGTGAAGCTCTCCGCCCAGCAGGAGTTCAACGCCGGAATCCAGCACAAGCTGCGCAACAGCGTGTGGGTGAACGGCGGGTGTGCCTCCTGGTACAAGGACGCCAACGGCAACATCACCACGCTGTGGCCGGGCTTCACCTTCGCGTTCCGGCAGACGACCCGTTCCTTCGACGTCGCCGCCTACGATGTGACCCGCGGTGCCCGGAGACCCGCCGCACCCGCGGTGCCGGCCGCTTCCGCCACCGGCGACGACATCGCGTCGCCCGCCACCGCCAACGCCTGACCGAACCCACCCACAGGAGACAAGACATGAAGGACTTTCGCGGCAAGGTCGTCGTGATCACCGGCGCCGGTTCGGGAATGGGCCGTGACATCGCCGTCAAGCTCGCGCGCCGCGGTGCGCGGCTGGCCATCTCCGACGTCACCCCCGACGGCCTGGCCGTCACCGAGAAGCTGGTGACAGAGGCCGGCGCCGAGGTGCATTCGCAGCTGCTGAACGTCGCCGAGCGCGAAGCGGTACTCACCTACGCCGACACCGTCGCCGAGCACTTCGGCGTGGTCAATGTCGTGTTCAACAACGCCGGCATCGCCCACCACGGTGAGATCGAGCGCACCGAGTTCAAGGACATCGAACGGGTGATGGACGTCGACTACTGGGGAGTCGTCAACGGCACCAAGGCGTTTCTGCCGCACGTGATCGCCTCCGGGGACGGGCACATCGTGAACACGTCGTCGTTGTTCGGCTTGCTGGCCGAACCGGGCCAGGCCGCCTACAACTCCGCCAAGTTCGCGGTGCGCGGATTCACCGAGGCGCTGCGGCAGGAGATGATCATCGCCAAGCACCCGGTGGAGGTGTCGTGCGTGCATCCCGGCGGGATCAAGACCGCGATCGCCCGCAACGCCACCACGTCCGGGGACCATGACCAGAAGGCCACGGCCGAATTCTTCGACCGCTACCTTGCCCGGATGACGAGTGAGGATGCGGCCGAGGTGATCATCGAGGGCGTTCGAAAGAACAAGGCACGCATCCTGGTCGGCACCGACGCCAAGATCCTGGACCTCTCGGTGCGCCTCGTCGCCTCGAAGTACCAGTGGGTGTCGGCGAAGCTCACCGGCTGGGCGCTGTCGAAGGCGCGCTAGGCGCCGGGGTCACACACGGGTCGTGACACCGACACGCGGTCGGGGCGTGTCGGTGTCACGGCGCCGGGAGCGAAGCGAGCGGGCCGAATGAGCACGGCGCCGGGAGCGAAGCGAGCGGGCCGAATGAGCACGGCGCCGGGAGCGAAGCGAGCGGGCCGAATGAGCACGGCGCCGGGAGCGAAGCGAGCGGGCCGAATGAGCACGGCGTTGTCGTGTCTTCCCTACAGCCCGTGTTCGCCCAGCCAGGCCAGCGCGACCTCACGCGGGTCCGCACCGCCGTCGACCTCGGCCGCCATGGTGGCGAGATCGGCGGTCGTGATCTCGCCCGCCACCTTGTTCATGGCCTTCACCTGATCGCGGTTCAGCGCCGCGGAACGGAACACCGGGACCAGCACCTCCGCCCGCGGACCCGTCTCGTCCGCAGGTTCGGCAGCCGCGGCACCGTCCGCGGTGTCGCCGCCACCCGGTGATGTGCGGAGCGCCTGGACCTCCGACGACGCCCCGTCGGCGTCCTCGCCGGCGATCTCGAGGGGGGTCAGCAGTCCGACCGCGCTGCCGTCGGCGGCACGTCGGAGCACCTCCTCTCCGGTGGCGGCGACCTCGACCGGCCCGAAGGCACAACCGGCGTCGGCGAAGGCACGCATCGTCGAGTCATCGGGTTCGGCGACGGCCACGACCGGCAGGCCCGCCGGCAGTCGGCCGCAGTCCTCGAGTCCGGTGGCGCCGACGTCCCCGGCGAGGGCCGTCGACACGAAGATCTGCGGCGCCGCCGATACCGGCGTCTCATCGCCGACCGAAACCCCCTGCGGGAGTGAGCGGTTCAGGTCGTTGTAGACGTCCTCGGCGCCGATCGCGGTAGACGACGGGGACAACAACGTCAGCAGTTCCCCGGTGAAAGCCGGGAAGAGATCGAGCGCAGCGCGGTCCATCTCGTCCAGCAGCGCCGGCGCGTCGCCGCGGAGCTGGTCACCGGACACCACCGATCCGGAATTGCGCAACGCACCCGCGTACACCTCGGCCATCACGCGCATCGCCGGATCCTCCGACGAGCCGATCACCACCCCGCGTGGTGGAGACGACGAGTCGTCGGCGCACCCGGCGATGACCACCGCCAGGACGACGATCAGACCGGCCACCGTGATGAGACGTTTGCGGACACGACGTTCAGTCACCCCGCCACCGTATCCGCAGCACGTCCCACGTCCGAACGAGGCGGGTCCCCGGGTCGGCTCACGCTCCCTCGGCAATGAATCCCATGACGGAGTCGGCGATGAGCTGCACGGCGATCGCGGCGAGGAGCAGGCCCGCGATCTTGGCGAGCAGCGTGATGCCGCCGATGCCGAGGAGGCGGATCAGCGCCGTCGAATAGCGCAGGACCAGCATCACCACCAGGTGAACGCTGACGATGGCTGCCGCGATGGCCAGATAACCACCCGATTCGGCGTCGACGCCGCTCACACCGACGATGACCGCGGCGATGGCACCCGGGCCGGCGAGCAGCGGGGTGCCGAGCGGGACGAGCGCGACGTTGACGTCGTCGGCGGCCGTGGGCTTGCCGGCGTTGCCGAGGCCGGTGAGCAATTGCAGCGCCACGAGCAGCAACAGCAAACCGCCGGCACCCTGCAGCGCCGGGATCCCGATGTGGAGATAGTTCAGGATGGCTTTGCCGGCGACGGCGAACACACTGATCACCAGGAGGCTGACGAGCGGCGCCTGCCAGGCCGCGCGCCGCCGGTACTCCGGCGAGCGTTGACCGACCAGGCTGAGGAACAGCGGGATCTGGCCAGGCGGGTCCATGATGACGAGCAGCGTGATCAACGTCGTCGTGTACACCGTGACGTCGAAGGACACGTTCGGAGAGTGTACGGGGCCCGCCGGGTAGCATCGGCACTCGTGCCCTCGATCCCCCGGCCTGGTCCGCGCGGGTTGTCACCGCGTCGCGAGCGCCGCCCGCTCCCCGAGATCCGCGTCCCCGTGGCGCGGGCGATCGTCGATTGCGCGGTCTACGTCGACGGCCACCGGCAACCGGGACGGGTGAGCTACACCGAGGGTCTCGCCCGGGTGCGGGCCGCCGGCGAGGGCTTCGTCTGGGTCGGACTCCACGCCCCCGACGACGCTCAGATGGCCGACGTCGGCGCCACGTTCGGCCTTCACGAACTCGTCGTCGAAGACGCGGTACACGCGCACCAGCGGCCGAAGCTCGAGGTCTACGACGACACCCAGTTCCTCGTCCTGCGCACCGTGCAGTACATCGAGCACGAGACGATGGCCAAGGCGAGTGAGGTCGTCGAGACCGGCGAGATCATGGTCTTCGCGGGGCCGGACTTCGTGCTGACCGTGCGCCACGGCGAGCACACCGAACTGTCGGAACTGCGCCGTCGCCTGGAGACGCACCCCGAGCGTCTGGCCCTCGGCCCGACCGCGGTGCTGCACGCCGTCGCCGACAAGGTCGTCGACAGCTACCTCGCCGTCACCGACCGGATGGACGCCGATGTCGCGGCGATCGAGGAGGTCGTGTTCGGTCGGCAGGGTCACGCACTCGACATCGATCCCGTCTATCTCCTACGGCGCGAGGTGCTCGAACTCCGTCGTGCGGTGACACCGCTGGCGGCCCCGCTGCAGAGTCTCACGGCAAGCGGTAATCCACTGGTGCCCAAGGAGATCCGACGCCAGTTCCGCGACGTCGCCGACCATCTCACCACCGTCATCGACCGGGTCCTCGAGTACGACGAACTGCTCACCTCCCTCCTGCAGGCCGCGGCGGCGAAGGTCGGCATCCAGCAGTCGACCGACATGCGCAAGATCTCGGCATGGGTCGCGATCGCCGCGGTGCCGACCATGGTCGCCGGGATCTACGGCATGAACTTCGACCACATGCCCGAACTGCACCAGGAGTGGGGTTATCCCGTCGTGCTGGGCTGTCTCGTGGCCCTCTGCGCGACGCTGTTCGTCGTGTTCCGGCGCAGTCACTGGTTGTGACCCGCGGCTGGGATTGCCCACGCACCGGCGTGGGTAACCGGCTTCGATGACCCGCACGGACCACGCCGAGGACACGGCGCGACAACTGATCGACCGCGCCGGCCGCACCTACGCGCAGGACGCCGGCATCACGCTGAAGAACACGCCGTCACCGCTCTTCGAACTGTTGGTGCTCGCCCTGCTCCTCAGTACGCGGATCTCCGCGGACATCGCGGTGGCCGCCGCGCGCGAACTGTTCACCGCCGGTTACCGGACCCCGGAGAAGATGGCCCGCGCCGACTGGCAGAAGCTGGTCGACGCGCTCGGCCGCGGCCACTACGTCCGCTACGACGAGAGCACCGCCACCCGCCTCGGCGAGGCGGCGCAGAAGGTCCTCGACGACTACCACGGCGATCTCCGTCGGCTCGCCGACGACGCCGACTCCGACCCCACCCGGGCGGCAGAACTGCTCCAGGATTTCACCGGCATCGGTCCGGTCGGGGCCGATATCTTCCTGCGTGAGGTGCAGTCGGTGTGGGAGTGGGTCGCGCCGCGTTTCGACAAACGCGCGCTCGCCGCCGCCCGCGACCTCGGACTACCCGAGGACCCGGCACGGCTCGCCGATCTCGCCGACGGCCGGCCCGAGGTGCTGGCAGCGGCGCTGGTGCGTGTCTCGCTCGACAAGCAGTTGCGCGCGGAGATCGCCGGATCCGACAACCGGGCCTAGGCTGGGACGACGGTCACAACCAGCCGGTGATGGTTTGTGCCGTCCCCGATCCGGTTACCCAGGAGAGCCGGCGTCCGCCGCGCACCGCGGTGCCCGACGCCCGTACCCGACAGGAGGACTCCCAGGTGTCAGCTGACCCGATGGTCGACGATCCGACGGCGCACGACACGGCCTTCCGACGCCCCCTGTTGCCGGGTGCGCGCGGACCGCTCTCGGCCCTCGTGATCGATCTCCTCCGCGGTGACCCTGCGTCCGCATCGGTCCTCGACCTGCCGGCCGACGACCCGAGGGTCGTCGACGCCGACCCCTACGGCGACGATCTGCAGCTCGCGCTGTACCTCTGCTACGAGATGCACTACGTCGGGTTCGTCGACGCCGACGCCGGATGGGAATGGAGTCCGGCCCTGCTCACGGTCCGGGCCACCCTCGAGCAGCGATTCCTCGCCGCCCTGCATCGCGACGTACCGGCGATGACCGCCGACGATTCCGCCGAGCACGAGATGGACGAACTGTGCATCGAGAACCCCGACGGTGACGGCGCCTCCTACCGGCTCCGCGACGCCGGGACGTGGGAGCAGTACCGGCAGCTCTTCGCCCTGCGCTCGCTGTACCACCTCAAGGAGGCCGACCCGCACGCCTTCGCCATCCCACGTCTGCGCGGGCACGCCAAGGCCGCCTACGTCGCCGTCGAGTTCGACGAGTTCGGCGGCGGGCGCGGCGACGCCGTGCATCAGGAGCTGTTCGCCGATCTGCTCCGCGCCGCCGATCTCGGCGCCGACTACCTCGGCTACCTCGACACCGTGCCCGGCGTCGCCCTCACGCCGGTCAATCTGATGTCGCTGTTCGGACTACACCGGCGCTACCGGGGCGCGGCGGTCGGGCATCTGGCCGCCACCGAGATCACCTCGCCGCCCGGTTCGCAGCGCCTGCTGGCCGGTTTGGAGCAGCTCGACGCACCGGAGGCGTGCCGGCGGTTCTATCGCGAACACGTCGAGGCCGATGCCGTGCACGAGCAGATCCTGCGTACCGATGTCGTCGGCGATCTCATCCGCACCGAGCCGGACACCGAAGCCGATGTGATCTTCGGGATCCGCGCCTTCCTGTTCGTCGAGGACGCCCTCGACCGGCATGTGCTGTCCGCGTGGGACGACGGAAAGAGCGCCTTCCCGGGTATCTGATCCGGGCAAGGCGCTCGTTCGGGCGGCGCTCGTGAGCCGTCAGGTCGCGCGGCGGCGCTTCTTGCGATGGCTGGTGTCGCACAGGGGGTAGTTCTTGCTCCGACCGCACGCACACACCGCGACCATGAACCGGTCGGACTGCACCCGGGCGCCGTCGGGGAGTTCGATGTCGACGGGACCGGACACCAGGACGGGTCCGCCTCGGATCACCCGCACCGCATTGGGTTTCTTGTCCCCGCTCACCGCGACGCTCCGGCCGGGGCGGGACCACCCGGGGCGACGGCGACAATCGCGACGAGACGCTCGATGCGACGATTCCGTTCGAGCATGCCGCACTCTTCCATCCAGCCCGCGCGTGCGGTGAGGACCGGACCGAACGGGATGACCCGCTCGGCCACCACCTCTGCGGTCAGTCCCCCGGCGCGCAGGGCGCGCAGCGAGGCTTCCTCGTCCGCGAATTCCGAGTGGACCAACACGAAAGCGCCGCCGGGTACCAGCAATTCGGGAACGCGTGCGCACAGCGGGTCGAGGACGGCCCGGCCGTCGAGTCCGGCGTCCCAGGCGTGCGACGGGCCGGCCGGATGCAGTTCCGACTCGGACTCCGGCGGGGTCGGAACATACGGGGGGTTGCAGGTGACGACGTCGTAGCGACCCTGATGGCGCCGGAGATCACCGTGCGCCACCTCGATCCGGACGCCGGCGTCGGCTGCCGCGCGCCGGGCATAGGCGACCGCGTCCGCCGATGCGTCCACCGCGGTCACGTGCGACGCGGCCGCCCGGGCGGCCGCTATCGCGATGGCCCCGCTGCCGGTGCAGAGATCGAGCACGCGGGCCCCCGAGACGCCGCGGGAACGAAGGGTGTCGATCAGCAACTGGGTGTCCTGCTGTGGCAGGTAGACATCGAGCTCGGGTCGCGCTGCGGTCGCTGTGGGAAGCGACGATGAGGTGATGGTCACGCCGGGCACCGCCCGTCCGTCGTGCCGATGGTCCCTGCTCCCCGTGACTCCATGCACCCTCACTTCTCAGACGGACCGTACTCAGTTGGTCAGATGTTCCCTCTGTCATACGTTCCGAAACCTCGACGCGGATGAGTCCGCCGGGAATCCGGCGGCTGGTCAGGCCGGGGTTGCCGAGGCCCGATCCGGCCGCCGCACATCGATACCCGCCTCACGCCAGGCCTCGCGGAGTGCGTCGGCACCCTTCAGTCGGACCCACGCGGCCTCGTTGGCGGTGATCGGCACCGCCCGGAGCATGCTGACCGGGTCCATGGGCGTGGGCAGCTCGACCATCCCGAGTTCGTCCGCCTCGAGCAGGACCGCGGTGAACGGCGAACCGTCCCACAGGGGTTCGCCGAGGTCGACCAGCGCATCGGCGGCGATGACGAGGCCCTCGACCGCCGGCGCGGCCGCGAGGGTCGCCATGCGCTTGTGCAGACCCGGCAGCGGCGTTCCCGACGACACGCGCACGACGAGTTCGGCACGGGGTCCGCGGACCGGATCGGCGTGCAGGTCGGTGGGATCGGACATCGGGTGCCGCGCGCACCCCGACGTCACGTAGACCACCTCGTCCCGATCGCCGGCTTCGTCGGGCACGAACCGCAGGACGTCGATCGGTTCGACACCGAGGAACGTCACCGACGCACGTTGTGGGGTCGCCCCCAGCCGGTCTTCGAGAAATCGTCCGACGACCTCAGTCACGGCTTCGCTCACATCCGACAGGCTACCGACTCCGGCGCACGGGCCCGGGGGGCTCCTCTAGCCTGGAGAAATGGTCCGGGTTCTGGCGGTCGCCGACGAGGTGGTGGACTCCCTCACCTTCGGGGTGGGGATCGAGTCCCGGCCCGACCTCATCCTCGGTGCGGGTGACCTCCCGTTCGAGTACCTCGAGATCCTGTCGTCGCTGTGCGACGCGCCGTGCGTGTTCGTGCCCGGCAATCACGACCGGGACCTGCGCGGGTACCGCCGCGGCCGCACCGGCTGGACGCGCGCCGGACTCCCCGTCGAGGACCCCGGACCGTGCGGTGCGGTCAACGCCGACGGCCGGACCGTGACGGTCGCCGGACTCCGTATCAGCGGCCTCGGCGGCAGTCGCCGCTACAACAACGGCACCAACCAGTACACCGACACCCAACAGCGGTTGCGGTCCCTCCGGTTGCGATGCACCGCCGCCCTGTCACCTCCCCGCGGCGCCGACATCCTGCTCACGCACAGCCCGGCCCGCGGCGTCGGCGACCGCGACGATCTGCCCCACCGGGGTTTCGACTGCTTCCACCCGCTGGTCCGGTCGCTGCAACCGGCGCTGCTGGTCCATGGCCACGTCCATCCGTACGGCGAACGACCGGCTGACCTGCCCATCGGCTCCTCGACGACGTCGATGAACGTCGTCGGCTATTGCCAGTTCGACTTCGATCCCGCCACCCGGGAGGTCGAGATCGTGAGGCGCAGACATGGCGCGTGACACCGGATTTCCCGACGCCGACGCGGAGAACGATTTCGCCCGGATGCGACGCCAGGCCGAACGCGCGCGGCTCGCGCAGTGGTTCATGCGCCAGCCCGCCGACGTGAACACCATCCTCCCGTTCGACGAGGTCGTCGCCGCGCTCGGACGGACCGGGGAGACCTCACTCGGACTGCAGGTCGTCGAGGTGTCCTCGATCGTCGGAAGTGTCGACCGCACCAAGGATTTCGACCGCTATTTCCGGCCCACCTCGTCGCGCGGCCGGGAGCGCTGGCAGCGGCTGGCGGCCGCGCAACGCCGCGGCGAATCCGTCCCTCCGGTACAGCTGTACCGGATCGGATCGATGCACTTCGTCATCGACGGCCATCACCGCGTGTCCATCGCGATCGCGCGGAACTGGGTCACGATCGACGCCTACGTCACCCTGATCCACACGCGCATCTCCCCCGAGGGCATCACCGCGACCTCCGACCTGGTCCTCAAGGACCATCGTCGGATCTTCCTGTCGCGCGTGCCGCTCGAGGGCTCCCAGGCCGAGGCCATCCGACTCAGCTTCCCGTTCGACTACGCCGRACTCGCCGAGAACGTCGAGGCGTGGGGCTTTCGCCTGAGCCAGGAGATCGGCGAGTTCCTCAACCGCACCGAGACCGCCCGGCGCTGGTTCGGTGAGGAGTTCCTGCCGGTCGTGCGGATGGCGCGCCGGGCGGGCATCCGGCCCGACCTCGACAGCGACGCCGAGCTGTACATGTGGGTGGCCTGCGAACGGTATCGGCTTGTGCGCAGGCACATCTGGGACGAACACGTCTTCGACGAACTACTCGACCACTCCCGCAGGCGCCGGCGCTGAGCCGACGCCTGCAGGAACAGGCGGGACACTAGCGGACGCGCRGGGACTGCCCCGAGCTCTGGTCGAACACCGCGATCTTCGACGCGTCGTAGAACAGCTCCGCCGAACCGCCGCGGCTCACCTTCGAGTCCGGGGACAGTCGCGCGATGAACTGGTTGCCGCCGAGATCGGTTCCGGAATCGGCGGACAACTCCGCGAGGGCGTCGCTCGACGCCCGGCTCGACCCGACGCCGAAGTAGGCGTAGATGTCGGACCCCATCGACTCGAGCACGTCGATGTTCGCGGTGAAGGTCCCGCCGTGCCCACGGGTCGTCGAGTCGACGAGCGAAGCGTCTTCGAGGTGCTCGGGCCGGATGCCGATGAGCACATCGCCGCCACTGCCGACGTCGCCGGCGCGGGAGACCACCGCACGGTGGTCGTCGAGCACGATCGTGCCGATCGCGGTCTCGATGCCCTCGCTGCCGAGGCGACCGGATAGGAAGTTCATCGCCGGGGAGCCGATGAAACCGGCCACGAACACGTTGGTCGGATTGTTGTACAGCTCCTGCGGCGTACCGATCTGCTGCACATACCCGTTGCGCAGCACGACGACCCGGTCACCGAGGGTCATCGCCTCGGTCTGGTCGTGGGTCACGTAGACCGTGGTGGTCCCCAGGCGCTGCTGCAGCTGTGAGATCTCCGTACGCATCTGCACGCGCAGCTTCGCATCGAGGTTCGACAGCGGCTCGTCCATCAGGAACGCCTTCGGCGAGCGCACGATCGCCCGGCCCATCGCCACGCGCTGCCGCTGGCCGCCGGAGAGATTGGCCGGCTTGCGGTCGAGGTACTGCCCGAGGTCGAGGATGCGCGCGGCCTCGTCGACCTTCGCGGCCACCTGATCCTTCGGCATCTTCGCGAGAGTCAGTGGGAAGGCGATGTTCTCGCGCACCGACATGTGCGGGTAGAGCGCGTAACTCTGGAACACCATCGCGATGTCGCGGTCCTTGGGTGCGCGCTCGTTGACCCGCTCCCCGCCGATCCGCAGCTCGCCGCCGGAGATGTCCTCGAGTCCGGCGATCATGTTGAGCGTCGTCGACTTCCCGCATCCCGACGGGCCCACCAGGATCACGAACTCGCCGTCGGCGATCTCGATGTCGACCCCGTGTACGGCGGTCGAGCCGTCGGGATACTGCTTGGAGACGTTGTCCAGAACGATGTCTGCCATGGGTTATCCCTTCACGGCGCCGGAGGTCAGGCCGGCCACGATTCGACGTTGGAAGAAGAGCACGAAGATGATGATGGGGATGGTGATGACCACCGCGGCGGCCGAGATCGACCCGGTCGGTTCCTCGAACTGCGAACTGCCGGTGAAGTTCGCGATCGCCACCGGCGCGGTGATCGCCCGTTCGGTCGACGTCAGCGACAGGGCCAGGAGCAGGTCGTTCCAGGCGAAGATGAACACCAGGATCGCCGCCGTCACGACGCCCGGGGCGGCGAGCGGTGCGATGACCTTGCGGAAGGCCTGCCACGGGGTGGCGCCGTCCATCTTGGCGGCCTTCTCCAGCTCCCATGGGATCTCGCGGAAGAATGCGGACAAGGTGTAGATCGCCAGCGGCAGCGCGAAGGTGATGTAGGGCAGGATCAGGCCGGGCCAGGTGTCGAACAACCCGATGGCCCGCTCGATGTTGAACAGCGGTGTCACCAGCGAGATCTGGGGGAACATCGCGATCAGCAGCGCGGCACCGATCAGGAGCTTCTTTCCCGGGAAGTCCAGGCGGGCCACCGCATAGGCCGCCATCGTCCCCAGCAGCACCGCGATCACCGTGGTGATCAGACCCACGCCGATCGAGTTGATCAGCGCCGAGGTGAAGGCGCTGGTCTCGAAGATGCTCTTGTAGTTGTCGAGGGTGAACTCACTCGGCCAGAACTTCCCGTCGGTCACGCTGCTCGCCGGCTTGAAGGACAGGCTGATGATCCACAGCAGCGGGATGAGTGCATACAGGATCACCAGGATGTTGGCGATCGACCACCAGGCCTTGGACTTTCCGCTCGCATTCAACGGCTTACCTCCCCTCGTCGTCGGAACCCGGTGCGGCGGTGCCGAACCCCTTGATGAACACGAACGCGATGATCGCGACACAGATGAAGATCAGGATCGAGATCGCCGAGCCGACGCCGAGATTGAAGGCGCCGAACAGATTGTCGTAACCCAGCATCGACACCGAATAGGTGTTGTTGGACCCGCTGGTGAGGACGTAGATGTTGTCGAACACGCGGAACGCGTCGAGTGTGCGGAACAGCAGCGCCACCAGGATCGCCGGCTTCATCAGCGGAAGGATGATGCGCCACAATCTCGTCCACGCCCCGGCACCGTCGACCTGGGCCGCCTTGAGCAGATCGTCCGGGACGAGCGCGAGGCCGGCCAGCAGGAGCAGGGCCATGAACGGCGTCGTCTTCCAGACCTCGGCGAGGACGATGATCGCCAGCGACGGCCATTGCTCGGTGAGCGGTGCGGAGCCGTCGGGTAGCAGGTTGGCGAGATATCCGGTGCCCGGCGTCCACGCGTAGTACCAGGAGAACGCCGCCGCCACGGTCACGATCCCGTACGGGATCAGGACGACGGTGCGGATGGTGCCCCGCCCGAAGATCGTCCGGTGCATGACGAGCGCGATCGCCATGCCCAGCACGAGTTCGATGAGTACCGAGACGACCGTGATGCCGACCGTGACGGCAAAAGCCGTCCACCAGTAGTTGTCGGTGAGGACGGTGGCGTAGTTGGCGAACCAGACGAACTCGCGTTCCCCCGGCGCCGAGAGGCTCATCTTGTTCAGCGAGAGCCAGACCGCGTACACGATCGGGTATCCGGTGACCAAGAGCATCATCAGTGCGGCCGGCGCCACGAGCCAGAAGGCCAGCCGGCGCTCGGCGGTTTTGCCCTCGCTGCGCTTGCGCGGGGCGGCCGGCGGCGTGTCGGCCCGGGGCCGATCGATCACCGCGGTACCCCCGCCCGTCCCGGTCGCCGGCTTCGACAGCGAGGCGGGCGCGGGATCCGGGGTGGGCCGGTCGGTGTGCGACGACGCCGCGGTCACCTCGTGCCGACCTCCCGGCGGAGCGGTCCACACCTGATCGGACTGCACCGGAGGTGTGTCACCGACGATCGGGATCGGACCGGTTTGCGGTGGCGCATCATCCGGGAGGGCGTGTCGCCCGGCACGGAACCCCACGTCGTCGGGGTTGCCGCCCGCGTTCTCGGCGTCGTTGCGCGGAGTGTCGTTGTCGCTCACGGGACCAGCCCTTCCCCGTCGATGGCCTTCTGGACCGCTTCGGCGAGCTCGTCGACCAGGGCCTCCGGCTCCCAGGCGCCGACCGGGCTCAACTTGGCCTGCAGCAGCGTCGAGATTGCTTGATAGTCGGGCGATTTCGGCCGCAGAGCAGCGTGCTCGGGTTCGAGCTGCCGCTTGATCTCGTCGGCCATCGGGTACGCGAGGCGGAAATCGGCGTCGTCGTAGATGGACTCGATGACCGGCGGCGGACCCGCACTGAACGAGAACGCCTTCTGCGATGCCTCACTGGTGATGCACTCGGCGGCCTGGTAGGCGAGGTCCTGCTGTTGCGAGGTGCTCGCGACGGCGATGTTGATGCCGCCCAGGGTCGTCTTGGTGGGAAGTCCCTCGAAGCCCGGATAGGGCGCGAAGTCGAAGACCCGCCGCATCTCGCGGTTGAGCGGGACCACCTGCGCCGGGGTCGGCGGATTCGCGGTGTCCGCGTACAGGTTCGCGTATTCGGTGAGGTCGAGGAAGGCGACGCTGCCCGCCACGGCGTTCTCGCGCATCCCGGCGAAGACGAACGGCCAGTTCACCTGGTACAGGGCCTCACCGCTCTCCATGCCGAGCCGCGCGGCGCCCTCGTCGGAGTTGGTCAGCGACGGATCGGCACCGGGGGCGGTGGCGACCCGCTTCAGCGTCTCCAGTGCGCGGACCGTCGCGGCGCGGTGTTCGGGGGTGTCGTTGAGGGTGACCTGGTCGGGGTTATCCGGGTCGACGATCTGCCCACCGGCGCTGGCGAGTACCGAGTTGAACCACACCATCAGGCCTTCGTACTGCCTGCCCTGCACCATGATGTAGGTCGGCCCGCCGTTGCGACCGCTGACGAGCGCGTCCTCGAGCATGCCGTTCCACGTCGACGCCGGGCGCCGGCGGTCGACGTCCTCGACGAGCACATCCGGTCGGTACCAGAGCAATTGGGTGTTCGTGGAGAACGGGATGGCGTAGAGCCGTTCCCGCTCGTCGTCGTCGGTCTTCCAGACCGCGGTGTCGAGCGGACCACCCAGGGTGCGTGCCGACACCTCGGCGGCCATGGCGTCGGGGACCGGCACCATCCAACCCGCGTCGGCGAATTCGGCCGTCCACACCACGTCCATGCCCATCAGGTCCAGCCCGCTGTCGTTGCCCGCGAGGCGCCGTGCGAGCTGCAAGCGCTGATCGTCGGCGCCCTTGGGCAACGGGGTGGTCACGACCTTGTACGCACCACCGGAATCGGCCGAGCACTTGTCGCCGATCTCGGCGAAGGTGTCCGCGCCGTCGGCCGGCGGATAGAAATTGAGTACGCCCGCTTCATATCCCGAGCCACATGCGGACAGCACGGGCAGCATGGCCACCGCTGCCACCGCCGCGGCGAGGACCTTTCGTCTCACGCGCCTGGTAGATCCGTCGGTGCTGATGGATCCGTCCGTGCTGACCCTGCTCCGCACGCAGCCTCCTCGATGTCGTACGCGGCGCCGCAGCGGTGCTCCGCCGTGAGCGTCCGAAGAGCAACGCTATACGTGAGGATTCGTGACATGCAACACATTCGGCATGGGCGTGCCATTCCGCGGGCGATTGTGATCGCTCCGTGTCCGACTGCGGGAGGCGACGTCAGAAGGTGAGACGGGCGAGCATGTCGCGCGCCTTCTCTGCGCTTTTCGGGTCGCACAGCACGTCATAGCGGCCGGCGACCAGCTGCATGGTCGACGCGAAATCCCGCTGGCCCCGGGTCGCCGCGTACGGAATGGTCGCGGAGATCACACCGAAGACCATGCCGCCGACGATGCCCACCAGGATGGGCGCAATGGGCGAGCCGGCGAAGACGAGCGCCACCAGACATCCGAAGAAGAAGCCGAGCCAGGCACCCGAGACCAACCCGCCGCCGATCACCTTGCCCCACGTCAGCCGGCCGATGACCCGCTCGACCTGCATCAGATCGACGCCCACGATGGTGACGTCCTGGACGGTGAAGTTCTCGTCGGAGAGGAAGTCCACCGCGCGCTGGGCCTCGGCGTAGGTTCCGTACGAACCGATCGGCCAGCCCTTGGGCGGGGTGGGGAGTCCCGGCGTCTCGCGGCTCGGGCGCATGGGATTGGTCATATCGGGGCCTTCCCTGTTGTCAGACTCCAGTGCTGAACGTCGCGGTGAGACCCGACAGTGGGACTGGTCTCCCACCGGTGGGCGTTCGTGTCTGCCGTCGGCCTCCGCTGCACCGATGGCACTACCCTTACTCCCATGTCGTCGGTGAGCAAGGTGTTCGTGGCCAGATTAGTCGGGTTGGCCGTCCTTGGTCCCGACGGCGAGTCCATCGGACGCGTCCGCGACGTGGTGATCTCGATCCGCATGTCCGGGCAGCAACCGCGCGTCCTCGGCCTCGCGGTCGAATTGACCACTCGGCGTAGGATTTTCGTGCCGATGCTGCGGGTGACCGCGATCGAGCCCCAGGCCGTGGCCCTCAACACCGGCACCGTGAGCCTCCGCCGACTCCACCTGCGCCCCGGCGAGGCACTCGCCATCGGACAGGTCCTCGACACCCACGTCCGGGTCGTCGATCCGGATCTCCCCGAGCTCGCCGACGCCGACGTGACGGTGATCGACCTCGGGATCGAGAAGACCCGGACCCGCGATTGGGTCGTCTCTCGCGTCGCGATCCGGGCGGGACGTCGCGGCCTGCGCCGGCGCCACGAGACACAGGTCGTGGAGTGGTCCAGCGTGCAGGGCATCACCCAGAGCTCGCTGAACCTGCCCGGACAAGGAGTCGCACAGGCCCTTCTGCAGTTCGAGGGCATGCGCCCGGCCGACGTGGCCAACGCCCTGCGCGAACTGCCCGCGAAACGTCGCGACGAGATCGCAGCGGCCCTCGACGACGAACGGCTCGCCGACGTGCTGCAGGAGTTGCCGCCCGACGACCAGAAAGAGGTGCTGGCCGCGCTCGGACGCGACCGCGCCGTCGACATCCTCGAGGCGATGGACCCCGACGACGCCGCCGACCTCCTCGGCGAACTGCCCGACACCGAGGCCGAGGCCTTCCTCGAGGAGATGGACCCCGTGGAGTCCGAGCCCCTCCGCCGACTCCTGCTGCACTCCCCCGACACCGCGGGCGGCGTGATGACCTCGGAGCCGATCGTGGTCACCGCATCGACCACCATCGCCGAGGCCCTCGCCCGGGTCCGCAACCCCGACCTGACGCCGGCCGCGGCGAGTCTGGTGTTCGTCGTCCGCCCGCCCACCTCGACGCCGACCGGCAAGTATCTCGGATGCGTGCATCTGCAGGCCCTGCTCCGGGAACCGCCCGCGCACCTGGTCGGCGGCATCCTGGACACCGACCTCGCCCAACTCCATCCCGAGGACTCCCTGGAGACGATGACGAGATATTTCGCGACCTACAACCTGGTCTGCGGCCCCGTCGTGGACGAGGCCGGCCACCTGCTCGGCGCGGTGAGCGTCGACGATCTGCTCGACGAGATCCTGCCGCGCGACTGGCGTGAGACCGAACCCGAGGACGTCGTCGAGGCCGACGGGTACGGCGTCGGGGGCGGCCCGGAACCGGCATCGGGCGGCCCCCAGGTGCGGATCCGATGAGCGAACCGGGACGCAAGCTCGACACCCCCAGCACCCGCCGCACGATCTCGTTCAATCTCGACTCCGACGTCGTCGGGATGTACAGCGAGCGGATCGCCCGGTTCCTGGGCACCGGACGATATCTGGCGATCCAGACGGTCATCGTCATCGTGTGGATCGTGCTGAACCTGGTCGCGGTGTCGATCCAGTGGGACCCGTACCCGTTCATCCTGCTGAACCTCGCGTTCTCCACGCAGGCGGCGTACGCGGCGCCGCTGATCCTGCTGGCCCAGAACCGGCAGGAGAACCGCGACCGGGTGTCGCTGGAAGAGGACCGGATGCGGTCCGCCCAGACGAAGGCCGACACCGAGTTCCTGGCCCGGGAGCTCGCCGCGGTCCGTCTCGCGGTGGGCGACACCGTCACGCGCGACTACCTGCGCAAAGAACTCGACGACCTGCTCGACGAACTCACCGAACGGCTTGGCGCCCCCGCCGGCGACGAATCCGGCCGCCGCGGTTCCAAGGATCACTGACACCAAAAGCCGGGTTCGTGTCTGGGACGTCAGACCCATATGTATGGTGGGTCACAGTTCGGACCGGATTTCGGCGTCTGTCACGACGCGACGAGATCCTCCGACACATCCATGAGAGCGGCTCTGGACCTGGGCCGCGGGTGGGCATCGCCGCGTTCTCGGGGGCAGAAGTGTGTGTTGACAACGGAGTGAACAGGACCGGGCAGCGGCCCGGGGCCGCACGATGTGCAGGAGGCCTCCGGTGAGGCCCCTCGACCTCGTCCGCCGTCGCCGTGGTCCGCGCCGTCCGTCCTCGTTCCCACGACGCGCCGCGACGCTGGTCGTCGGCGGCGGTCTGGTCGGTGCGCTGGTCCTGGGGACCGCGACGTCGAGCGCCTCCGGCGGCAACGTCGCGTCGGCCGTCGTCGAGCCCGATGCCCCCGTGATGGTGGCCGAACTCGTCGCGGGTTCGCCGGGCACACTCCTCGGCTTCGCGCCGCCGCCGGAGAAGCCCGCGACCGCGCTGCCGGCGCCGCAGTTCCGGCTCGCGAGCGACCTCCCCTCGGGCCCACTGGGGATCCCGGGCGTCGTACTCCAGGCCTACAAGCTGGCCGCCAATCGCGTCGCCGCCGAGAGCGCGGCCTGCAAGCTGCCGTGGTTCCTGCTGGCCGGCATCGGACGCATCGAGTCCAATCATGCGAGCAACGGCTCGGTCGATCAGTACGGCACGACGATCAACCCGATCGCCGGGCCGGTCCTCGACGGCTCGCTGGCCGGCAACGCGGTCATCAAGGACACCGACGGCGGACGCATCGACGGCGACGCCGGACACGACCGGGCGATGGGCCCGATGCAGTTCATCCCGAGCACGTGGGCAGCGTGGGGCTCCGACGCCAACGGCGACGGGAAACCCGACCCCAACAACATCTTCGACGCCACGTACTCGGCCGGCCGGTACCTCTGCGCCGGCGTCACCGACATCATGAACGAGCGCACTCGCGTGTCGGCGGTGCTGCGGTACAACCGCTCGATGGAGTATGTCGCCAACGTCCTCGGCTGGGCCGGGGCCTACGCGACGGGCGTGATGCCGACCGACCCCATCCCGGAGATGAAGCGCAAGCCGTCGAGCAGCTCGAGCTCGTCCAAAAAGCCCAGCCGGCCGGAGTCCGGGTCGTCCTCGTCGTCGTCCTCCTCCACCAAGCGCCGGCCGAGCCCTCCGCCGCCGCCGTGCATCATCGTCTGCCTGCCGTCGATCCCGCCGCTGTTCCCGGGCCAGCCCGCTCCCCCGCCCACCAAGAGGGAGGCCCCGGCGGTACAACAGGCACCGGCGGGGAACGCCGGCCCGAACAAGCCGGGAGGGGCGAGCACCCCGGTTCCCGTCCGCTGACGGCGCCACCGGAGGACCTGCGCCCGGAACCGTCGGCGCCGCCGGTAGTCTGGGCCAGATGACAACAGGAGTCGCGCCCACGGAATCGGCAGTTCGCGCCGCTCTGGGCAAGGTCAAGGATCCCGAGATCGGCAAGCCCATCACCGACATCGGGATGGTCAAGTCGGTCACGATCAACGACGACGCGAGCGTCGACGTCGGGGTGTACCTCACGACATCGGGGTGCCCGATGCGCACCGAGATCTCGCAGCGCGTGGAAACGGCCGTCGCCGACGTCCCGGGCGTCGGCGCGATCCGCGTCGAACTCGACGTCATGGACGACGAGCAGCGCACCGAGCTGCGCAAGAAGCTCCGCGGGGACAAGGCCGAGCCGGTCATCCCGTTCGCCCAGCCCGGCTCACTGACCCGCGTCTACGCCGTCGCGTCGGGTAAGGGCGGCGTCGGCAAGTCGAGCGTGACCGTCAACCTCGCCACGGCGCTCGCCGAACGCGGGCTCACCGTCGGCGTTCTCGACGCCGACATCTACGGCCACTCGGTCCCCCGCATGCTCGGGAGCGACGCCAAACCCACGCAGGTCGAACGCATGATCATGCCGCCGAGCAACCACGGCGTCCGCTTCATCTCGATCGGACAGTTCACCGACGGCAACACGCCGGTGACCTGGCGCGGTCCCATGCTGCACCGAGCCCTGCAGCAGTTCCTCGCGGACGTCTACTGGGGCGATCTCGACGTCTTGCTCCTCGACCTGCCGCCGGGCACCGGTGACGTCGCGATCTCGATCGCGCAGCTCATCCCGGGCGCGGAGATCCTGGTGGTGACGACACCCCAGCAGGCCGCGGCCGAGGTCGCCGAGCGCGCCGGGGCCATCGCGCTGCAGACGCGGCAGAAGATCCTCGGCGTCGTCGAGAACATGTCGTGGCTGGAACTGCCCGACGGCAGCCGCATGGAACCGTTCGGGTCCGGCGGCGGCGAGCAGGTGGCGCAACGCCTCACGCGCGCGGTGGGCGCCCAGGTCGACCTGCTGGGTCAGGTACCGCTCGAGACGGCCTTACGCGAAGGCGGCGACGCCGGTGTCCCGGTGGTGCTGTCGGCACCCGAATCGGCGTCCGGTTCCGCCCTGCGCGCCATCGCGGGCAAGCTCGCGGCGCGTAAGCGCGGCCTGGCGGGTATGAGTCTGGGACTCGACACCATCCGGAATTCCTGACCGGTCAGGTCGCGTCCCAGTCGGCCGCGGCGGGACGCGACCCCGACCGCGACCGGCGGTCCGACGCCGCGGATCCCGCCGGGCCGGCGGAGTCCTGATTCCCGCTCTCCTGCTTCTCGAACGACAGGGGCGCCGACACGGGCTTGATCTCCGGCGCCGCCGGGGTGGTCTTCCGGTCGACCGTGGTGGCGCTCTCGTTCAGCCGGAACAGTGAATCATCGCCGTCGAGAAGGTGTTTCGTGACGATCGACCGCGGCGTCATACCCCGCAGTTCGTTGAGGTCGGCGAGCGGCTTGCGCAGGTCGTCGAATTCGGGACCCAGCTCGTCCTTCAGCTGATTGCTCGCACCGGTCGCGTAATCACGGACCTTCTTGGCCGACTGCATCGTCCAGGAGACGGCACCGGGGAGACGTTCGGGGCCGAGGATGACGAGTGCCGCGACCACCAGGATCGCTATCTCGCCCCATCCGATGCTGCTGAACATGTGCCTCGTCCTGACCTGTGCGGTGGTGTGGTTAGTCGCTCGCCGGAGTGATGGTACCGCTGAACGTGCGACCCGCCCGCCAGTACTGGAACGGGACCGACTCGCCGATGCTGGCGGTTCGGATCGCGACGTTCAGCTCGTCGGCGCTCTCGATCGGGCGATTGTTGAACGAGGTGATCACGTCGTTCTCGCGTACGCCCGCGCGTTCGGCGGGGCTGCCGGCGACGACGTTGCGGACCTGTGCGCCCAGCACGCGCTCGTTGCGCACCGAACTGGCGTTGACGCCGATCTGCGGGTGGTTCACGCGGCCGTCGCGGATCAGCGCCTCCGCGATGGGCTTGGCCTCGTCGATGGGAATCGCGAATCCGAGACCGATGTTGCCGCCCCCGGCGCCGAGGCGCCCGGCGGTGTTGATGCCGACCACCTGGGCTTCGCCGTTGACCAGCGGACCGCCCGAGTTGCCCGGGTTGATCGCGGCATCGGTCTGGATCGCGTCGATCACCGCGTCGGTGTCGGACTCCGCGTCGGGCGTCAGCGCCACGGCACGGTCGGTCGCGCTGACGATGCCGCTGGTCACGGTTCGGTTGAGCCCCAATGGAGATCCGAAGGCGACCACCTCTTCGCCGATCTGCAGGTCGCCCGAGCTACCGAGCACCGAGACCGTCGGGTTCTCGACATTGTCGACCTTCAGCACGGCGAGATCGGTCTTGGGATCGCGACCGACGATGCGCGCCGGAACCCGCTGACGGTCGAAGAACACGACCTCGAGTTTGGCGCTCTTGTCGTTCGCGGCCATCGAGATGACGTGGTTGTTGGTGAGGATGTAACCCTCTTTGTCGATGACGAATCCCGACCCGGTGGCGTAGGCGCCCGCCGCGCGGACGTCGATGGCGACGACCGACTTCTCCACCGCCCGGGCCACCTCGGCCACGGACGACCGCGGTCCGGCGTCGCCGCCGGTGTCCTCGGTGGACAACTCGACCGTGTCACTGGTGAGCGGCGCGGCCACCTCCGCGGTGTACCGGCCCATCAGCCCGCCGACGAGCCCGATCAGCAACGCGATCACCGCGAGCGTGGCCAGGGAGACCCAGCTCAGGCGATTGCCGAGCAGGATGTCGCGGACACCGAGCTTGGGGCCGGTCTCGGTCGGGATGTCCGACGATGCGGATGCCAGCGCGGGTGCGTCGAGCCGCGCCGGGCTCTCCGGGTCGCGCCACGGGTCCTCCGGCGCCTGCGGCTGCTCGGTCTGGCCGTAGGTCGCGAGCGGATCCCGCTGCAGGGTGTCGCTCGATCCGGCCGGCCGGCCGAAGGCCTCGGCGAGCACCGGGTCCGGGGGTGCGATCTGTGGCTCGGGCGGCCGCTTGTCGCCATCCGAGGTGGCGAACGAGCCGCGCACACCCGACGGGCGGCCGAACACCTGCGCGGTGGACGGCGACACGGGCGAGTGTCGGGTCCGCGACGGCGTCAGACGTTGTGACTCGGGCGGTTCGGCGCGCCGCGCGAACTGTGCGTCACCGGTATCGGGAGAATCGGCGTCGGGGGCCACGGTCACCGGCCCCGGCGACGGAAGGCGCGGCCGCGGGCCGCGGGGATGCCGTCGGTCGGCGCATCGGGCGACACGGTCGGCCCGAACCCTGCCGGGCGGGGCGGCTCGGAGCTCAGATCGATCTCACGCGTGGGGATCTGGGAGAGCTGACCGAGGAGGGAGTCCGGGATCGACACGCGGCCGGACTCGCGGAGTCGGGTGCGGGCCAACGACTGCGCCTCGACCGCGGTGACGCACTCGGGGCAGAGCGCCAGATGATGAGCGGCCCGCGCATGCGCGGACATCCCGAGCTCGCCGTCGACGAAGGCGGCAACCGCCTCGGGGGCCAGGTGCTCGGTGGGTGCGAAGCCGCGTCCGCCGGCCGTACCCGGCGCGCGGTAGCCGCGGTTGGGCAGGAACGAGGAGGGAGCCGGACTCCAGGTGTTCGTATTCCACCTGGCTGGGGTCCAGGAGGACCGCCGGCGACGAAGGTTGGGAGTCGGCGGTTCGACACCGCCACTTCCGGTCGGACGCCCGCGATCGCCGTCCATCATCGTCGTTCACCCCTCTCCACGACGAAACCGCCGCACGATGAATCCTGTGTTGCCACTGGGCTCTGCTGCTGTCTGCCACGGTACCGACCGGCGGCATCCGATGCCGTCCCCCGAACGCGCGGCGTCCGCGGGCTGCGGACTCCGATCGCATCGTGTCCCGTGACACAGGCAACGTCTCAGCGTATCCGAGACTCTCAACGATGCTCGGCGGAGCAGGGTTCCCGGCAGCGACCTCAGGCGTGCGAGCCGAGCGCGACCGAACGGCTGCTGGTGTGTCCCTGGGCCGCGAGGGCGTCGCGGATGCTCTGCCGACCGCGATGGATGCGGCTGCGGACGGTACCCAGCTTGACACCGAGGGTGGCGGAGATCTCCTCGTAGGACAGGCCCTCGATGTCACACAGCACCACGGCCGCGCGGAAGTCGGGAGCCAGCGAGTCCAGGGCGCGCTGCAGGTCGGGGTCGAGGTTCGTCGCGTCGAAGACCTGCTGCGGATCCGGGGTGTCGGCCGGCACCCGGTCGTACTCCTCGGGCAGGGCTTCCATCCGGATCTTGCTGCGGCGACGGACCATGTCGAGGAACAGGTTGGTGGTGATGCGGTGCAACCAGCCCTCGAAGGTGCCGGGACGGTAGTTCGACAGCGAGCGGAAGACCCGGATGAAGGTCTCCTGCGTGAGGTCCTCGGCGTCGTGCTGATTCCCCGACAGACGGTAGGCCAGACGGTAGACGCGGTCGGCGTGTTCGCGGACCAGGTCGTCCCAGGACGGCATGAGCAGTTCGTCGCCGGTGGCGTCGAAAGCTGCGGTGCCCGCCGGAACGGCGGGCACGGCGTCGGCGGGATCGCGGGGATCGGTCATGGTCGGTGGTCGGTTCCTCTCTCGTGAAACACGCACCCGGTGACCCAAGCACTCACCGAAGACGAACGGATGATTCCGGCTGGATATTCCCGAGTTGCCAGGGAGTTCACACCGACCTCCCGGGACCTGTCCCAACCGGAACAGCTCTCACCCTCTCCTATCGGAGTGTGGCCGCCGTATGAGGCGCCTGAGTGTTGCCTGAGGATGCATCGGCGGTCTCGCCGCGAGCGGATTCGCCCAGGTCTGGCGTGCCGGATCGGGTTCCGTCGCGGGGCCGGACTAACCTCGACGCGTGACCGAGTCAACGCCGTCCACACGCCCCGACCTGATCGCCTACGCCGAGTCGGCCATCGTCGAGGACGACGCCGTCATCGCCGCCCGCGCTCGCGCCGAGGAGCTCGGCGCGACACCGGTCAGCCCGGCGGTCGGCGCGCTACTGGCTCTGCTGGCCCGCGCGGCCGATGCGCGCGCCGTCGTGGAGATCGGGACCGGCACCGGGGTGAGCGGCCTCTGGCTGCTCAACGGCATGTCGGCCGACGGCGTGCTGACCACGATCGATCCCGAGCCCGAACATCACCGGGCCGCGCGGGCGTCGTTCGCCGGCGCCGACATCGCCCCGGGCCGCACCCGGCTGATCAACGGCACGCCGGTCGAGGTGCTGCCGCGGTTGTCCGACGCGTCCTATGACCTGGTCTTCGTGGACGGACCACTGCTGGACCTGCCGCGGTTCGTGCGCGAGGCCGTCCGGATGTTGCGACCGGGAGGTGTCGTGGTCGTCCACAACGCGACCGCGCACGGAACGGTCGGCGACCCGGCCCGCACCGAACCGCCGACGGCGGCGGCCCGCGAGGCGGCCCTGCTGATCGCCGACGACGAGCAGCTGCTTCCCGTGGTCATCCCGCTCGGGCCCGGCGTGCTCGCCGCCGCGAAGATCCGCTAGTCGGCCGCGCTCCTGCTGGACTAGACGTCCGTCGAGAATCGAATCCCGTTGTCGGGGATCTCGATTCCCGGCCACACCCGGGCGCCGCGCAGCAGCTCGCAGCGGGCGCCGATGTCAGCACCGTCGCCGATGACCGTGTCCCGGACCAGCGCACGCGGCCCGATGCGGGCACCGAAGCCGATGATCGACCGTTCCACGACCGCGCCGGCCTCGATCACGGCGCCGTCGAAGACGACCGCGCCGTCGAGGCGGGCGCGCGGGCCGACCTCGGCGCCACGGCCGACCACCGTGCCGCCGATCAGGAGGGCACCCGGGCCCACTCCCGCGCCTTCGTGCACGAGGGATTCGCCGCGACGGTCCCCCAGGGCGGGCGACGGCGCGATCCCGCGGACGAGGTCGGCCGAGCCGCGGACGAAGTCCTCGGGCGTACCCATGTCCCGCCAGTACGCGTGATCGACGTGTGCATGGACGTGACTGCCCTCGGCGAGCAGCCGGGGGAACACCTCGCGCTCGACCGACACCGGCAGGCCGGCCGGGATGGATTCGATGACCTCGCGCTTGAACACATAGGTGCCGGCATTGATCTGGTCGGTCGGCGGGTCCTGGGTCTTCTCCAGGAACGCGGTGACCCGGCCGTCGGCGTCGGTCGGGACGCAGCCGAACGCGCGGGGGTCGCTGACCCGCACGAGGTGGATGGTGACGTCGGCGTCGGCGGCGCGGTGACTGTCGATGACGTCGCCGACATCGGTGCCGCCGAGCACGTCGCCGTTGAAGACCACGATCGTGTTCGCGGTCAGTTCGTCGAGGACGTTGCGGATACCGCCGCCGGTGCCCAGCGGCTCGTCCTCGGTGACATAGCGCATGCGCAGGCCCAGCTTCGAACCGTCGCCGTAGTACTCGCTGAAGACCTCGGCCTTGAATGAGGTGCTGAGCACGATGTCGCGGATACCGGCCGCCCGGATACGGGACAGCAGATGGGTCAGGAACGGCAGCCCGGCGGTGGGCAGCATCGGTTTCGGCGCCGACAGGGTGAGTGGGCGCAGGCGGGTTCCCTTCCCGCCGACGAGGACGACGGCCTCGACGTCCTCCCTGATGTTGTCCGATCCCCCCACGGACGGTCTTTCCACCGACTCACGCACGGTGTAGTTGTCCACTGGATCGGGTCCTTCCTCGAGGTGACTGGTGTTCACTTCAGCATTCATCGGGAGCTCTCGCTCGCCGACGCGCGTCGCGCCGCGCGCACGGCGAGCCGGGATCGGACCTCCAGGCCGATGCGCAACGCCAGGCGCAGCGGCGCCCGCCACGGTCCCGGATTGCGGTCGGCCTGGAACCGGTAGGCACTGCGGTGGTGGGCGGGCAGCATCTTCTCCGGATGCCGGCCGGCGCTGTGCCCCTTGGTGTGCACGACCTCCGCGCTCGGCACATAGACGTTCTGCCACCCGGCCTTGCCGAGGCGGTCGCCGAGATCGACATCCTCCATGTACATGAAGTAGCGGGCGTCGAAGCCGCCGATGGCGTCGAAGGCCTCGCGCCGCACGAGCAGGCACGAGCCCGACAGCCACCCCACCGGGCGTTCCGACGGTGTCTCGTCGTCCGCGCGGTAGGCCGCGGTCCACGGATTGGACTTCCACACCGTGCCGAGGATCGCGTGTCCGGTGCCCGACACGAGGTCGGGAACGCGCCGCGCCGAGGGGTAGATCGAGCCGTCCGGTTCGCGGATCAGCGGGCCGAGCGAACCCGCTCGCGGCCAGCGCTGCGCGGCGGCCATCAGCTCGTCGATGGCACCGGGCTTCCACTCGACATCCGGATTGGAGATGAGCACGAATTCGACATCCGGGTCGAGTTCGGCGACACCGCGGTTCATCGCACCGCCGTAGCCGATGTTGCCGCCGGTGCGGACCAGCGTGACCGTGTCGTACTCCTGCTCGGCCCGTTCGGGCGCGCCGTCGTCGGACCCGTTGTCGGCGATGATGACCTGCGGCATGACGTCGGTGACGGCGTCGAGGCTGCGCAGGAAGGTCACGAGGTGATCGCCCGAGAAATAGGTCACCGTCACCACGGCTGGCTGAACTGGCACGCCGCTCAGGGTAACGAACCGGGGTCGGCGTCCGACGCGGCGATCGCCGCGTGCAGCGCGGGTCGCCACGGCCGGAGCGGGGTGAGGCCGGCGGCCTCCCAGGAGTGGCCGGAGAGCACCGAGAACGCCGGCCGCGGGGCCGGGCGCGGGAACTCGGCGGTCGTCGTGGGCAGGACCCGGTCGGGCTGCGCCCCGACCTCTTCGAAGACCCCGCGGGCGACGTCGAACCAGGTGGCCGTGCCCGAGTTCGTCGCATGCAGGACCGCGCCACAGACCTCGTCGCGGGGGCCCGCGACGACGAGTTCCCAGAGCCCGTCGGCGAGGTCGTACGAGTAGGTCGGGGACCCGAGCTGGTCGTCGACGACCGACACCGTCTCCCGCGACTGTTCGAGCCGCCGCATCGTGCCGACGAAGTCGCGGCTGTCGGGCCCGCCGGTGTAGACCCATGCCGTCCGCACGACGGTGGCCCGCGGATCCGCCGACAGCGCGGCGCGTTCGCCGTCGAGTTTGGTTCGGCCGTACACGGTCGCGGGCGTTCCGCTCACGTCGTCGGGTTCGTATCCGTTCCGCTCGACCGGCCGGGAACCCTCCGCGGCGGCACCGGGGAACACGTAGTCGGTCGACACGTGCACCAACCACGCGCCGGCGCCGGCGGTCCGGCGCGCGAGCACCTCGGGCCCGGTGGTGTTGACCCGCCGCGAGCCTTCCGCGTCGGCCTCGGCTCCGTCGACGTCGGTGTAGGCCGCGCAGTTCACCACGATGTCGTCGGGGCCGAGGTCGCCCAGCGCGGCGGCCACCGAGGTCGGGTCGGCGATGTCGACGTCGGCTGAGGTGAGCGGCCGCACGACGACGTCGGGAACCTCGCTCGACCGTGCTTGCAGGGCAGTCCCCAGCTGCCCGCCGGCGCCGACGATGTACACGGTGGGGTTGCTCGGCGTCACACGCATGAGCACCATCGTGCCGGAGTCCGGCGGTACCCACGCGGCGACGCGCTCGCCGGCACACGTGACGACGGCTACTCACACGACCGGCGTTGCGTTCTCGAATTCGCGAATCACTTCAGTAGCCTGGCGACAGCACACAACAGCCGACCCGCCTTGCACATCAGTATCGACATCCTCAGGCGTAACGCGCGCCGCGTCGACCCCGGACCCGATGTGCCGACCTCGAAAGGGACCGCTCACCAGTGGATTCACCATCCGACGGCCCGCGTCGGCGCGCGCAGCCGCGCCGTCCGGCACGGCCGGGTCCGGACGGGCGTCAGCCGATGCCCGGCGATCGGCGCGCCCCGGAGCCCGGTGCGCGCAGGCGCCCGGCCCGGCCCCCGTACGACGGTGGACCAGATGGACGCGAATCCCCGCGCCGCGCCGCTCCGCTCCCCGGTGAACCGGGCAATCCCCCACCCCGAGCGCGACGCCAGCCCCCGCCGGACCCGCGACGTCGCGCTGCCGATCCACGCGAACCCCGCGACCCCCGGCGTCGGCCGGCCGCCGACCCCCGCAACTCCGAACGTCGCGCCCCCGGCGGTCGACGGGCCACGCCAGAAGCCGTGGAACCCACCCCGACCCGGCAGCGCCGCCCCGGCGAGCCGCGGCCCGTCCGACGCACCTCCGGCGAGATCCACACCCGACCGGCCCCGGCCGCGAAGCGGACGTCCGAGCGGAAGCCGGGCGACCCCAAGGCGAGCCCGCGGAAGCCGACCGCACGTCAGTCCACCGACCCGAAGCCGACCGGACCGAAACAGACCGAACCAAAATCGGCCGGACCGAAGCAGACCGGACCGAAGTCCGGCGACCGGCGCACGGCGGCGACGTCGTCGACACCGGAACCACCCTCGAAGCCGCCGGCCGACAGCCGACGCAAAGGTGCCCGCACCCCGGGGGCCGGCTGGGGTCGTGCGCTCATCGCGGTCGCCTCGGTGGCGGTGCTGTTGTGCACCGGATACGCCTGGAACACCATGTCGGACCTGCAGACCCGCATCACCCAGCTCGGCGGACTCGATCTCGGCGGTGGCGCCGAAGACGGGGCCGTCGACATCCTCCTCGTGGGCACCGATTCGCGGACCGACGCCAAGGGCAATCCGCTGTCGCCGGAGGAACTCCGACTCCTGCGGTCGGGCGACGAGGTGGCGACCAACACCGACACCATCCTGCTGATCCGCATCCCCGACGACGGCTCGTCGGCGACCGCGATCTCGATCCCCCGCGACTCGTATGTCGACGTACCCGGTGTCGGGATGAGCAAGATCAACGCCGCCTACGGCACGACGCGCGAAACCGTTCGCGCGCAAGCGGTCACCGACGGCAAGTCGGAGGGCGAGGCCGAGTCCGAGGGCACCCTGGCGGGCCGGAAGGCGTTGGTGGACACCGTCGCCAACCTGACCGGCGTGCAGGTCGACCACTACGCGGAGGTGGGCCTGCTTGGTTTCGTGCTGCTGACGAACGCGGCCGGCGGCATCGACGTCTGCCTGAACGAGGCGGTCCGGGATCCCTTCACGGGCGCGCGGTTCCGCGCCGGCCGTCAGACTCTCGACGGGCCCAAGGCGCTCAGCTTCGTGCGTCAGCGCCACGGCCTCCCCCGCGGCGATCTCGACCGCATCACCCGCCAGCAGGCGTTCATGGCGTCGCTGACGCAGAAGATCATCTCGGCGAACACCCTGACCGACCCGGGCAAGTTGTCGGAGCTGCAGAACGCGGTGTCGCGGTCGGTGGTCATCGACGACGACTGGGACATCATCCGGTTCGCCGAACAGCTCAAGGACCTCAGCGGCGGCCGGGTGAAGTTCGCGACCATCCCGATCGTGACCGAGCAGGGCTGGAGCGAGGACGGTCAGCAGAGCGTCGTCCAGGTGGACCCGCGCGAGGTCCAGGCCTTCACCGGTGACCTGCTGGCACCGAAGCAGACGCAGGGCATCCAGCGCGGCGACTACACGGTCAACGTGGTCAACGCAGGAACCATCGACGGGCTCGCCTCGAATGTCGCGAACATCCTGACCAACAAGGGTTTCCGGGTCGGAGCCACCTCCAGCGGCAAGGCCGACACGAAGGACTCGATCGTGTACGCCAAGGAGGAGAGCGACGCCGCTCGGCTCCTCGCCAAGGATCTCGGCGGCGCCCAGGTCGTCGCCGATCCCGCTCTCGCCGACGACCAGCTGAAGGTGGTGCTGACCAACACCTACGCCGGTCCGGGCTCGATCAGCGACACCGGCGACCAGACCGACAACACCCCGGCGAGCGAGCGCGTCGGCAACAAGCGCCCGCCGATCACCGCGGGCAACGAGGGGCCCATGTGCGTGAACTGACTCCGAACACTCTCACCGACGCGATCTTCGCCGCGGTCGCCGATCATTCGCGTCCGCTGCTGACCTACTACGACGACGCGACCGGCGAGCGCACCGAGCTCTCGGCGGCGACCCTAGGCAACTGGGCGGCCAAGACCGCGAACTACCTACGCGACGAGATCGGGGTCGCCGAAGGCGATGTCGTCGCGGTCGATCTCCCGGAGCACTGGCAGACGGCCGGCATCCTGCTGGGCGCGCTCTGGGCGGGCGCCGAGGTGCACTTCGACTCCACCGAAGACCCGATGGTCGTGTTCACCAGCCGTGATCGCCTGGACAGCCATCCCGACGTCGACGAGATCGTGGTCGCCTCGCTCGATCCGTTCGCGCTGCCGCTGCGCGACCTGCCGCCCGGCGTCGGCGACTACGGCAGCGTCGTCCGCGTCCACGGCGATCAGTTCGTCTCCCGCTATCCGGCGTCGGCCACCCTCGMGGGCGCCGCCATCGGCGAGGCGCTCGACGACGCCCGGGCGACGGCCGAGCGCGAGGGAATCGGACCGGGCGCCCGCGTGGTGTCCACCCGGCCGTGGTACTCCGGCGACCGGGTGATCGCCCACCTCCTGGCACCTCTGCTGGCGGGCGGCAGCCTCGTCCACGTCTCCGCGGCCTCACCGGAACGGCTCGCGGCGATCGCCGAGATGGAAAAGGCCACCCTGATCCTGTCGTGAACCCCGCGGGCACGCCGTCGATCGGGCACAGTGGGGACATGCGAATCCCCCGCGCGGTGGCCCGGCTGAACAAGCGAGTGACCAATCCCATCCAGCGACAATGGGCGCCCCGCCTGGCCCCGTACGCGATGGTCGAGCACGTCGGACGCAAGTCCGGCAGGCACTACTCCATCCCGGTGATGGCGTGGGTCGACGGCGATCGGCTCACCATCATCCTCACGTACGGGCGGCACACCGACTGGGTCCGCAATGTGCGGGCCGCCGGGACCTTCGGCCTGATCCGCAAGAACCGGCACTACCGGGTGACCGGTCCGCGGGTGGTGCCGTCGGACTCGCCGGACATCGCCCGGGGTGCCCGCATCCCGGCGCGACTTTTTGACTCCGCACTCCTCGGCACACTGCACGCGGCGTGATCTGATGGCCGACGACCCGCTCGACGACTTCGACGCCGAGGACGTGACCCTGTACGGGACCACCCGCCGGGTGCATCGCCTCGGCAGCGGTCCCGCCGTCATCGTCATCGGGCGAGATGCCGGGGATCAGCCCCAAGGTCGCCGACGTCGCGCGCCGGGTGGCCGGGGCGGGCGCCACCGCGGTGCTGCCGTCGCTGTTCGGCGTCGACGGCCGTGATCCTCGCCCGGACAACCTCGGCGCGGTCGGCTCGGCGACGAACATGCTCGGCACCATCGCCCGGGCCTGCATCACCCGCGAGTTCACGATCCTGGCCACCGGCAAGACGTCACCGGTCGCGTCGTGGCTGCGGGCGTTGGCCGCCCGCGAACACGACCGGTGCGGCGGCCCCGGGGTCGGTGCCGTCGGGATGTGTTTCACCGGCGGGTTCGCACTCGCGATGGCCACCGACGAGCGGATGCTCGCCCCGGTGCTGTCCCAGCCCTCACTGCCGATCGCGGTGTTGCCGGGGCGCGCGCGGGCCATCGACGTGAGCGAGTCGGATCTCGCTCTGGTGCAAGCGCGGTGCGCACGCGGCCTCGAGGTGATGGGTCTTCGTTTCCAGGGCGACCGTCTCGTGCCGGGAGCCCGATTCGCGTATCTCCGGGAGATCCTCGGCGACGCCTTCATCGGCATCGAGCTACCCGACGAGTCCGCGAACCCGGATTCGATGCTGCCGCGGCCACATTCGGTGCTCACCGAAGACCTCCGCGACGAGCCCGGGCAGCCGACCCGCGAGGCCTACGATCGGGTCATCGACTTCTTCACCGCGAAACTCGGCCTGCAGCCGACGATCTGATCGGCGGAAGACCTACTCCCCCAACAGTTCCTGCTGGAGCGCCGCGTCCTTGTCGAGAACCATCTGCTCGAGCCCCTGCTGGAATTCGACCATCCGGGCGCGCAGGTCGGCGTCGGCGGCGGCGAGGATCCTGACCGCGAGCAGCCCGGCGTTGCGGGCGCCGCCGACCGACACCGTGGCCACCGGGACCCCGGCGGGCATCTGCACGATCGACAGCAGCGAATCCAGTCCGTCGAGATGCCGCAGCGGGACCGGTACCCCGATCACCGGCAGCGGGGTCGCCGACGCGACCATGCCCGGAAGATGCGCGGCGCCACCGGCGCCCGCGATGATCACCTCGATGCCGTGGCCCGCCGCGCCGGCCGCGTAGTCGAGCATGCGCTGCGGCGTGCGGTGAGCCGAGACGACACCCACCTGGAACGGCACGTCGAACTCGGCGAGGGCCTCGGCGGCCGCCTTCATCGTCGGCCAGTCCGAATCACTGCCCATGATCAGGCCCACCCGCGGGCCCTGCGTCTCACTCATGAATGTTCATCCCATCCGTCGGTCCACGTCGCCCGCGACATCCACTGGGCCGCGCGTTCGGCACGCTCCCGTACCGACTCCGGCGAATCCCCTTCGCGCCCGACGATGTTCACATGCCCGATCTTGCGATCGGGTCGCTCGCCCTTGCCGTAGAGATGCACCTTGGCCTCGGGCATCCGGGCCATGAGGTGGTGCAGCCGCTCGTCCATCGACATCGCCGGTGCGTCCGCCGCGCCGAGGATGTTGGCCATCACCGTCACCGGCGCACTCGGTGCCGTACTGCCCAGCGGATAGTCGAGGACGGCGCGCAGGTGCTGCTCGAACTGGGAGGTCACCGCGCCGTCCATCGTCCAGTGCCCGCTGTTGTGCGGACGCATCGCCAGTTCGTTGACGACCAGCTCGCCGTCGACGGTCTCGAAGAGTTCCATCGCCATCACACCGACCACACCGAGCTCGTCGGCCAGCCGCAACGCCATCTGCTGTGCCTGCGCGGCGACCTCGTCGTCGAGCCCGGGAGCCGGTGCCAGGACGACCGCGCACTGCCCGTTGCGCTGGATGGTCTCGACCACCGGCCACGCCCCACCCTGACCGAACGGCGACCGCGCGATCATCGCAGACAACTCTCGTCGCATCGGCACCTTCTGTTCGGCTAGTAGCGCCGGTGCGTCTTCGGGGTAGTCGTCGAAGACCGCGAGAGCGTCGTCCGCGCCGTCGACGAGCCACACACCGCGGCCGTCGTAACCGCCGCGGACCGCCTTGACGACGATCGCCCAGTCGTTGGCCTCGCCGAACTCGATCAGACGAGACCGGGCCGCGACCCGGTCCCCGGACAGGTCGGCGAAGTCGGGCACGGGCAGGCCGAGTTCGGCCAGCCGGACCCGCATGGCGAGCTTGTCCTGTGCGAAATGCAGCGCCTTCGACGGCGGCAGCACCGCGACACCGTCGGCTTCGAGTGCCTGCAGGTGCGCCAGCGGGACACCCTCGTGGTCGAAGGTCACCGCGACCGACCCGGACGCGGCGCGGCGCAGATCGTCGAGGTCGTCGTGCGACCCCAGGACGACGTCGGCGCTGACCTGGGCGGCCGGATCGGATTCCGAGGCCGCCAGTACCCGCAGGCACTGACCCAGCGCGATGGCGGCCTGGTGGGTCATCCGAGCGAGCTGCCCACCGCCGATCATCGTCACGGTCGGCATCCCCGACGCCCGGCCGCCCGGGCGCCCCGACTCAGGGACCGGCGGCACCTGCGACGACGGGGACACGGCACCGCCGACCTGCTCGCGTGAATTCACGCGCACCATCGTGGCATGTATGCGGCATCATTCGCACAACCGCCCGGCACGTGTCCCGGCGGTTTCGTTTCGTACACTCGGATCTTGTGCCATTGATCGACGAGATGATCGCCCGCCTCCCAGCGCCGGTCCGTCGGCTCGTGATGCGGCACCACGAACTGATCAAGTTCGCGATGGTCGGCGGGACCACCTTCGTCTTCGACCTCGCCATCTTCTACAGCCTGAGCCTCACGGTCCTGGAGACCAAGCCGGTCATCGCCAAGGTCATCGCCGGCGTCCTGGCCACCATCCTGAGCTACATCCTCAATCGCGAGTGGGCGTTCAAGAACCGCGGCGGCCGCGAACGTCACCACGAGGCGATGCTGTTCTTCGCCATCAGCGGTATCGGCGTCATCCTCCAGGCCGCTCCACTGTTCGTCGCCAACAACATCTTCGACATGCGTTCCAACCTGAGCGTGTCCGAGATCGTGGTCATCGACTTCGTGCTCGGCTACATCATCGGCAACCTCATGCAGATGGCGTTCCGGTTCTGGGCACTGCGCAAGTTCGCCTTCCCCGAAGAACAGTTGCGCGGCGGGGACGCCGGATCGACCGACCTGCACCCCTCGCTCGCCGAGCTCAACGATGAGGAACTCGGTCACGCCTGACGCCCGATCGCGGGGACCGACCAGAGTTCTCGTCGATCTCGTCGGCGAGTTCGGAGTCGCCCCGGTCGGTGCCGAGCTGATCGCGTCCGGTGACCAGCCGCGCGGGCACGACGATCGCGAACACCGGCGGTCGCCGGACGGTCAGTTCGAGTCGGCCACCGTCGGATTCGATCAATGCCCGCGCGAGTGACAGGCCGACCCCGCTCCGGCCCGCGCCGGGCCGTCGCCCGGCCGAGAATCCCCGACGGAAGATGTGTGCGGCGATCTCGTCGGCGACCCCGTCACCCTCGTCGGCGACGGTGATGCGCACCAGGTCCCCCGCGGGCAGGGTGCCGACGTGGATCCGGCAGGTCCCGCGGCCGTGCTGCAGGGCATTGTCGACCAGCACACTGACCGCCTCGCGGAGACGACCCGGGTTCGCGGTCAGCGCGTGCGGGACGCCGTCGAAGGTCGCCAGCAGTTCGCGGCCCCTCGCCTCGAAGGCGTGCCGGAAATCCCCGACCAGCGTCGTCAGCATGTCCGACACGTCGACGAACTCGGGCGCGGGTTCGTCGGCCCGGGACGCCTCGACCAGCTCGTCGAGTTCGGCGGCGAGCCGCTCGATCTGATCGAGGGCGGCCTCGGCCTCGGTGACGACCGCGGGGTCATCGTGCAAGGAGAGTTCCTCCAGGCGCAGCTGGATCGCGGTGAGGCGGCTGCGCAGCTGGTGGGAGGCGTCACCGGCGACCTCTCGCTCGCGCTCGAGGCGCAGCGCGAGTTCGGCGTTCGCGTCGGCCAGTGCACGCGACACCCGATCGAGTTCGGCGATGCCGTACATCTTCCACTGGGTCCGGAAGTCGCCCCGGCCCATGGTCGCGGCCCGATCGGCGAGATCGGTCAGCGGATCGACGATCCGACCCGCGGTGACCGCGGCGACCAGCGTGCCGCCGATGACGGACGCGACGACGATGACGGCCACGATCGAGGCGGCGGTGAACTGGTCGTTGCGCACCTCGTCGCGCGGGATGGACAGGGTCAGCGTCCCGGCTGCGCCGAGCACGATGGACTCCGAGAGCCGGGGCTCGCTGATATCCGCCCCGACCACCGTGCGCTGCAGGGTGCCGGTGGGGTCGGGGAAGGTGACGATCAGGCTGCCGTTCGGCGGCAGCAGCAGCTGGAACGCCTCACGGTCGAGGGACTCCGGCGGGATCCGGCCGTCGGCCCCCTCCTGCCGGATCAGCTGGTCTGCGATGACCTTCAGCCGGTTGTCGAGGTCCTGGTGCGCGTTGTCGGCGACCCACCACCACGCAACGACACTCAGCGGGATGCCCAGCAGCCCACCGACCGCCAGCAGGACGGCGATCATGGTCGTGAGCAGGCGACGGCGCATGAGACGACTAGGGGTCGAACCGGAAGCCGACGCCGCGCACGGTCACGATGTGGCGGGGACGGTCGTGGCGGTCGTCGCCGATCTTCCGGCGCAGCCACGAGATGTGCATGTCCAGGGTCTTCGACGACCGCAGGTCGGCCGAACCCCMCACCTCGGTGAGGATCTCCTCGCGCGTCACCACCTCGCCCGCGCGTTCCATGAGGAAGCGCAGCAGGTCGAACTCGCGGTTGGCCAGGGTGAGGTCGTGTCCGTTCACCAGGACGCGGCGCGCCCGCGCGTCCAGGCGCAGGGCACCGCCCTCGAGGACGACGTCGCCGGGCTGGCGACGCCGCAGGAGGGCACGCACCCGCGCCAGCAGCTCGGCCAGGCGGAACGGCTTGCCGACGTAGTCGTCGGCGCCGGCGTCGAGGCCGACCACGAAATCCACCTCGTCGGTGCGTGCGGTCAGCATCAGCACCGCGAGCGCGGGTCGCTGGGCCCGTACCCGCCGGCACACCTCCAGACCGTCGAGCACCGGTAGCCCGAGGTCGAGGATGAGTAGTTCATAGCGGGTGTCGAGGGCTTTCTCCAGGGCATCCGCCCCGGTCGAGACCACCTCGCAGCCGTAACCCTCACGCGACAGCGCCCGCGCGAGCGGTTCGGCGATCGCGGCGTCGTCCTCGGCGAGCAGCACGGTCGTCATCGGTCGCGGACCCCCCGGTTCTCCGCCCGGTCACCGGGGTGCACGGGACCGTCGGCGGGCTGGTCGTGGGAATCGCGCCGGTGTCCGTCCCACGGATGATCTTCGTCGTCGTGGACGTCGAGCACCTCGTGATACAGCAGCGCGTGCACCCTCTCCACCTGTGGGATGTCGTCGAAGGACAGCGGTTCGTCGGAGGCCGACTCGATGACCAGCGTGCCGGTGCGCAGCATCCGGTCGACGAGGCCGTGCCGGAACTCGACGGTGTTGATCCGGCGGATCGGGATGTCGATGCCCGACCGGGTGATGATTCCGTTGCGGAACATCACCCGCCGGTCGGTGAGCACGAAATGCGTTGTCTTCCAGGACATCAGCGGGCGGACGAAGTACCAGCAGAAGCCGATGGCCCAGACCGCCGCGACCGCGATGAGCAGCACGGTCTGCGGTGTCGACCGCAACCCCGACGAGGTGATGACGCCGAGGAGTACGCCGGCGGCGGCGGTGAGGAGCCCGAACAAGAGGAACGGCCCGAGCAGGCATTTCCAGTGCGGGTGCCGATGGAGGACGACGCGTTCCCCCGACGCCAGGTTCTCCCGCGGATAGGCCATGCGGCTCAGCATAAACGGCCGGGTGCCGCAGTAGACTGCCAATCACGCCGACCGCCGTCCTCGTGCCGTGAGCATGCCAGGGCCCTGACACCAGATCCGACCGACACCAGATCCGACCATCGGCTCCCACGACCGGTCGGGGAGGAGAACGCCATGAGCTACCAGGATCCCCGCGACCCGCGGACCGCGCGCTACGAGTCCGGTTACACACCCGAGTCGCGTGCCTACAGCAGCCAGAACGACCCGTATGCGCGCGATCCGTACGCCGCCGATCCCTATGCGGGAGATCCGTACGGGGGCCAGGGCGCCTACGGCCGGCCGGGCCAGCCCGCCAAGCCCCGTCGTGGCCCGGACATCAATCCCGTCACCTTCGCCGGCGGTGTGGTCATGACCGGCGTGGTGACCGGTCTCGCGGCATGGCTCGTCGCCTGGATCATCTCCGCATTCGTGGAGAAGGTGAACGAGTCGGGCAAGTTCGGCGTGTGGAACCCGGTCGCCGCCAGCGAGCTCTGGTTCGGCGTCGTCGGCTTCCTGTGCGCGCTCGCCGCGGGTGCGCTCTGGTACGTGCTGCACCTGGTCACGCCGTCACCCGATCAGTTCTACCGGTGGATCGTCGGCCTGCTGCTGGTGGCGGCCGTGCTGATCCCGATCCTGACCTACAACCAGATCTCGGTGGGCATCGAGACCGCGATCGTGCATCTGGTGATCGGCCTGCCCTCGCTGACGATTATCCCGGCGATGGCCGGCAAGAGCGTCCAGCGCTAGTAGTCACTCCGGCCGCAGGTGGGTGACATCGCCCGCGGCGGCCACCACCTGCTCACCGTCGGCGTCGACGACGATCCGGCCGGAGGGGTCGACACCGGTCGCGGTGCCGACGACCTCACGATTGCCGGGCAGGACCAGCCGTACGCGGCGGCCGATGGTGTCGCTGTCGTCGCGGTACCGCGCCGCGAGCCCGTCCAGGTCGTGCGGCCACAGGTCGAGCAGCTCGGAGAGCGCCCGCAGGTACGACGCGGCGAGCTCGGTCAGCGGGACGTCGCGGCCGGTGGCGAGCCGGAGCGAGGTGGCGGCCGGGACCGGCAGCTGCTCCTCCGCCATCGTGGTGTTGAGCCCGGTGCCGATCACCGCCACGCCTCCCGGGCCACCTGCGGCATGCTCGCTGCGGGTGTATTCCGAGAGGATGCCCGCGACCTTCTTGCCGTCGATCAGCACGTCGTTCGGCCATTTGAGCGTCGGACGGATCCCCATCGCGTCGTCGACACCCTGCACGGCGGCGAGTCCGGCCAGCAGCGACAGCCAGCCCAGGTCCTCGGTGTGGTCGGCGACGTCGAGCGCGGCCGACATGGCCAGCTGCGTGCCGGCCGGCGCGGTCCAGGTGCGGGCGTGGCGGCCACGTCCGGCGGTCTGGTCGGTGGTGATCCGCACGGCGCCCCCGACGGATTCGCCGGAGGCGCGCGACACGAGGTCGGCATTGGTCGAACCGGTCGCCTCGACCACCTCGATCCGGTGCCAGCGGGTGCCGGTGAGACGGGTGCGGAGCAGATCGGCGTCGAGACTCATACCTGACGAAACTACTTGCCGCCGCCTCCGCACGAACGGATACCACCGGTTTCACGGTCGACCCGCCGGCCCACCGACCGATCGCTCGTAAACCTGAGGGATATCTCACGTTGATCCGGTTGACGTGGCTCACACTCGGGTAGTTAGCATCGTCAGTCATGACCACTGCTTCGCGCGACGACGCCGCCGCTCCCGACATCCACACGACGGCGGGAAAGCTCGCCGATCTGCGCAATCGTCTCGAGGAGACCAAGCATCCGGTGGGTGAGGCCGCCGTCGAGAAGACCCACGCCAAGGGCAAGCTCACCGCGCGGGAACGGATCACCCACCTGCTCGACGAGGGGTCCTTCGTCGAACTCGACGCCCTCGCCCGGCACCGCAGCACCAACTTCGGACTCGCCGAGCGCCGCCCGCTCGGTGACGGCGTCGTCTCGGGTTACGGCACCATCGACGGTCGCGAGGTCTGCGTCTTCTCGCAGGATTCGACGGTCTTCGGCGGCAGCCTCGGCGAGGTCTACGGCGAGAAGATCGTCAAGGTCATGGACCTCGCGATCAAGACCGGTCGCCCCCTGATCGGCATCAACGACGGCGCCGGCGCCCGCATCCAGGAGGGCGTGGTCTCGCTCGGCCTCTACGGCGAGATCTTCCACCGCAACGTGCGTGCTTCCGGTGTCATCCCGCAGATCTCGCTGATCATGGGCGCCGCGGCCGGCGGTCACGTGTACTCCCCCGCGCTCACCGACTTCGTGGTCATGGTCGACCAGACCAGCCAGATGTTCATCACCGGTCCGGACGTCATCAAGACGGTCACCGGTGAAGAGGTGACGATGGAGGAGCTCGGCGGCGCCCACACGCACATGTCGAAGTCGGGCACCGCGCACTACGTCGCCTCCGACGAAGAGGACGCCCTGGAGTACGTCAAGGAACTTCTGAGCTACCTGCCGAGCAACAACCGCGCCAATGCCCCGCGTCTGCCCGTCGCGCAGCCGGCCGCCGGTTCCATCGAGGACACCCTCACCGAAGAGGACCTCGAGCTCGACACGCTGATCCCGGATTCGCCGAACCAGCCCTACGACATGCACGAGGTCATCCGTCGCATCCTCGACGACGACGAGTTCCTCGAGGTGCAGGCCGAGTACGCGACGAACATCATCATCGGCTACGGCCGGGTGGACGGCCGCAGCGTCGGCATCGTCGCCAACCAGCCGACGCAGTTCGCCGGCTGCCTCGACATCGACGCCTCGGAGAAGGCCGCCCGGTTCGTGCGCACCTGCGACGCCTTCAACATCCCCATCGTCACCCTGGTCGACGTCCCGGGCTTCCTTCCCGGCACCGATCAGGAGTACCGCGGCATCATCCGTCGCGGCGCGAAGCTGCTCTACGCCTACGGCGAGGCGACGGTCGGCAAGATCACCGTCATCACCCGGAAGGCCTACGGCGGCGCGTACGACGTCATGGGCTCCAAGCACATGGGTGCCGACGTGAACCTGGCGTGGCCCACCGCCCAGATCGCCGTCATGGGCGCCTCGGGTGCGGTCGGGTTCGTGTATCGCAGCCAGCTCAAGGACGCGGCCGCCAAGGGCGAGGACGTCGACGCACTGCGTCTGCAGCTGCAGGAGGAGTACGAGGACACCCTCGTCAACCCGTATGTCGCGGCCGCCCGCGGATACGTGGACGCGGTGATCCCGCCGAGCCACACCCGCGGTCAGATCGCCACCGCGCTCAAGCTGCTCGAGCGCAAGATGGTCAACCTGCCGCCCAAGAAGCACGGCAACATCCCCCTGTGACACCAGCGGTCAGTTCCGAGAGCGAGAATTCCGTGAGCGAAGACTCCACGAAGTCCGAGCGTCCGTTCCTGACGGTCGTCGGCGGCAATCCGACCGACGAGGACCTCGCCGTGCTGGTGACCGTCCTCGCCGGCGCCGGTTCGGGCGGCGGTTCGGCCGAGCCCGAGACCCGGAACGACTGGGGCCACCCGATCGACCGGCTGCGTCCGCAGTGGGGCGGTCCGGGAAGCTTCACCAACCTGCGTTACTGACGATGACATCCGAATCCGAGATCGGGCCGGGTACTCCCGGCCCGATCTTCGTACTCGGTTCGGCCTCCCCTGCCCGGCTCCGCATCCTTCGGGCGGCAGGCGTCGAGCCGGTCGTGCGGGTGTCGGATGTCGACGAGGATGCGCTCCTCGCCGCGCTCCCCGATTCCACACCGGCCGGTGTGGTGGTCGCCGAACTCGCCCGCGCGAAGGCGGAAGCCGTTGCGGCACTTCCGGAGATCGCCGAACTCGCCGGGTCCGGCAGCCCCGTGGCCGTCATCGGCTGCGACTCGATGCTCCATCTAGGCGGCCGGCTGCTCGGCAAACCGCACACCCCCGAACGCGCCGTCGCGCAGTGGTCGGAGATGGGCGGTCGTAGCGCGGACCTGCTGACCGGCCATCACCTGATCCGCCTCGACCGGCCCGCGACCGCCGGCGGGACGAGCTCCACCACGATCCATTTCGCCGCCGCCGACGACCACGTCATCGAGCGGTATGTCGCCAGCGGTGAACCTCTACAGGTGGCCGGCGCATTCACCCTCGACGGTCTGGGTGGCTGGCTGGTCGAGCGTATCGAGGGCGACCCGTCGTCGGTCATCGGTATCGGCCTGCCGCTGGTCCGCACCCTCCTGGCCGACGTCGGGCTCTCGGTGACCGACTTCTGGCGCCACTGACGACGACCCGCTCCCTGAGGTGGCCCTACTCCACCTCGAAGAATTCCGGCCAGTACCGCTCGATGCAGTCGACCGGCTGACCCTGGCGGTTGAACTGCGGGCCGGTCAGTCCGACCGTCAACGCCACCGCACGTTCGCGCGCCGAGCCGTGTCCGGAGGCGCCGCCGGTGTCGCCGATGATCGGCAGCAGCGTCGCGACCTGAAGGATCTCCCGCGCGCCGAGCGCATCACGCTGGTAGGCGGTCGCACCCCAGTTCGCGGCCAGGCAGTCGGCGATGAGCTCGCTGTTCTTGCCGGCCGGGAGACGGCTGTCGGGGATGTCGAACGCCTCGGCCATCCGGAACACGACGTTGTGGCCGTACTCGTGCGCGACCACGATCGCCGCGGTGAAGTCGCCGACGATCGGCGACGGCACCCCGAAGACGTTGCCGTCCCAGATGGCCGCGAAGGTGTCGACCGGGAGCACGATGCTGCCCTCGGTCGGGGTGCCCTCTCCGTTCGGTTCGGTGTCCACTCCACAGAAGAACGCGTTGGCCTCGTCGGACGGGATCGGTACCGGGTTCGAATCCTCTTCGCCGGCAATGCACTCCGTGGCGAAGGAGGTGCCGGACTCGATCAGCACCCGTCCCGGTGCCGGGTCGCCCCAGCCCAGTTCGTCGAACCACCCACCCCATGTCTGGTCGAGGTCGTCGAGGAGCGTGGTCAGGTAGTCGGGCACCGCGGTGTCCACATTGGCCGGGGTGACCCCGCTGGTCATGAGTTCCGCGGTCGGCGTCGGCAACTTCGGGCAGTCGTCGGGCCGGCACTGCGCCGCGTCGGCGTCGCCGGTCGGGTCCGTTGAGCGCGACGGCGTCGGACTGGGTGCGCTGCTTGTCGACGCGGACGACGGACGGGACTCCCCGGAATCCTCGGACGGGATGAGTGCGCATCCGCTTCCGACAGACAGTGTCACCACGGCGGCCAGAGCGACCGCCCACCGCATCGCGAGGGGCCCGCGTCGATCGATCATTCGGCGAACGTAGCAGGCGGGACCCGCTTCACCTGGGGTTTGTCGTCTGATCGAAGCACGCTCCGGCCGATGCCCTACGCTTTATCAGCGGGACCGCAGATGGTCCGCGCGTGATCCACGCGGAACGTCCGAACAGCGAGCTGGAGAGCACCGTGAGCGTTGACACCGACCCGAATCCGGCCTTCGCCGACTACGCCCACCCCGAGCGGCTGGTGACGACCCAGTGGCTGTCGGCGCATCTCGGCGCCAAAGGACTCAAGATCATCGAGTCCGACGAGGATGTGCTGCTCTACGACATCGGCCACATCCCGACCGCTCAGAAGATCGACTGGCACCTTCATCTCAACGACCCGGTCACGCGCGACTACATCAACGGCGAGCAGTTCGCGGAACTGATGCGCAGCAAGGGAATCGAACGCGACGACACCGTCGTGATCTACGGCGACAAGAGCAACTGGTGGGCCGCCTACGCGCTGTGGGTCTTCACCTTGTTCGGCCACGAGGACGTCCGCCTGCTCGACGGTGGCCGCGACGCCTGGATGGCCGAGGACCGTGACACCTCCTTCGACGTCCCCGATTACCCGCGGTCGGACTACCCGGTGGTCGAGCGCGACGACGCCAAGATCCGCGCGTTTGCGCCGCAGGTCCTGGAGGCCCTGGGCACCGAGCCCCTCGTCGACGTCCGTTCTCCGCAGGAGTACACCGGCGAGCGCACGCACATGCCGGACTACCCGGAGGAGGGCGCGCTGCGCGGCGGGCACATCCCGACCGCCATCTCGATCCCGTGGGCGAAGTCCGCCGCCCCCGACGGCCGTTTCCGCAGCCGAGCCGAACTCGACGAGATCTACGCCGGGCTCGACCCGAAGACGCCCACGATCGCCTACTGCCGCATCGGTGAGCGGTCGAGCCACACCTGGTTCGTGCTGACACATCTGCTGGGGCACACCGCGGTCCGCAACTACGACGGATCGTGGACCGAGTGGGGCAACGCGGTGCGCGTGCCGATCGCCGTCGGCGAGGAGCCGGGCGCCGTTCCCGGCACCGAGTGAACCCGACCGCACGATGAGTCTGCCTCCAGCCCTGGCCGAGATCGTCGACGACTTCGGCGCACTCGGCGACTCCGACAAGGTCACGCTCCTGCTCGAGTTCGCCGGCGAATTGCCGGACATACCGGCGCATCTCGAGCAGGATGCGATGGAACCGGTACCCGAGTGCCAGTCGCCGGTCTTCCTGTCCGTCGACGCCGCGGACCCGTCGTCGGTGCGGCTGTATTTCAGCGCTCCGCGCGAGGCGCCGACGACCCGCGGTTTCGCCGCCATCCTGCATCAGGGGCTCGACACCGCGTCGGCGCGCGAAATCCTCGACGTGCCATCGGATTTCTATTACGACCTGGGACTCGGCAGCGCCGTGAGTCCGCTGCGCCTGCGGGGTATGGCGGGCATGCTGGGCCGCATCAAGGCGCAGGTTCGCGGCCAGGTGCCCGACACGCCCGGGGCATGAAGTTCATCCAGATCCGCGACGAACCCATCGCGCCCGGCGGTCTCGTCGAGTGGACTCCGTATGTGCCGGGCGGACTGGGTAATTGGGACTACGATTCGCGCCTGACCTCGCATAATCACGAGCAGCATCTGCGGGCGGCGTTCGAGTACCGGGTCCGCACGCGTCGCGAGGGCGGACGTGAGGCCTGGCTCGGGTTGAGCATCGAGTTCGACGAGCCGCTGTCGATCCCGGCCATCCGGTCGGTGCTGACCCAGTGGATCGACCGGCACGAGGTGCTGCGTAGTCACGTCGTCATCAAGGGCTCCGGCCTGCAGCGGCTGACCACCGCGCCGGGGACCGTGAAACTCAAGATGGGCCGGGTCGGCTGGTACGCCGAGTCGGGTCCGCTCGTCGAGCAACTGGCGGGCTCGTTCGATCGCGCCACCGCACCGCTGCACTGGCCGGCCTACCGGTTCGCGACGGTCGGACGCGAACGCTCGTTCACGCTCCTCTTCGCCGCCGATCACTCGCTGGTCGACGGGTACTCGCTGATCATGGCCCAGCAGGAGTTGGTGTCGATGTACCGGGCGGCGCGGGAGCATCGCGGCGCGAATCTGCCCGAGGTCGGCAGTTATGTCGACTTCAGCGCCGCGGAACGCCGGCTCGCCGACCAGACCGGGCGCGATCATCCGGCCGTCGGCTTGTGGTCGGAGTTCCTGGCCGCCGGCAACGGTGACATGCCCGGCCTGCACACGGCTGACCCGGCCAACGATCACCGCACCCCCGACGATGCCGCCCCCGACGATGTCGACACGGACGCGGCACTCCCCCAGGAGTCGCTGTGGGGTGTGGTCGCCGACGACGCGACGGCCAACCGGTTCACCGCGATCTGCTCGGAGGCCGGCGGCACGCTGACCGCCGGAGTGCTGGCGGCCTTCGCCGTGGTGCACCACGAACTGACCGGCGATCGGCAGTTCCGTTGTGTGCTGCCGCGGCACACGCGCGACGACGCCCGCTGGCTGACCTCCCTCGGCTGGTTCGTCGGGGTCGCTCCCTTCTGTCTCGACATGTCCGACTCCCCGACGTTCGACCAGGCCGTCGTCCGATCCACCGCCGCGCTCAAGCACGGGCGTCAGGGCGCTTCGCTGCCGTTCCTGCGGGTGGCCGACCTGATCGGGCACGAGGGTGGCCCGCGGTTCGTCATCTCGTTCATCGACACGCGCTATGCACCGGGCGCCGGGGCCGCCGACGCGGGGCGTGCGAAGGTCCTCCGCAGTCACAGCTATTCGCCCGACGAGGTGTACATCTGGATCAACCGCACCCCGTCGGGACTGCGGTACTCCGCCCGGTTCCCGCGCGAGTCGCCGCTGCGTGAGCTCGGCGTCGCCGCCTCGGCGAACACTCCGGGTGCACAACATGAGGGAAACGTCACATTTCCCGCCGCCGAGGCCCGTTCCGAAGACGGTTGGGCGATCGACCCGACAGGTGGTCCCGTCCACGCCTACCTGCGTGCTTTCGCCGAACTGGTCCGACGCCTCGGTGATGCGAGCACATTCTCTCCGGCGTTGTGACCCAGGGCTCCACCGAACGATTGCTCGGTGGGCTAGGGTATTGCCCGGAAGGTCGCGACACCTGCACCGCGAAGGTGTCGCATCGCCCTCGCCGTCCGCATCCCGGCCGGTGACGGCGGGCCGCCAGACTTGACCGACGTCCGCCCAACGTGTCGCGTGCGCTACCGCGTCGTGCACCTGAGTACGAGTAAGGCCCAGGAGAACAAGTGCCCAGTACCTCTGCGAACACTCCGTCCGCAATCAGCAAGGTCCTCATCGCCAACCGTGGCGAAATCGCTGTCCGCGTGATCCGCGCCGCCCGGGATGCAGGCATCGCGAGCGTCGCGGTCTACGCCGAGCCCGACGCGAACGCACTGTTCGTCAAACTCGCCGACGAGGCTTTCGCACTGGGCGGGCAGACATCGGCGGAGTCGTACCTGGTCTTCGACAAGATCCTCGACGCGGCCAAGAAGTCCGGAGCCGACGCGATCCACCCGGGTTACGGCTTCCTGTCGGAGAACGGCGACTTCGCGCAGGCCGTCATCGACGCCGGGCTGATCTGGATCGGTCCGTCCCCGCAGTCGATCCGTGACCTCGGCGACAAGGTGACCGCGCGCCACATCGCGCTCAAGGCCGACGCACCGATGGCCCCCGGCACCAAGGATCCGGTGAAGGACGCCGACGAGGTCGTCGCCTTCGCCCAGGAGCACGGCGTGCCGGTCGCCATCAAGGCGGCATTCGGCGGCGGTGGACGTGGCATGAAGGTCGCGTACACGATCGAGGAGATCCCGCACCTTTTCGAGTCGGCCACCCGCGAGGCCGTCGCGGCGTTCGGTCGCGGCGAGTGCTTCGTCGAGCGCTACCTCGACAAGGCCCGCCACGTAGAGGCCCAGGTCATCGCCGACCAGCACGGCAACGTCATCGTCGCCGGCACCCGCGACTGCTCGCTGCAGCGTCGATTCCAGAAGCTGGTCGAGGAGGCCCCGGCCCCGTTCCTGACCGACGAGCAGCGCACCAAGATCCACGAGTCCGCCAAGGCCATCTGCCGCGAGGCCGGCTACTACGGCGCCGGCACGGTCGAGTTCCTGGTCGGCAGCGACGGGCTGGTCTCGTTCCTCGAGGTCAACACCCGCCTGCAGGTGGAGCACCCGGTCACCGAGGAGACCGCGGGCATCGACCTCGTGCGTCAGCAGTTCCGCATCGCCAACGGCGAGAAGCTGGAGTTCACCGAGGACCCGACCCCGCGCGGCCACGCCTTCGAGTTCCGCATCAACGGTGAGGACGCCGGCCGCAACTTCCTGCCCGCCCCGGGGCCGATCTCGGTCTACAAGGAGCCGACCGGCCCCGGCGTCCGCGTCGACTCCGGCGTCGTCGAGGGCGACGTCATCGGCGGCCAGTTCGACTCGATGCTGGCCAAGCTGATCGTCACCGGCGAGACCCGCGAGCAGGCGCTGGAGCGTTCGCGTCGTGCGCTCGCCGAGTTCGAGGTCGAGGGCCTGGCGACGGTCATCCCGTTCCACCGGCACATCGTCTCCAATCCCGCCTTCATCGGCGACGGCGAGAAGTTCGACGTCTACACCAAGTGGATCGAGACCGATTGGGACAACCCGATCGAGCCGTACACCGGCGGCGAGCCCATCGAAGACGACGAGGCCGCCCCGCGGCAGAACGTCGTCGTCGAGGTCGGCGGCCGTCGCGTCGAGGTGTCGCTGCCCGGCGATCTCGCCCTCGGTGGCGGTGGTGGCTCGGCCAACGGCGTCGTCCGCAAGAAGCCGAAGGCACGTTCGCGCAAAAAGGGTGGCGGCGCAGCCGTTTCCGGCGACGCCGTGGCCGCTCCGATGCAGGGCACCGTCGTCAAGGTCGCCGTCGAGGAGGGCCAGGAGGTCGCCGCCGGCGATCTGGTCGTCGTCCTCGAGGCCATGAAGATGGAGAACCCGGTCACCGCCCACAAGGACGGCGTCGTCACCGGCCTCACCATCGAGGCCGGCGCTGCCGTCACCCAGGGCACGGTGCTGCTCGAGCTGAAGTAAGACACACCGCTCCCTCGCTGCCTGAGGTGCGAGCGCCCCTGCTCCCTGAGGTGCGAGGAGCGCAAGCGACGAGCCTCGAAGGGCGGGCGTACAACAAGGCAATGCAACCAGTCGAGATCAACGCCGGGACGTGGTATCTGCGTGCGCTTCGTGCGGACGAGCGGATCACCGACGTCCCGGCGTTGTCTCATCTCGAGGTCGACGACCCCGCCGCGTTCGTCGCTGCGGCGCAGCGTGACTGGGAGTCGGAGACACGATTCGTCTGGGCGATCTGCATCCCCACCACCGGTGAGCTCATCGCCCTGATCGGGGTCACGCCGAACGGCTCGTCGGGCCGCCTGTGGGGCCAGGCCCGCGACGGCTACGACGAGGCGCTCGACACCGCCGTCGGGCCGGTCTCGAGGTTTGCCGAGAATGCGCTCGGTCTGGTTGTCGAGCAACCGCTCTCGCGCGTTGTTCGCTGAGAGCGGCATCATGGGCCTGGCGACGTGGTGGCGCATTCGGCGCATGACCGACCCCGTGCCGGGGATGCTTCGCGTCAAGGTGTGCGCCCAACCAGAGACCGCAGTGGAGTCCGCCTACTATTCGGCGCGGATCATCGGCACCGTGACCGCCCCACAGCTGACGGGGAGGTTGGTCACCTTCGACTGCACCGTGCAGGCGAAACGATGCCCGCGGTCTGGTCAGTCGATCCCGGTCGTCGTGGACCGGGCCGATCCCGATCGGATCGCGATCCGTTGGGATCGGGTTCCGGTGCGCGCCGAGCGGCTATAGATCGCGGTGCACTCAGTTACGCAACCCGATGCCACGGCTCTCGACGGCATACGGCGCGGGGCACCACACTCGGGCCGTCTTACCGCTTCTCGCCTTCTGCCACGAACTCTGCACGAACTTCTTCCCGAACAGCTTGGGGTTGACTGTGTTGAAGCAGACCGCATATGCCTGGTACGAACCGTTTCCGCCCTTGCACAACGCATCTGAGTAGGTGAAGCCCCCACCCTTGGTGCACTGGGTCGGCGCTGCGGATGCTTCACTTGCTCCGCCCACCGCGAGTGTCAGTGCCGCAGCGCTCGCAACCATCGTGGCGGTCAATCGTTTTCTCATTGGTCATCCCTTCCGATGCGCGAAGTGCGCGGATCGAAGACTCCACGCATTGGACGAAATCTACGGTGCAAGATCAAGCAGGTCTGTCCTCCGGACCGGTGAATTGTCCCACCTCACTGTCCGACTCCGATCACCTTGATCGTCTCTGTGGCCACGATCGGCTGTCCACCAATGGGCGGGGTCACCGACACCGTGATCCGGTAGTCGCCCGGTACGGTGATCGATGGCATCTGGCTGAACGTCCGCCCGCCGCTGCATTCATCGCTCCGGTACCGTTCATCGACATCGCCTGGACCGGTCACATCGATCACCACCGCACAGTCATCCGACTCGAGGTCGCCGTCCTCCGACCGCGACGTCCAGCTCACTCCCGGGAAGCTCGTACCGCCGCGTCGATTGAGCTGGATCATCTTGTCTCCCACTTTGTCCCCGCTGTAGAACTCCAGCTTCACAGACCGGATCGCATCGACGTCGGCACTCGCTTCAGCACTGGTCCCCGACGAGTATGCGGCGGCACCGGTGGAGACCGCGGTCGTGGAGCTGGTGGCCTGAGTGGCGGTGACGGTTGCGGTCACCGTCTCCGGCGCAGGCGCCTGCTCCTCCGCACACCCTGTGATCACACCCAGAGCGGCGATCCCGATGATTCCCAGCACGATCCGACGCATGTGCGACCCTTTCTCAGTACCGACAGACACGGCATCGTCCCACGGCTCGATACGGACAGCGCGCTCAACGGATGGCCCGCGGCTCAAATTGGTACGGACGGACTACACGTCCAGACAAGGGCGCCCCGGTCGAGCAGGCTTCGATCAGCACATGGCCCAAGCGCCGTACTCGGAGCGGTCCTCGTCGCGTTCAGCGATCTGCCCGTTGATCCAGATCGCGCAGTACACGTAGCTCGCGTTGTCGTTCTGGATGTCTGCCGAGATGTACTGGCCGTACTCCTTGTACTCGGTGAAGCTCGACGATCCGCACCAGAGTCTGTTGTTCCGCTCCGAGAGCTGGACCCGCTGATCGTAGTGGCGGTTGCCGTTGTCGTATTCGACGTCGTTGCCGTACCGCTCGGACGAACAGAATACGGTCTTCACGCGGTCGTACTGGTCGGTGATCACGGCCTCGGCAGGGACCGCGAGTGCGAGCGCGGGGATGATGGCTCCGGCGCCGATGAGAGCCGTGCGGATGATCTTGCGCATTTCAATTCTCCTTGTGTAGCGATGTTCCAGGTGACGCCGCGGACACAGCGCACGTGTGCGTGTCGGACGGAATTCACCCGGGTGATTGACAGGGCCGACCAGGAAATCGTCTGGTCGCCCGACAGCCGATGGATGCCTACTGCATGTCGACTCCTCGGAAGCACGACTCGCATGCGGTACGGACGCGGGCGATGCCCGTTCGGATTCGTCCGCGCCGGCCACACAGTTCGCAGATCGTGCTGGACTCCTCCACGCTGGCGTCGATCAGGAGCTCGCAGACACCGCGGGTGAATTCGTCGACCGAGTCTCCGTAGTTCACGTAGCAGCGCAGGACCCCGAACTTCTCCTTGATCTGCACGTAGGTGAAATCGTCGGTGACGGCGGTGAGTTGACGATGGAGACGGACCAGAAGCGGATACCACCCTGTGTTGACGGAACAGTCAACGGCCGGAGGCGCCATCGCGTCGGGAAGTCGGACAGGCTCCGGCATCACGCGACGCCGCGTTCGGTGGCGATTGCCGAGTCGTCAGAATCCACGCCCGCCAGCGCGTTCAGGGCGTCGGCCAGCAGTCGGTCGATGGCCGAGTAGACAGCCCCGCAGGTGCTCTCGATCTTGCGCACGTTGTTCGCGATCGCACCGGCAGACTTCTTGATCTCGTCGATCTTTTCGAGTTGTTTGACTGCGGCGGTGATCTTCTCCTCCGCGGTGTTGATCTCCTGCGCGCCCGACCTGGTGGCCGCAGCCAGGGATGCGGTCCGCAGGAGCATGACGACCGCACGCATGAGGTCGGGGTCATCGGCAGTCGGGTCGAAAGCGAGCACGATTCGACGCCGACCGAGCACGCGGATCGTCTCACCGCAGTTCTGTTCCACGGACCGGACCAGGCCGATCGCGGCAGTGGCGTTCCGGTTTCGTTCAGCTTCGTCGAAGTACGCCCCCCAATGATCCCGCTTCGAGTCGGTCACCTCGACGACGACGCGCGCGCCTCCGCCGTCGACGACCAGCACGCCGTCGCCCTTCTTGCAGCGAACGACCGAGCCGACGACGGCACCGGTTTCGAGGTACTCATCCCCGAGGCCGGCGGCGACCTGGTGGAGAACCTGATGGATCTCGGCCTCGTAGGTGCTCCCCTTGATCGGGGACACCTTGCTCACCGACGCTTTCGCCTCGGCTACCTTCAACGCCGTGACCACCTCGTCGAGCCGACGGGCCACCGCCGAGTGCTGTTCTGCGAGTTGGGCAGTCAGAGCGTCCTGACGCTTGGCGAGGTCTGCGGTGTGCTTGGCCATGGGAGATGTCGGGTCGGCAGGATCGAACTGTTTGGCCGCCTTGGCGAGCAGTTCGCTGGTGTTCTCGGCGGCTCGTTTGTCGAGGTTCGCGGCAAAACGTTCGAGCAGTGGCGCGAAGCGGTCGACGACCTCCGGGTCGGTACCTCCGAACAGCCGTTTGAGTTCGGCTTCGGTCTCGCGGCGCATCAGTGCAATGGCGTCCGAGAGTGACTTGCGAGTTGCCTCGTCGGCTTCGCGAAGGTTCTTCTGCGCTTCCGCGGCAGCCTTGCTGACGGCCTCCGACGCGGCTTTCACGCTGCGGTCGGTCATCGAAGCGGCCTCTGCCGTCGACGACGCAGCCCTCTCACCGAGTTCGGTGATCATGCGCTCGAGCGCACGCGATTCCTGGGCGTCGCCGGTCGCCGACAGGGCGTGAGAACCAATGGTGATCGCCTTGGCAACGAAATCTTCGAGGTCCGCCTCGACGAGGGTCGCCTGGTCTTCGACGATCGGCCCTCGTTCGCCGGTGGTCCATCGCTGCGCTTCGCGGACAACGTCTTTGTCTCGGAGTGTCACCCCTTCGATGACGACGGCTGCGGCCAGTTCATCAAAGTGTGCGGGTGCTTTCGGTTCGGTCATTTCAGCTCCTCCCGGTCTGGCCGACCAAGGGGATCGGCTGCCGAACACAGACTGCGCCAGGGCCGAAGTCTGCCGATAACATGTCACTGTTAAGCCGCCTTAACAGTGAGACGAACCTTGTACAAGTGCCGGCTGGGTAGTGTTCTCCGAGAAACGATGAGCAGTCGACAAGGGCGAGGAGGTGACCGCAATGACCACACTGACGATGCAGGACATCGCCGACCTGGCGAGAGTAACGCGGCCGGCAGTCAGCCAGTGGCGCAAACGCCCGATCGTGCGCGGCGAGTCGTTCCCCTTCCCTACTGCGGTCTCGACGATCGGTGGCATCGAACATTTCGACCGCACCGAGATCGTGGAGTGGCTCGACCGAACGGGTCGTGGCAAGAACCGCGCCGAACAACATCTGGACGTCGACGCTCTGGCAGTGCCGGAGCACGTCCGGTTCGACGATGTCGTTTGCCTACTGGCTCTGTACGCGTTGTCAGGAGTCGACTTCGCGGATGCATCACACGGCGAACTGACCACTGCGGCCGCGCGAGTCGACCCTGACGATCAACTGATCCGACGCGAAATCGACGCGTTCACGGCAACATCGGATTCGGTGCGGTTCACCGAGCAGCTCGTCGACGCCTCCCTGGGCACACCTGATGCGCTGACGCGTCTGGAGCGAGGACGGTTGGGCAGAGCACGCGGCGTACGCGACCTGACCCCCGACGCTCTGGGTCTCGTCCGCGGAGTTGTCGGCGCCGCAGTGGTGCACCTCGACGCAGATGTGTCTATCGTCCCGGCCGGCGACCCGACCCTGGCGCTCGCGTGCGCCGACCTGGCGTCGGAGCTGGTCGTCCGGGGCACCGACAGCGAGGCCCGGGATCTCCGGCGGCGAGCGGCGATCGCGAGAGTCGACGTGAGCACCGCCGTACAGGCACGCGGCGCAGGTGTCGCCTCGCTCATCGGGTCCGAGGTGTGCGATGTGCTGGAAGCTGTGGATGCACTCCTTCTCGATCTGCGGGACGGCGACGTCGCGGTGGTCATGGCACCTGCGGCCGCGCTCACCGATCACCTCGCCGGCGACTTGCAGATCCGCCGATCCGAGACGCTCAAGATCGGCAGTGTCGTTGCGGCACTACGCCTTCCGCGCGGTCTCTGGCGCGAGGCACATCGGCAAAGCCAGGCTTTGTGGATCTGTCGGGGCGGGACGGATTCGGACCTCATCGGCACTGCCGACCTGGACAGGTTCTCCGTCGACGACCTGGGCGACCTCGCCAGCGACGTCACCGCGATCCTCGACCGGGATGCCCGGCGCGCCCACCGGTATTTTCGGTCGCGCGAATTGATCGCGATCCGGGGAAGCGGCACGGTCGTTCCCCGCGGGACCAGTGCGCCGCGCCTCCGATCCCGCGCGCTCGCCGACCACGCTGACCGTGTCCACCACGCCACGCTGCAGACGTCGACTCCCGCACGCACGGTGGACGTGCTCATCAAGGCAGCGTCCGGACGGTTCCGGACGCACGATCAGTCGCTAGCCGAGTTACAGGAGAGCAAACTCATCACGGTGCGCTCGGGAAACCGCTTCGACGAGTCGGATGCCGACCCACATGGAACGGTGATTGTCTTGCCGGAAGGAACGCTACGCTTCGATCCGTTCGATGCGGCGCAACGCTATCCACGCGCCCGACGAACCGATCCGGGCGACATCGTGTTCGTCGAGAAGCCGGTCCCGCACGCGGTCATCGACAACGTGGGCGGGTCGCTGGTGAAGGCTCCAGCGAAGCTCCTGCGAATCGACCCGCGGGCGCCGCTCGGTCCCCACACGCTCGCGGCGATCATCAACTCGCGATGCGAACCCGGCTCCGAGTGGCAGACCTGGCGTGTACCCGGGCTCACCTCTACCGAGTCCGACCAACTCGAACGAGCTCTCGCCGACGTCGCGGACTACCAGCGCGCCGTCGAGCGAAAGGTGGCGGCCGCCAGAGAACTGACCGTCGCGCTCATCGATGGCGTCGCCGCCGGCGACATCTCCCTTGACACCACCGAAACCACACCGGGCATAACAGCCGTGAGGACAACGGCGGGGCGGGGATGAGTGGTCGATGACCGCTCCCCTGTCCCAACCGCAGCTTCGATAGAGAGGAACCACCAATGGCCGCGAGGCGCAAGGCAGAGCCGTCGGCTCCGTCGACGATGAAAGAGCTCAAGGACACACTGTGGAAAGCGGCGGACAAGCTCCGCGGGTCGCTGTCGGCGAGTCAGTACAAGGACGTGATCCTGGGGCTGGTCTTCCTCAAGTACGTCTCGGATGCGTACGACGAACGCCGAGAAGACATCCGACGCGAACTGGCCGATGACGGTTTCGACGAGTCGCAGATAGCCGATGTCATCGACGACGCCGGCGAGTACCAGGGTGCCGGGGTCTTCGTGGTCCCGCCGATCGCACGCTGGTCATTTCTGGCGGACAACGCCAAGGGTCTCGCCTCCGACGACGGTTCGCCAGACAAGAACATCGGCCAATTGATTGACGAGGCGATGGACGCGGTCATCGCCGCCAACAAGTCGCTTGCCGGCACGCTTCCGCGAATCTACAACCGCGACAACATCGATCAGCGTCGCCTGGGCGAGCTCGTTGACCTGTTCAACAGCGCCCGGTTCAGCCGCCAGGGCGAGCACAAGGCCCGCGACCTGATGGGTGAGGTCTACGAGTACTTCCTAGGCAACTTCGCTCGCGCGGAAGGCAAGAGGGGCGGAGAGTTCTTCACCCCGCGCAGCGTCGTCCGGGTGATCGTCGAGGTCCTCGAGCCGTCGAAGGGACGCGTGTACGACCCGTGTTGCGGGTCGGGTGGCATGTTCGTGCAGACCGAACAGTTCATCTACGAGCACGACGGCGACCCGAAGCAGGTCTCGGTCTATGGCCAGGAGGCCATCGAGGAGACCTGGCGGATGGCGAAGATGAACCTCGCGATCCACGGGATCGACAACAATGGTCTCGGGGCCCGGTGGGGCGACACGTTCGCCCGGGATCAGCATGCCGATCTCCAGATGGATTATGTAATGGCCAACCCACCATTCAACGTCAAAGTCTGGTCGCGCAATGAGGAGGACCCTCGTTGGAGATATGGCGTTCCACCGGCAAAGAACGCCAACTACGCGTGGCTGCAGCATATTTTGTCGAAGCTTGCCCCGGGCGGTAAGGCGGGCGTGGTGCTCGCCAACGGCTCGATGACGTCGAATAGCAACGGGGAGGGCGAGATTCGCGCCCAGATCGTTGACGCAGACTTGGTGTCATGCATGATCGCATTACCCACGCAGCTCTTCCGCAGCACCGCAATCCCGGTGTGTTTGTGGTTCTTCGCGAAAGACAAGGCGAAAGGCAAACAAGGATCCATCGATCGAAGCGGCCAGATACTGTTCATCGACGCTTCGAGGGAGAAGGGATTCATGGTCGAGCGCGCCGAACGCGCCTTGACCGATAAAGAGATCGTCAAAATCGGCGACACGTTCCATGCATGGCGTGGGTCGGCGTCGGCCGCGAGGAAGGGCATCGAGTACGAGGACGTCCCGGGGTTCTGCAAGTCTGCGTCGCTCGAGGAGATCAAGACTGCAGGCTACGCCCTGGCGCCGGGGCGGTACGTGGGAGCCGCTGAAGTCGAGGACGACGGTGAGGCCATCGACGACAAACTTGAGCGACTCAAGAGCGAACTGTGTGCGGCGCTCGCCGAGTCGGCGCGCTTGGACAAGATTGTGCGTCAGCAGATTGGGCGGCTCGATGGCTAGGCATGCGCACCTCGGTGATCTCATCCGCGTCAAGCACGGCTACGCGTTTTCCGGCAAGGAGTTTTCGGAGGACCCGGAACTGCCTGTGGTGGTCACGCCAGGAAACTTCGAGATCGGCGGTGGCTTTAAGGAAGCAAACAGGGCCAAGACTTTCGCAGGGATATACTCCGGAGAATTTGAACTTGACCCTGGGGACCTCATTCTCTCTATGACCGACCTCAGCAAGGCAGGTGACACTCTCGGGGCGCCAGCGTTCGTACCTGGCGGCCGGATCTATCTACACAACCAGCGGATCGGCCGGGTTGTTAAGTTGCCGAACACTGACATCAACACGGATTATCTCGGTTACCGGTTGCGTTTGCAGGATTTTCGCCAGTTCATCCTGTCGACTGCGACAGGAACAACAGTCCGGCACACCAGCCCTCAGAGAATTCACGAATTCGAGATCGACATACCAAGCGTGCCAACGCAAAAGTCCATCGCCGATGTTCTACGCGCGCTCGATGGGAAGATTGCGGCAAATACGCGAACACTACAAGTCCTTGACAGCCTCGGCGAGGTTGCCGTCGAGCAGAGAGCGTCGACTATATCGCCAGACAGAATCCGTTCAGTAGCAAGCATTGCGTACGGTAAAGCGCTCCCGGCAACAAAGAGATCGAGTGGCAACGTTCTGGTCTACGGCAGTGGAGGCGTAGTGGGAACCCACAACACTGCCCTGGTCGATGGCCCCGGGATAGTAATCGGAAGAAAGGGCACAGTCGGTGCGCTTCATTGGGCCGATGGGTCGCACTTCCCGATCGATACCACCTACTACGTAGTCCCAAAGGCTGGCGTGTCGCCATATATCTTGTACTACGCGCTTCGAAAGGCCAGGCTAAATGAGCTCAACTCCGACTCGGCGGTACCGGGTCTCAATCGCGATGAAGCATATGACCAGCAGGTGAGGGTTCCGTCTGGCTCGGCGAGCGAACCGCTCGCGGAACAACTTGAGCGTCAGTTCGAGCTTGCGAGGTCTCTACGTGACCAATCCCGACGACTAGCACACACCCGCGACCAATTGATCCCCCTCCTGATGTCCGGCAAGGTGACCGTCATGGACATCGAGGGCAACATCGAAGACATAGTCTGACACCAAGACCGCATACAGGCCAGTGTCACCCACCCAAGAACACAGTCAAAGGATCACCAAGTGAGCGTATTTCTCGAATCCGAGTGGGAGACGTTGGCACTCGAGTGGCTGGCCGATCAGGAATGGCAGCCCACGCACGGTTCCGAGATCGCGCCCGGCACCGAGGACGGCCGGACGTCGTGGGACGACATCGTCCTACCCGGACGGCTTCTCACCAAGATGCGCGAGCTGAATCCCGATGTGCCCTACGAGTATCTCGTTCAGGCGAGGGCGGCCATTCTGGCTTCTGAGTCAGGAGACCCGCTCGCCGAGAACCATCGCCTACACGAGATTTTCGTCAAGGGATTCCGCGGTATCTCCTACGTCGATCACGAAGGCCTCGAGCAGACACCTACTATCCGCCTGATCGGCGCCCGCCCCGAAGACAACGAGATGCTCGCGGTCCAGCAGGTGACCGTGCGCAACTCAGAGCATCAGCGTCGTTTCGATGTGGTGCTGTACCTCAACGGCCTGCCGGTCGCGTTCTTCGAACTCAAACAAGCCGGTTCGGCGCAGGCGGACCTGGCGTCCGCCCACGCTCAGCTCCAGACCTACTTGCGCGAGTTCCCGATGGTGTTCCGGTTCGCGGTCGTGTCGGTGATCAGCGATGTGATCACCGCCCGATACGGCACGCCGTTCACACCTCTCGAACACTTCGCACCGTGGAACGTCGACGATGACGGCAAGCCCATCGCGTCGGGCCACCCGACCGACCCCGAGAAGATGGGACTCGAACTCGAGTACCTGATCGACGGTGTCTTCAATCCCGAACGATTCCTGCAGATCCAGCGGAACTTCACGGCCTTCGACGCCGGCGCCGACGGCTACCTGAAGCGAATCGCGAAGCCGCATCAATACTTCGCGGTCACCAAGGCTGTTGGTAATACCGTCGCTGCTGCGGAGAGCAACGGCAAGGCCGGCGTCGTGTGGCACACCCAGGGATCGGGCAAGTCCATGGAGATGGAGCTCTACGCCCACCTCGTGGCACGTCAGCCGAAGCTCAAGAACCCGACGATCATCGTGGTCACCGACCGACGCGAACTCGACGGCCAGTTGTTCGAGACCTTCAACCGGTCCGAACTCCTCGACGAATCGCCAGTGAAAGTCACGTCGCGAGAGCAACTCCGCGACGAGCTGACCAACCGGACAACCGGCGGCATCTACTTCACCACCCTGCAGAAGTTCAGTCGCACACAGGCCGAGCGCGAGGCCGGCGCCGACCACCCGCTGTTGACCGATCGTCGCAACGTGATCGTCGTCGTCGACGAGGCGCACCGCAGTCACTACGACGACCTCGACGGTTATGCCCGACATCTCGCCGATGCGGTGCCGCACGCGACCCTGATCGCGTTCACCGGTACACCGATCTCGTTCGCCGAACGCAACACTCGAGAAGTCTTCGGCCCCTACATCGACATCTACGACCTCACCCGGGCGGTCGACGACGGCGCCACCGTGCCGGTCTACTTCGAGCCGCGACTGATCCGGGTCGGCCTCACCGAGGACGTGACCGAGGACGATCTCGACCGCGCCGCCGACGAGGCGACCCGCGGCCTCGACGACGCCGAACGCGCCCAGATCGAGAAGTCCGTGGCCGTCATCAACGCGGTGTACGGCGCCCCTGAACGTGTGAAGGCGCTCGCTGCCAACATCGTCGACCACTGGGGCGGTCGGTCGGCGTCCATGGAGACCTTCATCTCGACGCCCGGTAAGGCGTTCATCGTCACCGCAACCCGCGACATCGCCGCCCGGCTCTACGAGGAGATCGTCACACTCCGCCCGGAGTGGCACGACGACGCCGTCGACCGAGGAGTCATCAAGGTCGTCTACTCCGGCAGCGCCAAGGACCAGGGCCTAGTCGCTAAACACGTTCGGCGAGATGCACAGAACAAGATCATCCAGAAGCGCCTGAAGGACCCCGACGACGAACTGCAGATCGTCATCGTCAAGGACATGATGCTCACCGGGTTCGACGCCCCGCCATTGCACACGCTGTATCTCGACCGCCCACTCAAGGGCGCCCTGCTCATGCAGACCTTGGCACGAGTGAACCGGACCTTTCGAGGAAAGCCGTCCGGCCTGCTCGTCGCGTACGCTCCCCTGGCCGACAACCTGCACAAGGCACTCGCCGAGTACACCGAGACCGACCAGGCACAGCAACCGGTCGGCCGGAACATCGACGAGGCGGTCGCACTCACCCAGCAGCTGCTCGCACAACTCGATGACGTGTGCTCCGGATACGACTGGCGAAGCAAGGCCAAGGACCCCGACCGCGGGTGGATGAAAGCGGCCATCGGCTTGACCGAGTACCTGCGCTCGCCCGAAACCCCGGGCAACGCAGGGTCCGAAGACGAGGAGACTCTCGGCGGACGCTACCGCTCCCTCTCCGCCCATCTCGCAAGAGCCTGGGCACTAGCCGGTGGAGAGAAGTCGCTCGGCGAGTTGCGGCCGACGGTCCAGTTCTACGAAGAAGTCCGCGTCTGGATGGGCAAGTTCGACGCCGCCGACCGGCAGGCCGAAGGTCGCCCGGTTCCGGAGGAGATCAAACGCCTGCTGTCGTCGTTGGTGGCGCGCTCCACCGCGAGCGGTGAGATCGTCGACATCTACGACGCGGCAGGACTTCCCAAGCCGCCGTTGTCCGACCTCGGGCCCGACTTCGAGACCAAGGCCAAGGCCGCCACCAACCCGCATCTGGCGATCGAAGCGCTTCGCGCGACCCTGACCGAGGAATCTGCGCGTGCAACGCGGAACAACGTCGTTCGGCAGCGTGACTTCTCCGAGCGGATCACCGATCTGATGAAGCGCTACACCAACCAACAGATCACCTCCGCCGAAGTCATCGCCGAGCTCATCGCGATGGCCAAAGAAGTGGCGGCGGAGGGAAGCCGCGGTGAACGCTTCTCACCCGCTCTGAGCGAGGACGAACTCGCCTTCTACGACGCCGTTGCGAAGAACGAGTCGGCGGTCGAGTTCCAGGGCGACGAAGTCCTCGCCCAGATTGCGCGCGAGTTGGTCCGGATCATGCAGCGCGACACCAAATTCGACTGGACCGTCCGCGACGACGTGCGCGCGAAACTGCGGTCCTCCATCAAACGCTTGCTGGTCAAGTACAAATACCCGCCGGACAAGCAGCCGGCCGCCATCACCACGGTGTTCGAGCAGATGGAGATGATGGCACCTAGGTTCGCAGCAGAGAACGCCCCGGGAGACGACGATGACTGAGCACTGGATCGATTGGTCCTCTGATGCACGCGATCGATTCACGCGTGTCATCTCCGATCTGAGGGAGCTGTCGCTCCTCCCTGACACGACGTCCGCAGACGACATCAGTTCGCTCGTGTCGGACATGCTTGATCGGCGCGATCAGATCGCCATCAAAACGTGGGACTCCAAGGCGTCCGAAATCCCGGTGCAGGATGGAAAAACCGCTCTGCGCCAGGTTTCCGAAGTGCTGTACGCCGCCGACCAGGCAGTGATCGACGAGCTCGTCTCGCGGATCCCAGCGAAATCGGTTCATGAGCGGATGAACTCCGCTGCGTATCTCGCAGCCGAGATCGACGCGGCGACAGCCGAAGCAGCGACGCTCGACTCGCACCGCTCAGGTGGTCCGGCAAGTCAGCAGGATGCCACCGATACCGAACTGCTCGGCGATCCCGCCGACTACGCCGGAATCGATCCCATCGAAGACGTGGCGATTCCGCCCCGGGTCGTATGGACCGAAGCCGACCGCAAGATCGCCCTCGACGAAGCCGCCAGCACGTACGGCATCGCCCCTGGCGAGTGGTACTCGGTCGAATGGCCTCCGACCGATGGCTCACTGTGGACCCCCGGATATCTCGTCACCWCAGACCGAGAGCCGTGCGACGAACACACCGACGACCCGGACAGCGACACAGCACTCGAATGCGTCCGGTGTGAAGACTCGGTCACCACCGACATCGAGGAGATGGCCGTCTGGAAGTTCACAACCAGGCTGACCCACCACCGAATCGGTTTCGACAGCAACGGTTCTCTGGTCGTCGACCGTTTCACCGAGGAGATCGACCCGTCGTTCGAGGTACGCGAGATCACGCAAGACCCACGACTGATCCGCATCGGCCTTCCACACGGACACCGCTGACAGCGAGTTCGCACGACCCAGGCACAACTCGCTACATCAGCTGCTCGAGACGCGGGCGCGGGCCTCCGAAGACGCGCCACACGGACGGGGTGCCGCTCATGCAGTGCGTACACATGTCGCGCAGGTTCGCGTGGAGGGCATCAATCAGCTACTGCCTGGTTGCCTGACCGTGAAACAGGAACAGGTGGATGCGAGCGCGCTTGTAGGCCTGCAATTCCGAAGGCGTGACGAGAATTGTGGTGTCCCGACCTATTGCCGCCCACCCGTTCCGGCCGACATCACGGAGCCAGCGTTCATCCGGCGTCCCCTCGGCTGCCGCGCGAGTTCCGTACACCGCAGCCGGAGTATGGACGATATAGCCGAGCTCTTCGATCGATCGCCGCAAGGTCCTGCCGGCGATGTTCTCGTTCAGATAGAACTCAGGCGGTGCGGCCCAGGAGGACGCGGGCGGCGGTTCGAACCTGGGATCTCGAGATGTCGAACTCCTCGGCAACGACCTCGCCGTCCTCTCCGGCTTTCAGCATTGCAGCGACGTCCGCTAGGCGAGGTCCTGATGCTCCGAACCGCGGCTGCCCGAACGCAACGTCTGGGTCGACGATGACCTTCTCCGGCTCCCATTCGCGTAGTTGTAGGCGGTTCGGATGCTCACCGTCCCAACTGACATATGAGATGTAGTCCTGGACGATCTCGCGGATGACATTCTGCCCGGATCGCGCTTCGATGAGCCCGGCACCGGCTCGGGTCTTGGCGAAGTCCCACAGGACATCAACACCGTCTGTGGCCAGGTTCGGCGCTGTCAGCACGTAGTCACGGCCGAAGTCCCGTTGCAGCTGCTCGAGCGCGGGACGGATCTTGCGAACGTGAACGCCTGCGCTGCGAAGGGCGTCGAGTACGTATGCCTCGGTCAGGGCGATGAAGGACACGTTCGCTTTTCGCTGTGGCGCGTCCACCACATGTAGAAGCGGTTCCCCACGGTCGTAGCCTTTCGCCCACCGGTGAAACGTCTGCTGGCTGATGGCCAGATAGCGAGCCGCGTCGCTCATAGTGAGAATGCCTGCATCAAAGCGAGGATCGCCGATGGTGGTCACGCTGCGTTCTACCTCCCGCCTGACCCTGGACTACGAGTTGTCGATTGTAGCCACACCATGATGGCACCGTGAGCAGCTCCGTGGAGTCTGCACACCAACGTTACGCATTGTGAGGACCCTCTGACCTGTCGGTGCGTCGTGATTTCATTCGACGAGAGTCTGAGAGAGTTAAAAATCAACACTTGACTCGAACTCCTGTTCGAGTACGATGTTGGTATGTCATCGGGGGCGGGGGCCGGATCCACCACATCGGTGGACCCATCACAGGAGTCGGTCGAGCCACGCTTTCGTCCCGACCATGAACTCTCCGCTTCTGAACTCATCGAGGTCTTGAATCACTGCGCCGGCCTGGCGGCGGCGTCCGCGCATCGAATGATGGTCGTTGCCAGCCTCATTCACGATGAACGCGAGATGGACTACGCCCAGCGGCGCGCCGAGACGCACAGCGGCGAACTCGACTCCATCGAAGCCTTCGAGCACCTGTCCGCGCGAGTGGCCGCGGGCGAGAACCCCTACGAGCAGTTCGGGCCCAACGGTCTCGAACAGGCCATCGCCGAAGTCGGTGCCACCCTCACCGTGACACCGGCCGAGGCGAAAAACCTCATCGAAGCCGGCGACGCACTGCGCTACCGACTCTCCTTCACCGGACACGCACTCGCGTGTGGTCGAATCGACCAGCGGCGCTTCCTCATCGCTCTCAAGCGCACCGATCTCATCACCGACGACGAAGAGATGCAGACCGTCGACGCCCATCTCGCCGAGGCGATCTTCGCCCGCGCACCGATGTCCACGGCCCGGTTCACCGCCATGGTCGATTCCATCGTCGCCAAGTGGGCACCCGACGCGATCCGCCGACGCAAGGAGCGAGTGAAATCCGACCGCAAGGTGACCGTCACCCCCGACCGCTTCACACCCGGGCAGTCCCGGATCTCCGGCACGCTGCCCCATGCTGATGCCGCCGAGTTCGACGCCCGCCTGACGGCGATGGCCACCGCGGTCCACGCCGGCGACCCTCGAAAGTTGGCCAACCGCCGGGTCGATGCTCTGAAAGCGCTCGCGCGGGGCGAAGCTTCTATCGCGTGCGAATGCGACGACTGCCGACCTGCCGCAATGGACATTGAAGCCGACACCACCGGGGACGTCGACGCAGCGACAGTGGACACCGCCGACCACACGACTGAGGCACCCGCGCGCCACTCCGGGAACGATGACACCGACACCCCGGACAGCGACACGGTTGTCGCCGACCCTCCGGGTCCGGACGCGTCGCCGTCGTCATCGCTGGCGCCGCGCGCGACCTTTCACATCGTGGTGAACCTGTCGACCCTGTTCGGTCTCGACAACGACCCCGCTTTCCTCGACCGCCACGGCATCATCGACGCCGACACCGCCCGAACACTCCTCGCCGAAGCCCGCCGCACCTACATCCATCCCGCACCCGACGCACCCGACGGTTCACCGGCTCCCGACGCGGACAGTTCGACAACGCGATACACCCCCTCGAAGAAGCTCCAGGCGCTGGTGCGCGCCGGCGAACTGTGCTGCACCTTCCCCGGCTGCAACGCCCCGGTCTGGCAGATCGATCTCGACCACACCGAACCCTTCGATCACACCGACCCGCGTCGCGGTGGCCCGACCGATGCGCGCAACCTCAAACCGCTGTGCCGGTTCCATCACCGCATCAAGACCTTCACCAGCTGGCAGGACCACCAAGACGAGTCCCGCACCGCCTGGTTCACCACCCCCACCGGGCACATGTTCGTCGGCAACGCCTTCAGCGGACGCGACCTGTTCAACAAGCTCTTCCCCAGACGGTCACCCGATCACCCCGCCCGCGACCGACTCACCAAGCAGCGCGACAACGACTTCCGACGCCACCAACGCGCCGAGAAGCGCTGGAACGACGCCAACCCGCCGCCCTTCTGAACACCGCAGAGGCCACATCGCCGGTCAGGACTACCTGGACACGGCGGGTGACGTCATGCGACGAATGTCGATCCGCACGACTCGCCCACCCTTCACGGCGATGTCGATGACGGCGAGCGGGTGACCGCCCGGTGCGATCACATGAACCATCCGACCTCCCAGCCACATCGGTGTACTCGCCCGGATGCGATCGACGAACAACCGGGTCTCCTCCGCGACCGCCCGGGCGCCCCGGACCACGGTCGGTGTGTCCGGCGGTACCAGTGACCGGTCGGCGACACGGATGCAATTCTCGGCCAACAGCGCGACCATCGCATCAAGACTGCCGCCGCGCGCCGCGGCCAGAAAGGCGTCGACGACCAGGGACGCATCACCCGACGGCAGTTCAGGGTCCAGCTCGGAGTTCAACCGCGAAGACGCGATCCGGCCGCGTGCCCGGCTCGCATGCTTCTTCGCACCGTCCACGCTGGTGCCGAGAACCGTTGCGACCTCGCCGAACGGCACCGCAAAGAGGTCATGCAGCACATAGGCCACGCGTTGCGACGGCGTCAACCGATCGAGGACCACCATCAGCGCGCGCGACACGTTCTCGCGCTGCAGGTAGAGCTCGTCGGCCGCGACAGCCTCCGCCGGGAGAGCGTCGGCGAACAGCGGATCTTCCCGACGTCTGCCGCGGGCGCGCAACTGATCGAGACACACCCGGGTGAGTGTTGTCGTCAACCATGCGGCAGGGTTGCGGATCTCGGTGCCGTCGACACGCACCGAGTTGAGCCACGTGCTCTGCACGGCGTCCTCGGCGTCGTGAATAGAGCCGAGCATCCGGAACGCCATGGCCGTCAGCTGCGGTCGTAGATCTTCGAATTCTGATGTCGGTACCACCGGATGTCACCTTCTCGTGGAGCGGGACGTCGGAACGGGTGAGAGCACCACACTCACATCCGACCATCCGACAACCCACCTCAGAGGAGGACACATGTCGACCGTACCGACCCGGCCACCGCGCGGCGGAACCCGACCGGCGAAGGGCCCCCGGCGATGACCACCGCCCTGTTCGTCGCCACGATCATCTGCATCGTGGCCAATGCCGGTATCGCCATCGCCGACTTCGCCCGAGCCGAGTTCGTGCTGGCAAATTCGGCCGAGGTCCACGTCCCACCTCGGTTCCTGCCCCACCTCGCGACACTCAAGGCCGCCGGAGCAGCAGGGCTTGTCCTCGGGTTGACGATCGAACCCTGGATCGGCGTCGCCGCCGGAACCGGGCTCACTCTGTTCTTCGTCGGCGCGGTCATCGCCCATGTGCGGGCCCGCGTCTGCTACAACATCGCGTTCCCGGGCGCCTTCCTGCTCCTCGGCGTGGCGGCTACGGTCTACATGATCCGACTGACCACAGGCGCGTGACCCGTCACCGGCGTCGAACGCCTCAGCCCATCAACACCGACCCCGACGGGTAGCTTTCGGCGAATCCGTCGGGAAGCGGCGCGATGAAGACGTTCTCGGTGCGGGTACGGGTGATCCGCCACCGGCCGTCGTCCTTGCGAAAGGCGTTGTTCAGCCGACTCGACCGCAACAGCGCTGTCCCGTCGCCGAAGAGCCACGGTTGCATGTGAATCCACTGTCCCTCGGCGTCATCGCCGTCGACGTGGATCTGCTCCGACGTCAGGTAGTGCGCGTTGAGCACCAGTGCCGGGTGTCGCTTCGCACTCCAGAAGCGCTGGAAGTGTTCGCGGATGGCCTGTTTGCCCTCCGCACGCCCGAACTGTCCGTCGTAGTACTCGCCGACGCCCTCCCACACCGCGTCGTCGGTGTAGAGGTCCAGGATGCGCTCGATGCGCTCGGCGTCGTCGGCGAGACCGGGTTCGGGACACGGGGTGTCACAGAGGAACATGTATCGAGCCTGGATTCGCCGGATCTCGGCTTCGGCCTCCAGGGTCTCGACCCGCGCGACGAGCGCCGAGATCCTGGCATCGTCGTCGCTCATCGGCCAAGCACCTCGACCACCGCACGCGCCTCCGAGATCCAGGCCTCGACCTCAGAGCCGTTCACGCCCAGCGGCAACTGCGACAACCGGAGCGTCATCGAGTATCCGCCGCGTGCCTCCCGGATCGGCAGGACGACGGAACCGACGTCATAGGTCTGATCGGGTCGCACCTCGCGAAGGCGATAGTCCACGGCCGACTTCCCGATGGACTCGCAGATCTCGCGCTCCTGCGAAGGCGTCAACCGGCCCCGCTCATAGGATTTCGTCGCCTCCCGCATCTCCTCGTACGCCGTCGACGAGGCATCGGGCAGGAAGGACACCAGGTAACCGTGCCGCCGCACGAAGTCGAGACGGTCGCGATGTACCTGTCGCACATCATCATCGGCATGCCGGAGCTTCGCCAGCCACCGCTCCCGGGTCTCGTCGTCCTGGTCGAACACGTACGTGTCCCCGATGGGCGGCACCATCGGGATGCGGTACGCGAGGCCTTCCTCACGGTCGACGCCCGGCGCGGTGGCCGACAACACGACGGCCATCTCGTCGCGGCTGACCGAGGTGAGGACCGACACCTCGCAGCCGACGGACGTCGCCAATGCCTCCACCTGCGGACGCGCCGCGTGTGCGGCATGGATCGTCGGCAGGATCTCGTGGTCCATTCGGGCCATCAGGGACGTCGACACGAAACTGCCGTAGCCACCCTGGAAGAAGATCAGCGGCGACACCGGGTTGGTCACGGCCAGATCCCGCACCTCACAGAGCGTTATCCAGTGATCACCCGCTTCGACGACGTTGCTGATGCGGGTGTCGATCCAGGCCACCGAATCCGCGAGAACCGGATCGCCCGACGGCGAGGGAAACCAGTCGATACCCGCGAGCTTGTCCTCCCAGCGCTGCGCGATGGTGAGGACGACGTCCTCCTGTTCACCGCCGAGGATGTTGATGCACAGCGACTCGCAGGCCCGCATCTTCTCGAAGGTGCGCGAGGTCTTCATCGGCATGAAGGACACCAACGGCGGGTCCATCGACACCGAACTGAAAGTCCCGACGACCATGGCCAGCACGGAGCTGTCGTCACCGCGTCCCGTCACCACGACCACGCCGGTGGGATAGTGCCCCATCACATTTCGGAAGATGCCTGGGTCGATAGCACTGATCACGTTGTCGGACATGTCTTCTCCTGGGATCGAATCGTCGCGGTGGTCGGGCACTCAGGCGGACCGGGCCTCGACCGGCTCCTTGACGTAACGCTTCTGCAGAATGGCACCGAGTCGCTCCGGCCGGAGGAAGGCGATGCACAGTGCGCCGCCGACCAGCAGGACGATGCCGGTGATCGTGAACGCCTGGTGCACGCCGGCCGCCATGTTGTCGGCCATCTCCGCGCTGGGCTTCTCACCCTTCGGCGGCGACACATACCCCGCGTCGGTCATGAGCCAGCCGACCAGGATCGGCGAGATGACCGCGCCGAACGACGCCACGCCTCCGAGGGTGGCCATGAGGATCGGTCGCTGCCGAGCGCCGACCGCATAACCGATCGCGGTGGCGGTCATCGGTAACGCCAGGCTGCATCCACCGGCGAGGCACAGCAGCGCGACCGCGGTGATCCCCGACGACGCCTGGATGGCGATGAAGCACAACCCGGCCAGGACCGCGGCGCAGCCGAACGGGACGGCGATCGCCCGATGTGCCGAACTCCCCCGGTGCAGCAACCGGTGCCCGAGCGCACCCAGTCCGAGCAGGACGAGCGCGCCGACCACCCACGGCACGGTGGTCACCGCACCGACCTCACCGAGCGACAGCCCGACCACGGTGCCCAGGTACTGGGGCAGCCAGGTCGTCAGGAAGCCCTGCACCCAGAAGTTCGACGCCCCGCCGATCACGGCGGAGATGAACGCCAGGCTCAGCAGCGCACGCCAGATCTTGACCGGCTTCTGCTCGTCGACCGCGGAGGTCGCGACCTCCTTCGCATCGGCAACCGTCTCGTCGGTGTCGAGTGCCGGCTCTTCCGGCGACGAGGCCTTCTTGGGACGGTAGGGACCGTCCGCGCCGATCGCCCACCAGGCGATCACCCACACCAGGCCGATGATGCCGAGAACACCGAACGCCCAGCGCCAACCCCACACGGCGATGACCCAGGCCAGCAGCGGCGCCGCGAAGACAGGTCCCAGCGTGGAGCCGGCTGCGATCAGGTTCGACGGCAGCGCACGACGGGTGGGCGAGAACCAGGTGTGCGCGGAGGTGAGCGACATGGCCGTCGCGGGCCCCTCGGCGCCGCCGAGAATGGTCCGCGTCACCAGCAGGATGGCGGCGCCGCCGCCGAGCAGCATCGGGAATTGCAGCACCGCCCAGGTGACGCCCATCGCGAACAGGATCCACTTCACCGAGATCTTCGACGCCAGGAACCCGGTGACGACCGAGACGATCGCGTACAGGAAGAAGAAGGCACTGCCGATGAATCCGAATTCGGTTGCGGTCAAGCCGAGTTCGGGCATCGCGTCGGCCGAGACCAGGCCGAGCACCGCCTTGTCGGCGAAGGCGATGATCTGGAACAGCACGAGCATGCCGGTGACGATCCAGGCCCGTCTCGACATGCGGCCGAAGTCGATTCGTCGATCGGGGGCGGTCGGCGACGACGGCGTCGTCACCGCGGGTTCTCTGAGGCTCATTGGGTTTCCTTGGACTGGCAGGGTGCGAAGACGCCGGGCTGTCGGGGGCTGGCAACGACGTTATGGCCACCCGTCCCTACGGGGATACGAGGGAAATCTTTACTGTCGCCGCGATGCGCGACAGGGCAGACTGGTCCCAGCACATGAAGGAGGAACGGTGAGCTCGGCCTACTGGAAACAGCCCATCAGTGAGCAGGCGACCGCGGTCCACGAGAAGGTGGTGTCGGCGGAGATTCTCGCGGAACAGGTCCGTGAGGAGATCGTCGGCACCGACACCGATCTGCGCGCGTGGGTCGAGCTGTCCCCGGCCGTCGTCGACGAGGCACGCCGGCAGGATGGGATACCGGGTCGTCGGCCCCTGCGGGGCGTCTCGCTCGGGGTCAAGGACCTCATCGACGTCGAGGGTCTGCCGACCCGTGCCGGTTCACCCGTCACGTTGTCGTCGCCGGCAGCATCGGATGCGCCCTGTGTCAGTCGTTTTCGCGATCTGGGCGCCGTGATCCAGGGCAAGACGGTCACGACCGAGTTCGGCTACTTCTCGCCCGGGCCGACGCGCAATCCGCACCATCCCGGGCACACGCCGGGCGGGTCGTCGAGCGGTTCGGCGGCCGCCGTCGGCGCGGGCGTCATCCCGGTGGCGCTGGGTACGCAGACCGCCGGCTCGTTGACCCGGCCGGCCGCCTACTGCGGCGCCGCGGGCATGGTCCTCGCGCACGGCTCGACGGACCTGTCCGGCGTCAGCGGACTCTCGGAGTCGCTGGACTCGCTGGGCATCCTCACCCGCGACATCGCCGACCTGCAGTACGTGTACACCGCCTTCACCGGCCGCTCGCCGATCGTTCCCGGTCGCTCCACCGTCCGGACCGTGGTGGTGTGGGGCGGCAGCGACCTGCACCCGATCGACCAGGCGATGGCGGACCTGGTCGGCCGGCTGCCGGACCTGCTCGAGCGAGCCGACGTCGAGACCCGCGCACTCGAATACGACGATCATGTCCGCACCCTGGCCGACGACCACGTGACCGTCATGTCCCATGAGGCGGCCGAGACGCTGGACGATGTCGTCCGGGACCATGCGGCCGCGCTCAGCCCCGCGCTGCTCGACCTCGTCGACGCCGGCCGCGCGGTCCGGCCCGCGGACCACGCGGCCGCCCTCATCCGCCGCGACCGCTCCCGGGATCTGCTGGCCGAGACGCTCGGCGATCACACGGTGATCGTCGGTCCCGCCGCACCCGGCCCCGCACCGAGCGGCCTCGCCGCGACCGGGTCGCCGGTCCTGAGCCGACCGTGGCAGCTGCTCGGCTGCCCGGTTGTCGTCGTCCCGGGGGCGACCACGGACTCCGGGATGCCCCTCGGACTACAGGTGATCGGCTTGCCGGGGCGGGAGTCGGCCCTGTTCGAGGTCGCCGCGGTGCTCGAGAACGAGCTCCGGTCCCATCCGGTCGTCCCGGCCTGAATCCGGTTGCGAGAGAGAAGATCTGCATGACAGTCAAACCCCGTCCCGAGACGCACCACCGGATGTTCCTCACGTGCTACGAGGACACCTTCAACTACGGCTGGCACCATGTCGACCTGTTCGTCCACGACGAGTACGGCCGGGAGGTCAACTGGGTGCACTGGACCGTCGAGGCCGACGGCCCGGAGGCGGCCGACGAGTCGGTCCGGCGCGAGGAACCCTGGCTCAACCGGACCTCGGAGTGGCGCCACCAGGTGAGTGCCGTCGGGATGAACTACTGGACGGCCGACGCGGCGTGGACGTGACCGCATCGGATGCGACCGCGACGGTGTACGTCGTCGACGACGACCCGGAACTCTGCGAATCGGTCGACTGGCTGCTCGGCAGCATCGGGATCTCGCCGCGGATCTGCCACAGTGCCGACGACTTCCTCGCGCAGTACTCCGGGGACACCCCCGCGTGCATCGTGCTCGACGTCCGCATGCCGACGATGAGCGGCCCGCGGCTCCAGGAGAAGCTCAACGAGTTCGCACCGCACGTCGCCATCATCTTCGTCTCCGCGCACGGTGACATCCGGATGTCGGTGTCCACCCTGCAGGCCGGCGCGATGGACTTCCTCGAGAAGCCCTACGACCCGCAGCGGCTGCTCGACGCCGTCCAGGCGGGGATGGAGAAGGCGGTCGAACGCTTCCGCACCCACGCGCAGAAGCGGTGGGTGGAATCGAAGGTCGCGCTGTTGACCCCGCGGGAACGCGAGATCCTCGCGCTGGTCGTCGAAGGTCTACCCAGCCAGAACATCGCCCGCCGCCTCGACATGAGCGTCAAGACGGTGGACGTGCACCGTGCCCGGATCAAGAGCAAGACCGACGCCGACAGCATCAGCACGCTGGTCCGGGACATCCTGCGGTTCGACGTCGAGGTGCCGACCAACCCCTGATCGGGTCAGTAGTAGTCGAGCACGATCTTCTCGCCGGTCGTCCGCGAGACACAGACCGCCATGACCTCTCCGGACTCTCGCTCGGCCTTGGTCAACACGTTGTCGCGATGCTCGGGCTCGCCGGAGAGGACCTGCATGATGCAGGTGCCGCAGATGCCCTCCTGACACGAGGTGTCGACGTCGCAGCCGTTCTCCTCGAGGACCTCGACGATGCTCCGGTCGGCCGGGACATGGTAGGTCTCGCCGTCGAGTTCGACGTCGAAAGACGTGTTCTCCGACGCATCCGGCTGATCGGTGGCGTGGAAGTTCTCGAAGTGGACCGCGTCGGCCGGGACGAACCGTTCGGCCAGGTCACGGACCTTGGTCATGAAACCGTCGGGGCCGCAGACGTAGACGTGCGACTGCGGCGGCGCCGATTCCAGAGCGGCTGTCAGGATCGCTCCCTGGGCGTCCCGGCCGACGCCGACGTGAGCGTGGAGCTTCTCCGGGCAGCGCTCCTGCAGCAGCGGCAGGAAGGCGGCGTCCTCCGCCGTACGGGCGAAGTAGTGCAGCTCGAAGCTGATGTCGTGCACATCCATGTACCGGGCCATGCTCAACATCGGGGTGATGCCGATGCCGGCGGCGACCAGGACGTGATGCGTTGCCGTGGAATCGATCCCGAGCAGGTTCCGTGGCTCGCTGATCTGCAGCCGGTCGCCGACGCGCAGTTCGTGCAGTGCGGCCGAACCACCTCGGGACTGATCCTCGCGCTTGACGGCCACGGCGAACGACTCCCGGCCGTCGGGACGGCTGCAGAGCGAGTACTGGCGGGTGATGGCGGTCGGACCGACGACGTCGATGTGCGCACCCGGCGTGTACTCCCCCATCGTCGAGCCGTCCGGCTTCGACAGGTAGAACGTCTTGATGCTCGGGGTCTCCTGGACGATGGCGGAGACGACGACGTCGGTGAGGGCCATGGGAGTGCTCCTGGTGGTGACAGTGGGTTCGGCGGTGCGGTCAGCGGACGAAGAGCCCGCCGTTGACGTCCCAGCACGCGCCGGTGACGAAGAAGGCGTTCTCGGCGGTCAGCAGGCCGACCATGTCCCCGATGAAGTCGGGGCTGCCCAGCTTCCCGACGGGGATGCCGGCGATCACGGCGCCGAGTTTCTCCGGCGGCACGGTCGCCTTCACGACGGGCAGGTCGTGCGGCCCGGGCGCGATCGCGTTGACCGTGACACCCTTGGCCGCAAGCTCTTTGGCGAAGATCTTGGTGACCGTCAGGATCGCGCCCTTGGACGTGGCATAGTGCGCGCCGGTGGCGGTGCCGCCGTTCTGACCGGCCAGCGACGCCATGTTGACGATGCGGCCGTACCCCTCGTCGACCATCGCGGCCCCGAAGACCTGGCAGCCGAAGAAGATGCTGTTGACGTTCGTGTTCAGCACGCGGGTGAAGTCCGGCTCGTCGAGCGTCATGAGATCGGCCGCCTGGGTCAATGCAGCGTTGTTCACGACGATCGTCGGTGTGCCCCAGACGGATTGCACATGCGCCAGCGCGTCGACGAAACCCTGCCGGTGCGCCACGTCGAGGACGGCCGCCCGTGCGGTCGACCCGTCGGGCGAGAGTTCTTCGGCGATGCGCTGGGCCGGATCGAGGGCGATGTCGGTGAGCAGGACGCGATGACCGTCCCGGTGCAGCCGGCGGGCGATGTGCGAACCCATGCCGCCGGCGGCACCGGTGACGACCGCGATCCCCTTGTTCGTCGAACTCATCTCCAGGTCCGTCCTCACACCAGGTAACCGGAGGCGCTGACCGCGTCCTCGCTGTCGATGAGACGGGCCACCTTCAGACTGATCCGGTCGTTACCGTCGGAACCGAGGCTGATGGTGTGGGTGAGCTCGGCGCCGATCGTCGAGAAGGCATCGCGCTTGAACGCGTTGAGGATCTGCGCGGACCGCAGGATGACGGTGTCGTCGCTGACGTCCGACACGGTGAACCGCGAGATGACCCGGACCGTGCGGGCAGCGGCGACCGCCGACGGTGCGTAACCCTGCATCATCCGTTCGACGCGCAGGCGCCGCATCCGCTGGTCGTCGTACACCATGTTCAGCGACGAGTCGAAATCGTCGGTGTCGGGATCGATCGGGATGACGTAGTGCGCGTCATCGGTGTAGAGAGCCTCCCACGCCGGGTAGTCCTTGGCGTCGAGGAGTTCGGCTTCCTTCCACACGAGCGCGATCGCGCGCAGGACGCGCGGGTCGTTGAAACTGTGCAGTTCAGTCATCGCTCATCATCTTCTTCCACATGGCGTAGGACTCGCGCATCCCCGTCTCGTCGGTGACATGCGATGTGGGCCAACCCTCTTCGGTCGTGTACTCGCGGTTCTCCCCGCGGTTGACCAGGATCGGCATGTTCGGGTTGCCACCGGCGCCGATCTGGACGCGATCCCATCCTTCGGCGTCGTCGGGGCTGCCGAAGCCGAAGGGGCCCTGGAAGTGCTCGTGGATCCGGAGGCGCTCGCGGTTGATGCTCTCCGGCCCGCCGTCCATGCCGATCGCCATGTGCCACACCTCGGTCACGTCCACGCTGATCGGGATGAGAACCCGGAAGAACGACGACGACATGGCGATGTTCGGGAACATGTTGAGGTTGAACCCGCAGCCGTGCATCGAGCGCATGTAGCGACGGATGCGTTCGGGACTCTCCCCCGCCTCGGCGAGTTCGTCGACGAGATGCTGGAACCGCGGCTGCACCTCCTCGGAACCGTCGTCGATGTCGAGGTCCGCGTGCGCGGCCGCCATGATCGCGACGCTGTGACCGTTGCCGAGCGCGTGCGTCTCGGCGGCCGGATCGTCCATGAACGACATCATGTTCGCGGTCTCGGCGTCGACAGAGGCCATCCACGACTTGTGCACCATCGGGAAGTGGTAACCGTCGGTGGTGTTCTCGAGCTGGATCTTCCAGTTGCCCTTGAACCGGAACTTGTGACTGCCGAGGACCTTGGTGGGGAATCCGTTGGACTGCTTCAGGAATCGCTCCATCCAGATCTTCGCATCACCCAGGTGGTCTTCGAGCGGTTCGATCTCGGTGTTGAACGTCGCGAAGATCATGCCGAGATAGCTCTCGGTGCGCAGCTTCTGCAGGGGGAAGTCGTTCTTCTCGACGACGCCCTCGTAACCGTCCGGGTACGGGATGCCGCGCAGTCGACCGTCGAGGGTGTACGACCAGTTGTGGTACGGGCAGGTGAAGCCGTTGGCCTTGCCGCTGCGCTGGTCGCACACCGTCGCCCCGCGATGCCGGCACCGGTTGAGCAGGGTGTTGAAGTTGCCCTTGCGATCCCGGGTCACGATGACCGGTTGATCCCCGACCTGGGTGGTCTTGAACGAGCCCGCCTCGGGGACCTCGCTCTCGTGCGCGACCCACACCCAGGTGCGGTAGAAGATCTTGCGCATCTCCTCGGCGAAGATCTCGGGATCGGTGTACAGCTGACCGGCGACGCGGTCCTTCTCGGCGAGGTCCGCGAAGCCGCGGGTCGGCCGCTCGATGGTGGTCATCGATGTTCCTTCGTGTGTCGACCGCGCCGGGGCGCGGAGAGGGGCTGTCGGTGCGCGAGAGATCAGGAGGCGGTGCTCATGAGGGGACGTCGTCGCGGATGGTGAGGGCTCGTCCCATCCGCGCCTCGACCTTGAAGTACTTCCAGAGCGCATGTTCACCGACCATGATGGTGCGCAACAGGTTGCAGGCCGCCCGGACGGTCGGCTGGTCGCGCACGTCGGCGAGGACGTAGAACGTCCACGGCCAGCCGTCGGACGGGCCGACCATGTGGGCGTCGTCGTCGAAGGTCCCGATGATCTCGACACCGTCGAGGTTCTTCAGACTCGTGAGGAACTCCATCGTGGCCTCCCACACCGGACCGATGTCGGCCTTGGGCAGGTCGAAGAAGTTCTGGTTGTTCCCGACACAGAACAGCGTGCGCAACGGTTCGTCGGACATGGGTGATGGTCTCCTCGCGGTCGTGACGTCTGGGCTGGATGACGGGTGGGTCAGGGAAAGCTGGGGATTCCGGCCTCGAGGCCGAGAAGCAGTGCACCGGCGGCCTCGTAGGTGTTGGTCTGCAGCATCGCGTGCTGCGCGGGCACCAACGCGTCCTGCAGGAACCGCTGCAGCGGATGGGTCTCGTAGATGGCCCCGGTGCCGGCGAGGTCGAACACCTGCAGCACGACGCTGCGCCCGACGTGCGCGGCGTGGGTGGCACTCAACCGCAACAGGGCCTGATCGTCGGTCGAGATGTGCTGTCCCGCGACGGCCTTGGCCCACACCCGGTCGGTGCTGTCGTAGAAGAACGCTCGCGCCGAACGCAATTCGGCCTCGGCGACCGCCAGGCCGCTCTTGTACGCCGGCCGGTTGCCCTTGCTGGCACCTCCGGTGATCGAGGTCCGCGCCGCGCCGACCTCGATCGCGTAGTCGAGGGCGCCCCGGGCCGCGCCGAGGGTCACCACCGCCAGCACCTGCGCGGCGTAGGCCAGCGCGGGGTACCGGGTCAGGGGTTCGTCGATCTGCGGAGCGCCGCCGCGCACGAAGGTCATCTCCTCGGGCACGAACACGCGGTCGGCGCGGATGGCATGGGAGCCGGTCGCCTTCATCCCGGCGACATCCCAGTTGTCGACGATCTCGACCTCGGCCGGATCGACCAGCGCGGTCAGCGGTTTGCCGCCGGTCTCGGGTCCGCCGGCCAGACCGATCCCGAGGAGGTCGGCGCCGCGACATCCGCTGGCGAACTGCCAGACCCCCGAGCACAGGTAGCCGCCGTCGACCCGCTGTGCCTCCTGCATGGGGAACAGCCCGCCCGCGTAGGCGACATCGGGACCGTGCGCGTAGATCTTCTGCTGGGTCTCGGCCGGCAGCGCGGCGAAGTAGACCAGCGACGATCCGAAACTGGACACCCACCCGGTGGCAGGGTCGACGGCGGAGATGCGTTCGACCAGCGACATGAAATCCGACGGTGCCATCGGCTCGCCACCGAACGCCGCCGGCGTCGAGGCCCGGTACATTCCGGCACGCTTCAGCAACGCGATGAAGTCGGCGGGCACGTAGCGCTGCGAGTTGAACTCGTCCCGACGATCCCGGAGCACGTCGAGCGCGTGGTCGAACGCGGCGTCGCGCGCCGCCCCCGCCGGTTCCGCACACACCCGTTCGGTCAGGCTCTCCGCGGTCATCACTGTCTCCGTTCGGAATCGACTCTCGATCTCGAGTCCGACACTATGGACGCGGGACCCGACGCGGTATCGGGATTTCCCGCGCCGCGGGTAAGCAATTCCTTACTTGCGTGTCCTCACCCGCATGGCATCGTGGCGGGGGCGAAGACGAGAACTCGGCGAAGGTGAGGTGATGGCGATGTTCCCCGCCCGTCGGGACTTCGAGCAGATGATCCTGCACACCGGCACCGGCATCCTCATCCACGAGGCGAGTTCGAAGAACATCCTGTGGGCCAACCCGGCCGCGTGCCGGATCTTCGGGTTCACCCTGGAGGAACTCAAGCCCCTCAAGGCACACCACATGAGCGCCCAGGAGCGTCAGTACCGCCGCGAGGTCGGCGTGGCATGGCTCCAGTCCGCGGTGGTGCACGGGTCGAGCCGCAAACAGTGGAAGTACCGCGCCAAGGACGGCACCGAGTTCCTCACCGATGCCCGCGCGACCCTGGTGCGCTGCGAGGACGGGCCGGTCGTGATGGTCGAGTTCCGCAACATCTCCGACGAGGTCGAGTTGCAGGAAGAACTGACCTGGGTGTCGGAGTCGTTGCAGCGCATCATGACCCACACGTCGGCCGGGATCGTCGTGCTCGACGACGACAACTGCATCGACGACATCTCCCCACTGGCCGCCAAGCTGTTCGGCCGCACCCCCGCGGAGCTGTCGGGCGTCCATCTGGAAGACCTCGGCCGGTGTGAGCCCCGGCTGACCAGTGACCCCGTCGTCGAGCGGCTGACGGACGGTGCGGGTTCGGTCGAGATCCAGCAGGAGATCATCAAGGACGACGGCAGCACCGTGTGGCTGGCCGGCGAACTCGAGATCGTCGCCCATGACGGCATCTCCTCGCGGGTCCTGACCGTGCGCGACGTGACCGACCGCGTCGAATGGGAACGCCGCAACGCCTACCAGGAGGCCAATCTCCAGTATCTGAGCCGTTACCACGCGATGGGTGACATGGCGATGATCCTGGCCCACGAGCTCGGGCAGCCGCTCGCGGCGTCGACGAACTACCTGAGCGGACTCAAGGCCCGTGTCTCCGCCGAGACCGTCGACGCCCGCAGCCTCGCCTACGGCATCGACCAGATCGAGAAGCAACTCCACCGCGCCGCCGACATCGTGGCCTCCGTCCGCCGCTACGTACGACGCATCGAGAGCACCTCGACGCTCATGGATCTCAACGAGACCGTCGAGGAGAGCCTGTACTTCGTGCGACTACGCGCGGCCGAGCAGGGCGTACGCGTGTACGCCGAGATCCCCGACCGCGACCTGCCGATCCAGGGCGAGAACGTGCTCATCGGACAGGTCATCATCAACCTGTGCGTCAACGCACTCGACGAGATCGTCCGTCCGACAACCGAGGTGAAGGAACTGACGATCCAGACCGGCGAGTCCGACGGACTGGCCTCGGTGTGGATCCGTGACCAGGGACGCGGCATGACGGGCGTGCCCACCGATCGCCTCGCCTCCGGCGCGTTCTCGTCCAAGCAGGACGGTTCCGGAATCGGGCTCATCATCTCCGAGCACATCGTCGAGCGCCACGGCGGGACGATCCGGTACCTGCCGAACGAACCGTCGGGCACCACCGTCCAGGTGACTCTCCCCCTCGCGACGATCGCCGAGGACGGCGCCGGCCACTCCCCGGCTCCCGCGTCGCCGTTTCCGTCCCGCTGATTGAATCCAATCAGCGGGACGGAAACGAGGCCGCGCGAATTAGCCCCGGCTAGGCGTTCGCGTTGGCGAACGAGTCCAGGCTGCTCGTGGCGTCGATGTACTCGGTCACCCACCGCTCGATCACCGCAGAGGTCTTCTCGACCTTGCGGAACTGCCCGACCACCTGCCCGACCGGGTTGAAGGCGACGTCGATGCTCTCGTCGGGGTACTTGTGCGTCGCGGCCACCGCCATCCCGGAGACCATGTACTGCAACGGCATCCCCAGCGGATCGGGATTCTTCGGATCCTCCCAGGCCTCGGTCCAGTCGTTGCGCAGCATGCGGCACGGCTTGCCGGTGAACGATCGGCTCCGTACGGTGTCCCGGCTGGAGGCGTCGATGTAGGTCTGCTGCTGGACCGGGGTGTTCTCAGCCTCCTCGACCATCAGCCACTGCGATCCGGTCCACGCGCCCTGCGCCCCGAGGGCCAGCGCCGCCGCGATCTGCTCACCGCTGCCGATGCCACCGGCGGCCAGAACCGGAACCGGCGCAACCTCTTTGACGACCTGCGGCCAGAGCACGATGGAGCCGACCTCGCCGCAGTGACCGCCGCCCTCGCCGCCCTGGGCGATGATGATGTCGACACCCGCATCGGCGTGCTTGCGGGCCTGCTTCGGCGATCCGCACAGCGCGGCGACCTTGCGGCCGGCGGACTGGATCTTCTCGATCATGTCGGCGGGTGGCGTCCCGAGGGCGTTCGCGATCAGGGTGACCTTGGGGTGCTGGAGCGCGATCTCGACCTGCGGCGTGGCAGTGGCCTCGGTCCAACCGAGAAGCTGCAGGGAGTTGTCACTGTCCTCGTTGAGCGGCACGCCGTGGTCACGCAGGAGCTTGCGCCCGAAGTCGAGGGTCTCCGCCGGCACCATCGACTGCAACATCTTGGTGAGTTCCTCGCCCGACATGTTCGAGTCCATGCCCTCGTACTTGTTCGGGATGACGATGTCGACGCCGTAGGGACGGTCGCCGATGTGCTCGTCGATCCACTTGAGCTCGATCTCGAGCTCTTCGGGGGTGAAGCCGACCGCGCCGAGCACTCCGAAACCGCCCGCCTTGCTCACCGCGACCACCACGTCCCGGCAGTGGGTGAACGCGAAGATCGGGAACTCGATACCGAGCTCGTCGCAGATCGGGGTGTGCATGGAGGACTCCTCGCCCGTCGGAAGAACGACCAGAATTAGAACGTGTTCTACTCTGGATACCAGGCGAGCCGGTCACGGACAAGCGAGCGGGCCGAATCTACCCGCTCACTGCCCGTAGGGCTGCCTCGCCGTCTCCGGGCTGCCGTAGGTGATCGCTCGCTCCCGCCGGGTGTCGGTGAGCAGTGTTGCGCCCCATGTCATGACGGTTCCCATCCGGTTGCGGACACCCGCCAGGAAGGCGATGTGGATGACGCCCCAGGCCACCCAGCCGAGGAACCCCGACAGCTGGAGCGGGCCGGACTGGACGATCGCGTGGCGGCGGGCGATGTAGGCCGCGGTGCCCAGATCGCGGTATCTGAACGGAGTTCTTTCCCGTTGACCGGCAACAGTTTTCGCGATCACCGCCCCGGCGTGCCGGCCGCCCTGCATCGCCACCTCGGCGACCCCGGGCAGGTCTCGGTAGGAACTCATGTCGCCGCAGACGAAGATGTCGGGATGGCCCGGGACCGAGAGATCGTCCTCGACCGGTATCCGCCCGCCGCGGTCCTGTTCGACACCCAGCGACCGGGCAAGTGTGGTGGCGAAGGGGACGGCCTCGACGCCCGTCGTCCACAGCGTCGTGCGCGCCGGATAGACGTTCTTGGTCCCGTCGGCCTTGCGGGTCGTCTCGACGTGGTCCTCTCCGACCCCGGTGACGTGCACGCCGAGGTGGGTCTCGACGCCGAGGTTGTCGAGCGTGCGCTGGGCGCTGGCCGAGAGCCGCGTCGAGAACGACGGCAGCACGCGGTCGCCGCCGTGGAGCAGCAGCACCCGCGCCTGCGCCGGATCGATCGCGTCGAACTCGCGCTCGAGCGCCAGGGTCGCGACCTCCCGGATCTGTCCGGCGAGCTCGACGCCGGTCGGGCCGCCGCCCGCCACCGCGAAGGTGAGCCAGGACCGCTGCTCCTCCGGGTCGGTGATCGTCTCGGCCATCTCGAACGCGGCCATGATCTTGCGGCGGATCGACAGCGCGTCATCGAGCGTCTTCATCCCGGGCGCGAACTCCGCGAACGCCTCGTTGCCGCGGTAGGCGGTGCGCATGCCGGCGCCGACCACGAGGTAGTCGTAGCCGAGACGGAACGACGACCCGTCGATGCGGTCGACCGTCACCTCGTGACCCTCGACGTCGATGCCCGACGCCTCGCCGAGGACGACGTCGAGGTTCTTGTGCCGACGGGTCAGATGCCGAACCGGGCTGGAGATCGCGCCCTCGGACAGCAGACCGGTGGCGCACTGGTACAGCAGCGGCTGGAACAGATGGCTGGTCCCGCGGTCGACGATGGTGACGTCGACCGGCTCGTTCTTGAGCCTGCGGGCGCAGTGCATACCCGCGAATCCGGCACCGATCACAACAACTCTGGGTCTCGAGGGGGCCATTCGACCGATTGTTCCAGACATTTCGCGGTTCTCGGCGGGTGTTTACCGCCTCTATGGACGGGTATGCCTCGCGACGTGGAAGCCAAAGTCACCTTGACCGTGAACGGTGCCGAACACGACGTCGTCGTGGACACGCGAACAACACTGCTCGACGGTCTGCGTGACCGGCTGGGCATCTTCTCGCCCAAGAAGGGCTGCGATCACGGTCAGTGCGGTTCGTGCACCGTGCTGGCCGACGGCAGGCGCATCGTCAGTTGCCTGTCGTTCGCCGTCTCCTACGAGGGCAGCGACATCGTCACCGCCGAGGGCCTGGGCGACGGTGACGAGCTGCACGAGATGCAGCAGGCGTTCATCGACGAGGACGCCTTCCAATGCGGCTACTGCACACCCGGCCAGCTGTGCTCGGCCATCGGGATGCTCGACGAGGCGAAACAGGGGTATCCCAGCCACGTCACCGAGGACCTCGACCCGTCGTCGAGCGGCGACGCGAGTCCGTTGGCCGACGACGAGATCCGGGAACGGATGAGCGGCAACCTCTGCCGATGCGCGGCGTACCCGAACATCCTCGCGGCGATCCGACAGGCGGCCGATCGATGATCCCGTTCACCTACGAGCGTGCGACCGACGTCCCCGCCGCCGTGGACTTCCTGCGGGATCACGACGGCGCGAAGCTGATCGCCGGCGGCACCAACCTGGTCGACCACATGAAGCTGGGCGTCGCCGACCCGCCGGCGCTGCTCGACATCTCCCGCCTGCCGCTCGACGACATCACCGAACGCCCCGACGGCTCGCTCCGGCTCGGCGCCACCGCCCGCAACGCCGACACCGCCGCCCATCCCCTCGTCCGGCGCCGCTACCCCGTCCTGGCCCGCGCCCTGCTCTCGGGCGCCTCGCCGCAGTTGCGCAACCTCGCGACCAATGCGGGAAACCTGTTGCAGCGCACCAGATGCGTCTACTTCCAGGACGTCACGACCCCGTGCAACAAGCGGACACCGGGTTCGGGCTGCTCGGCCGTCGGCGGATACACGCGGTATCACGCCATCCTGGGTGCATCCGACACCTGCGTCGCGACCCACCCCTCCGACATGGCGGTGGCCCTCACGGCCCTCGACGCGCGCATCGTCGTGCAGGGCCCCGACGGCGAGCGCGTGGTGGACATCGGTGACTTCTACCGGCTCCCGGGTGAACATCCCGAACGCGACACGGTGCTCGAGCCGCACGATGTCATCGTGGCCATCGACGTGCCACCGCCCCTGCCCGACTCGTCGTCGACCTACCGCAAGGTGCGGGACCGTGCGTCGTACGCCTTCGCGCTCGTGTCCGTCGGGGCCGAGGTGAGCATGGACGGCGACGTGATCGGCGCGGCGCGGATCGCGTTCGGCGGTGTCGCGCACAAGCCCTGGCGGGCCGCGCGGGCCGAAGAGGTGCTGCGTGGTCAGCGCCCTTCGACCGAATTGT
>NZ_LZMP01000089.1:0-671 GCF_001691435.1 Gordonia sp. UCD-TK1 | reverse complement strand
CAGGTGTTCTTCGCCGATCCGCACTCACCGTGGCAGCGACCATCCAACGAGAACACCAWTGGTGTTCTGCGCCAATATTTTCCTAAGGGAACTGATCTGTCGCGGTGGTCAGCTGAGGACCTCGAGGCCATCGCCTACACCCTCAACAACCGTCCTAGAAAAGTCCTTGGATGGAAAACTCCCGCCGAAGTCTTTGGCGAACAACTACACTCGCTACAACAACCCAGTGTTGCATCGACCGATTGAACGCGCCCAATACCGAGCCATCCGCTACACCGAACGACTGGCCGAAGCCGAAGCGGTGACATCTGTTGGCTCCAAAGGGGATTCATACGACAACGCGATGGCTGAGGCGTTCAACTCGCTGTTCAAAGCCGAATGCATCCGTAACCCCGTGATGCGCCCGCGAGGCGGCTGGGCAGGTGTGGGCGAGGTCGAGATCGCCGTCGCTGAGTACGTCGAATGGTTCAACCACCGCCGCCTGCACGGCGAGATCGGACACGTCCCACCCGTCGAGTACGAGAGCGCCTACTGGTCGACCCACACCGTCACCAGCTACCGTGAGAACCCGGTCCCCGCAAACGCTGGAACCAACTAACCGAGCCTCCAGCAAACCCGGCGCAAACGCTGGAACCAACTAACCGAGCCTCCAGCAAACCCGGGGCGATTCA
>NZ_LZMP01000088.1:0-682 GCF_001691435.1 Gordonia sp. UCD-TK1 | reverse complement strand
CGGCACTGACCAAGCGGTCCGACGCAGTGCTCGCCGGACACGACGGACCTCGAAGTCACGCCCACCTCGTCTACGTCGGCTTCGAGGTCCTGAAGGTCGTCGCGCTCGTCTGGCTTGGTACCGCCGTGCTGATCGGTGCTGGCTGATCCCTCCCCAATCCGGAAGAACGACATGACCATTGATCCCTGAGGTGCGAGGAGCGCAAGCGACCCACCCCCTGCTCCCTGAGGTGCGAGGAGCGCAAGCGACCACCCCCTGCTCCCTGAGGTGCGAGGAGCGCAAGCGACCCACCCCCTGCTCCCTGAGGTGCGAGGAGCGATAGCGACGAGCCACGAAGGGCCTGGTGAGACGCCTTGCGAGACCCTAATGGGGGTGGATCGGCGTCCTAATGGGGGTGGATCGGCGTCCTGCAGGGGATGCTGGTTTGTGTGAGCCTTCCCGGCCGGTGACCACTCCGAGACCCTGAAACGGTGTCGGATTTCTACACGAAGACCGTGGCCCGGCCGGGTAAGGATCACCCGCTAGAACGCTTCTGGGATGTCGTGCCCCCTGAACCATGTGGGGTGAGCACTGATCCATTAGGCCGCGTCAAGGGTGATCACCCCAAGGTTCACACCGACGATCGATCGAGACGACCGAAGACGAGGTGAACGACCGACATGATCTGTGTGGGCAACGACTG
>NZ_LZMP01000087.1:0-683 GCF_001691435.1 Gordonia sp. UCD-TK1 | reverse complement strand
CTGGCGAGGCCGGTTCGTCGAGCACCGCTGCGAGGGGTTGCTCGACGAACCCCGGCCTGGGCGACCTCGCACCGTCGACGACGAGCAGATCAAAAACTTGATCACCGCGACTCTCGAGACCACTCCGAAGAATGCGACACACTGGTCGACGCGGGCGATGGCCGAGCATCTCGACATGTCACAGTCAACCGTGTCGCGTGTGTGGCGGGCGTTCGGATTGGCTCCGCACAAACAGGATTCGTGGAAGCTGTCGAGAGATCCCTTGTTCACCGAGAAGGTCCGCGATGTCGTCGGGCTCTATATGAACCCACCCGAACGTGCCCTGGTGCTTTGCGTTGACGAGAAGACCCAGATCCAAGCTCTCGATCGCACCCAGCCGATCTTTCCCATGCTCCCGGGCACCCCGCAACGGGCCAGCCACGACTATGTGCGCAACGGCACCTCCAGTCTGTACGCGGCGTTGGACATCGCGTCGGGAAAAGTGATCGGTTCGCTTCACTCACGGCATCGGGCAACAGAATTCATCGGGTTTCTCCGCAAGATCGACGCCGAGGTGCCCGACGAGCTCGACGTCCACCTGGTCATGGACAACGCCTCTACCCACAAGACGCCCGCGGTCAAACGATGGCTGACCTCGCACCCACGATTCGTTGTCCACTTCACCCCGTGTCCACTTCACCCCG
>NZ_LZMP01000086.1:0-769 GCF_001691435.1 Gordonia sp. UCD-TK1 | reverse complement strand
AATCGTTAGTTAGTACTTTTTCTTCATTATTACTATCAATAAAAGTTGTGTGATTGTTCACTAAAACACTTGGTAATTGCCTAAAACTATTGCCCCAGTAATTAGCAAAGGTTGCATGTGTAAAGTTATAAATACCACAATAAGTACAGGCTAAAGAAGATTGTCCTGCGTTACCAATAACCAAATTTTCTCCTAAGATGTTAGTATTTCTTCCTAAAATACCGTAGTTTGAGTTGTTGTAAATTTCAGTGTTTTTTATGGTAAGTGTGGGGGGTGTATTTGTACTTAGGCTATCGACTAAAATACCGATAACTCCGTTTTTAATTACGGCATGATTAATTTCATTTCCTTTACTACCAGCCCGCATCCAAATACCACCCCATTGACCAGGAACATTACTAAAACGATGTTCTAATCTATCTCCTTCAAAAACTACTTTTTTGTTAAGTGTTCCGTTAACTTCTAAGCTACCTTTTTTGTCAACAATTAATCCTGAATTTTTATGAAAGTGAATTTTAGCACCTGCATTAATAGTTAATTTTTTATCCGAAGAAATAGCAGCATAACCATAAATAACATAAGGTTTTTCATCTGTAAAAGTAAGTTCGGTATCTGTTAAAAAACGTCCTTGAATTTCGGTGTCTTTTCCATCAATAGTCAAGGTTTCAATTTCTGAACCCGTTTTTGAAGGAAAAATAAAATGCGCATCTTGTACTAGAGTAACTAAATTTACATTTTGTTGCTTGTTTCCGTTATCAAATAATAATTT
>NZ_LZMP01000085.1:0-783 GCF_001691435.1 Gordonia sp. UCD-TK1 | reverse complement strand
CCGCCGTCCTGGTCGACGTCGGCGGCGACAGCCTGGATGCGGGCGAGGGTGCGGTCGCGTTTGCCGATCCGCGCCTGTAGCTGTACATGCCGATATGCCGCCGCCTCCAGGTCGGTTTCCAGGCAATCGAGTTCGTCGAGGAGTCCTGCCACGAGAGTCGGGGATGCAGCGATGAACTCGGCGTCAGCAGACGGGATCGTGACCTCCAACTCGCAGGCCGACCGGCATCCACACTCGCCGTTATGGTGGACCTCCAGGACCTCGGTGTCGTACTCGTACACGACGGGATCGCCACCGAGCCCTTCGAGTACGCGGTGGTCGTCGCCGTACCACTTCCACAGCCCTCGGGTGATGCCTTGCAGGAGTCGGCGGGCGTCGGCCCGCACATCGTCAGACATCAGAGTTCTCCGTCCGAGCGTCGTCCGAAGCCGCGCGAGGGAAAGCCTTGAGTGATGCGCGCAAGGCTTCTAGGAGGTCGCGGGCACCATCTCGTTCGTCGTCACTGATTTCGGTGCCGGTCATTGTGTGTCTCCTGTGTGTTTGGCGGCGGCGATGAGAGCGGCACCGGCAGCGAGTGCGGTCGCGGGGCTCATGTCTTCGGTGCCGAATGCTCCGATTCGTGTCCCTGCTGGCCAGTGGCGGACTCGCACGTGCGCCCCGTCAGGTGCCGTCGGAGTTCGATCCCGGTTGATGCGCCACACGTTCGCCTGCGGATCGTCGACTTCGGGTAGTGCGATGACGGTGTAGCCGCTGTCACGGATAGCGGCAACCACATGAGCGGCG
>NZ_LZMP01000084.1:0-831 GCF_001691435.1 Gordonia sp. UCD-TK1 | reverse complement strand
TGAGCAGTCCCACCCCGGCGCGAACCAAGCTCGAATGAAGGCTGTTGGGTACCAACCCGTTTGACCGCTAGGTAGAGCCCGCGCCAGGCAACGACCCCGGCCATCCAAAACCCCACCATCATCCATCCCGCAGCCACCACCGGCCGCCGGGCCACACCCCCACGCCCACACCCATCACAGGACCCTGTTGACACAAACCCTCATAGGCTGCTCAGGGAGCAGTAGAAGGGCTCGCGCCGCGCACAACCTTTCTTTCGTGATCCACGACGGCGGCCGGGCCGCGTCACGAAGGGTCTGGCGACGAAATGCCATCGGTCTCATCAAATTCGACGTGACTGCGCCGCCGACCATAGCCAGATGTCGAGGACTGCTCGTCGGGCGCGATTTCTTGTCGGTGGTCGGGTCTACCTTGGATGTATCAGTTGGACCGGTCAACCAGGCCGGGTGGCAACGACTTCGGGGGGAGTCACTGTGGGGGCATGGACGGATCTGCCGGGCGAGTTCCTCGCCGGGGTCGATCCTGCTTGTCCGGCCGATGCCGACACCGCCACCCATATGCAGCGTCTGGGGTCGATCCGCGCGGGCGAGTCGTATCTGGCGTGGTGCCGCTACCAGACGATCCTGGTGTTGTGCGATCGGCTGTTGACCACCGTCGGCAACAGTTACGTCTCCGACGGTTTCGGTGACATCGTCGCCCGGGTTGTTGTGCGATCGGCTGTTGACCACCGTCGGCAACAGTTACGTCTCCGACGGTTTCGGTGACATCGTCGCCCGGGTCTCGCGCGAGGCCGGGATCACCCGCTACCGGGCGGGGATGCTGGTCGACGAGGC
>NZ_LZMP01000083.1:0-850 GCF_001691435.1 Gordonia sp. UCD-TK1 | reverse complement strand
TGGATCGGCGTCCTGCAGGGGATGCTGGTTTGTGTGAGCCTTCCCGGCCGGTGACCACTCCGAGACCCYGAAACGGTGTCGGATTTCTACACGAAGACCGTGGCCCGGCCGGGTAAGGATCACCCGCTAGAACGCTTCTGGGATGTCGTGCCCCCTGAACCATGTGGGGTGAGCACTGATCCATTAGGCCGCGTCAAGGGTGATCACCCCAAGGTTCACACCGACGATCGATCGAGACGACCGAAGACGAGGTGAACGACCGACATGATCTGTGTGGGCAACGACTGGGCGTCGGATCATCACGACGTGTGCGTGATGGATGAACACGGCACCACCCTGGCCACCCGCCGACTACCCGAGAACGCGGCCGGCGTGACGGCGATGCATGACCTGCTCGCCCGGTTCGCCCACGACCCCTCTGAGGTGGTGGTGGGGATCGAAACCGATCACGGCATGTGGGTCGCCGCCCTGGTCGCCGCGGGCTATCAGGTGTATGCGATCAACCCGTTGTCGGTGTCGCGGTACCGCGACYGCCACCATGTCGGGGGCACCAAATCCGATAAGGCTGACGCGAAAACGCTGGCTGATCTGGTGCGGACCGACCGGCACAATCATCGATTGGTCGCCGCCGACACCGTCGAGGTCAAGGCGATCACGGTGATGGCCCGTACGCATCAGAATCTGGTGTGGGCGCGCTCAGCACAACAGAACGTGTTGCGCGCTCAACTGGGCGCCTACTATCCGGCCGCGGTCGATGCCTTCGGCGGCGACCTCGCCCACAAAGACTGYCTGGCGGTGTTGCGTCGCGCTCCCACCCCACGACAGGGAGCGGCACTGACGCGGCACTGAC
>NZ_LZMP01000082.1:0-869 GCF_001691435.1 Gordonia sp. UCD-TK1 | reverse complement strand
AAAGACCCCGGGACCTTCACTATAGCTTGGTATTGGTGTTCGGTTCGGTTTGTGTAGGATAGGTGGGAGACTGTGAAGTGGGCACGCCAGTGTTCATGGAGTCGTTGTTGAAATACCACTCTGATCGTATTGGACTTCTAACCTCGGACCCTGATCGGGTTCAGGGACAGTGCCTGGTGGGTAGTTTAACTGGGGCGGTTGCCTCCTAAAAGGTAACGGAGGCGCCCAAAGGTTCCCTCAGCCTGGTTGGCAATCAGGTGTTGAGTGTAAGTGCACAAGGGAGCTTGACTGTGAGACGTACATGTCGAGCAGGGACGAAAGTCGGGACTAGTGATCCGGCACCGGCAAGTGGAAGCGGTGTCGCTCAACGGATAAAAGGTACCCCGGGGATAACAGGCTGATCTTCCCCAAGAGTCCATATCGACGGGATGGTTTGGCACCTCGATGTCGGCTCGTCGCATCCTGGGGCTGGAGTAGGTCCCAAGGGTTGGGCTGTTCGCCCATTAAAGCGGCACGCGAGCTGGGTTTAGAACGTCGTGAGACAGTTCGGTCTCTATCCGCCGCGCGCGTAAGAAACTTGAGGAAACCTGTCCCTAGTACGAGAGGACCGGGACGGACGAACCTCTGGTGTGCCAGTTGTCCCGCCAGGGGCACTGCTGGTTAGCTACGTTCGGAAGGGATAACCGCTGAAAGCATCTAAGCGGGAAGCCTGTTCCAAGATGAGGTTTCTCACCCCCTTCGCGGGGTTAAGGCCCCCCACAGACCATGGGGTTGATAGGCCAGAACTGTACGCACAGCAATGTGTTCAGGTGACTGGTACTAATCGGCCGAGGACTTACCAACAACACCCACAACATCACCAAACACGG
>NZ_LZMP01000080.1:0-930 GCF_001691435.1 Gordonia sp. UCD-TK1 | reverse complement strand
TCAATTAATTCATCCGGAATTCCATTCCATAATCGAATTTGAACCTGCTTGCCATTACTTATAATATATGTACTTGGTAAATCGGTTATTTTTGGGTCGTCATACACATCTTTAAACTCGTTAAAATCTTTTTCAGCAAGCATTTTAGTAAGTTTTTTAAAGGCTGTTTCAGGAAGTGTGAATTCACGAATTCCTTTTTCTAATACGTAATCTATTCCATTATAAATTACATCTCCTTTTTTATCAATCGTTAAAGTATATACAGCACAGTCGCCAAAACAAGGTGTTTTACGAACGCTAATAAGCGTGTTTTCTTCTTTTTCTATTAAATTTTTTAGTGTGTTTTTAGTATTGATAGCAACTTCTTTAAAGGCTTTTGTTTTTTGTAATTTATCTAGCCAAAAAGTTCTTTTTCCTTCGGGAATCCTAACAATTCCGATTTTATAATTTTGTTTATCATATGCCATTTTATGAAAATTTAAACCACTATTTTTAAGTAATGACTTGGCATCTTCAATTTTTTTAGGATTTTTAAAAACTACAATTAATTCGTTTTTAATTAAGTTAGGTTCTTTTACGATTATTGTTTTTTCCTTTTTTGGGGTGTTCGTTTTTTTTTTAATTTCTTTTTTAGGAACATTACAAGCTAATAGCAATGCAAAAAAAGTGAATAGCAAATATTTCATAGTTGTTTATTTTAATAACAAATAAATAATATCCACAATTTAAGCAATAACTTGGTCTTTAACAAAGTTAAAACGAACAATACCATCTTCATCAATTTCGGTTAATGTAACTGTATGTAACGTATTTACTAATTCAGGATTCCACGGTGTTTTCACTTTTACGTAGTTTTGAGTAAATCCGTGAATATAACCTTCTTTATTTTCGCTTTCAAAAAGTACTGTTAAAGTGTTTCCTATTTGCGTT
>NZ_LZMP01000079.1:0-168145 GCF_001691435.1 Gordonia sp. UCD-TK1 | reverse complement strand
GACGCCATCGACTCACCCGGTCTGGCAACCGCCAGATCAATGCCGCGATCCACCGCATCGCGCTGACCCAGGCACGCATGCCCGACACCCTCGGCCACGCCTATTACGAGAAGAAGAAGGCCGAAAACAAGACCCCTCGCGAGGCGATGCGCTGCCTCAAACGCCGCCTCGCCCGCGTCGTCTACAACCACCTCACCACCGACCACCACGCCCGCACCCGCAAAGCCGACAACCCAACACCCGCCGCCGCTTGACATAGGAGCTATGAGCCGGCCCCGAGCGGAGCGAGGCGCCGAGTCGAAGCCACTCCCGTCCGACGGCCGACTCAAGACCGGCCGCGTGGCGTCAGCTCCGCCGACGCCCGTCCGGCCGGAGGTCGGCGACCGTGGCGACGGCGTGGGTGAGGCTGTAATCGGGGTCGGCGGCCTGCCCCTTCACATCCGCGTTGAGCGCCGCGACCACGCCGACCGCCCGCGCGATCGACTCCGCGTCCCACGCCTTGGCCTTCGCCTGCACGTTCTTGACCCGGTTGGGCGGCATGCCGAGTTCGCGGGCCGCATCGAAGTGGTTGATCGACCCCATGGGTCGGATGCGAGCGATGGCGTGGACGGCCTCGGCGAGGGCGTCGGCAAGCAGCACCCGCGGCACGCCGTGGTGCAGCGCCCAGGCCAGGGATTCCAGCGCGCCGGCACGGTCGCCCGTCACCGCCCGGTCGGCCACCTCGAATCCGGTCACCTCGGGACGGCCCTGGTAGTACAGGCGCACGGTGTCGCGGTCGACCTTGCCGCCGGTGTCGGCCACGAGTTGGGCGCACGCGGCGGCCAGCTCGCGAAGTTCTGATCCGACGCCTTCGACCACCTGCTCGACGACCTCGGCGCCGACCTTCACGCCCAGCGACCGGAACTCGTTGCGCACGAACGTCATCCGCTCCGACGGCCACTTCGGGGCGGTCGTCTCGTGTTCGACGGCACCGGCCTTCTTCAAGGCGGGGACCATCGACTTCGCCCGGCCCCCGCCGTGATGGATCACCATCAGCGTGATGCCCTCGGGCAGCGACGACGCGGTCGCGGCGATCAGCGCGGCCGGCTCCTTGCCCGCGTCGGCGGCGGCCTCGACGACGACGATCCGCTCTTCGGCGAACAGCGACGGACTGAGCAGTTCGGCGAGTTCGTGTTCGCTCACGTCGCCGGCACGCACCCGGGTCACCGGCACCGGGGTGCCCGCGGCTTTCGACGCGGCGTCGACCACGGCCGAGATCACCCGGCCGGTGAGGAAGTCGTCGTCTCCGAGCAGCAGGTGCAGGCGATCGGTCACGGCGACAATGGTGCCAGACGGCGCCGACACGGTCGCAGCGCCCGACGCCGGCGTCGGCCACGCGACACGATGGAGCGTCGCAAGCCTCATCCGAACGGCGACCACACCTCCACACTCGCCCAGCCCACGCCGCCGAGGGTGCGCGCGCACGCGACCATCCACCACAGCTCGGGGGCGAGGGCGCGCACCAGTAGTTCACCCACGAGCGCGCCGACACCGTCGGGCGGCCCGATCGCGCCCATGAGTGCGGCGAGGGTGCCGACCACGCTGATCACCGCGACCACCGGGGCGACCAGGAGATTCGCGACGATCCCCACCACCGAGAACGTACCGGTCACCACGACCACGATCGGCGCCGTCACCACCTGCGCGGTGACCGCCATCGCGATCACCTCGGCGACACCCGGCGGACAACGCCACTCGCGCAACCGGTCACGGAGTCGTGGAGCCCACAGCACGATGGCGGCGGTGGCGGCGACCGACAGGGCGAACCCCGGTTGCAGCGCCAGCTCGGGCCACCACAGGAGTCCGCCGACGACCGCCGCACCGAGCGCCGGGAACGCCTGCGCCCGACGAGAGGCGAAGAGCGCCAACACACCCACCGCTCCCATCAACGCGGCACGCACCACACTCGGCGACGGCCGGACGAGCACCACGAATGCCAGGATCACCACCAGCCCGACGACCGCGGCCGCCCGCGGTGGCACACCCGCACTGCGAACCACGAGAAGCGCTGCTCCGCAGACGATCGCGAAATTGCTGCCGCTGACCGCGGTCAGATGGCTCAGGCCGGCGTCGCGGAAATCGTCCCGCAGGCCGTCGTCGAGGGAGCTCTCGTCGCCGAGCACGAGGCCGGGCAGGAGTCCGGCCGCGTCCTCGTCGAGCGCCCGCGCGGCCAACACCTGCAACCGTTCCCGGATCGCACCGGCCACCTGCTGGTGGGCGGGCGGCGAGCCGACGACCCGGGGCTGCTGCGCAGTCAGGGTCGCCACCAGAAGCGAGTGCTCGGGCGGCGGCCGCACCCGCGCGACCGTGACCACCCGTTGCCCGGGCAACAGGCCCGACCACTCCCCGAGATCGCCCATCACGTCGGCAGAAGCCGTCGGAACACGATGCGAACCAACCTGTTCCACGTCGACGCGCAGACGGACTCGTCCGGCCGACGACGGCCCGACGACCACCGGATCACCACGCACGGTCAGCACGACCGTCGACTTCCCGGCCGACGCGGTCAGCGGGTGATCGGAGCGGACCTCCTGCCGGATCGCCAACGAGGTCGCGCACACCGCGGCGAGTCCGGCCACGACGATGATCAAACCGACCGCGTCCCATCCCAACCGGCCGCCGGCACAGACCAGCGTGCCGACCGAGGCCACCGCGCCCGAACAGATCGCCAGCCCGAGCGTGTAGCCGGGCGGCATCACCAGCCCGAACGCCGTCACCGCCCACACCGCCACCGCCGGTACCAGCAGGCGGTAGTCCACCCGTCAGACCGTCACGAGATCGCGCAGTCTGGCCAGGCGTGCCGGACCGATACCGTCGACCTCGGCCAGCTGGTCCACGGAGCTGAAGCGCCCGTTGCGATCCCGCCACGACAGGATGGCCTTCGCGGTCACCGGCCCCACCCCGGGCAACTCGTCGAGGTCGGCCTCGGTGGCGGTGTTGAGGTTCACGAGTCCGCCGGTGGCCGGCGGACCACCCGAACCGCCGGCGGGAGCACTTGCATCTGCCGGGGGTGCACCCGCGGGTGCGGGTGGCGCGCCGGAAGCCCCGACGACAGCACTGCGCAGCGACATCTCGCCCTGCCCGCCCGCGTAGCCAACGAGGATCTGATCGCCGTCCCGGAGGACCTGCGCAAGGTTCAGCGACAGCAGATCCGCGTTCTTGCGCGCACCTCCCGCCCGGTCGATCGCGTCGGCGACCCGCGCCCCGGGCGCTAGTTGCACCAGACCCGGCGTGTGCACCAAACCGACGACACTGACCACCATCTGCGCCGGGATCGATTCGGTCGGCACGGCCGGCGGCGTCGACGGGTCCGACATCGACGAGGTGCCAACCACCGCACCGAAATCCACGACCGGCGCCGACTCCGACCCGCGGAACAGTCCGAAGGCCGCGACGGCACAGACGACGACACCGACCGCGATCAGCGCGAGAGCTGCCGGTGGCGCGACCGCGAAGCGCCGCCGAGGGACGGGATCGGCGTCGAAGTCATCGTCATCCTCGGCACCGACGCCCCCGACACCGTCGCCGCCGTCGGCGTCCGACCGTCGACGGTGGGTTCGCGCCGGCGTGTCGAGCCACGTCGGCATCCCGCCGATCCCCCACCCAGGATGCTCGGGTTCTTCGACGGGGCCGAGCGAGTCGTCGATGTCCGGCGCGCGCGGCGGCGACTCGGGGTCGATGCCTGCCGTACCGTCCCGTCGGCCCGGCAGATCGGCCACCGGCGCCAGCCGGTCCAGCGGGTTCCGCCGTCCTGATGCGCTCATGACGCCACACGCTAGGTGGCACAGCCGCCGCTGCTCCGCACGCGAGCCGCGGAGCCCGCGATCTGTGGACGGTCAGTGCGAGCTGTGGATGACGCCGAGTCCGGCGGGCCGGACCGCTAGGACTCGCCGAGACCTTCGATCGGTTCGAGGTGCGCGGCGATCACGACGCCCACCGCGCCGGGGCCGACGTGGGTGCCGAGGATGGGACCGAGATCGACGGTCAGCTCGGAGGTCACCACCCGCAACTTGGCGTGGACTGCCGCGCGCAGTTCCTCGGCGACGTCCGGGCTCTGACAGTGCTGGATGCCGACCGTGACCGCACGCCCGCCCGCGGAGTCGGCGGCGGCGTCGACCATCTTGTCCAGAGCCTTGGAGAACGTGCGATGACGTTCCTTCAGCGTCAGGGTCCCGTCGACCATGTGCAGGATCGGTTTGATGGACAGCGCCGATCCGAAGAGCTTGCCCGCGGCGCTGATCCGGCCACTGTTGCGCAGATTGTCGAGCTGCTGCACACACAGCAGCGAGTCGACGGTCGCTGCCTGTCGGATGGCGGACTCGTACACGCGGTCCCGGTCGGCTCCCCCGGCGGCGGCCTGGGCGGCCGCGACGGCGGTGAAACCGACTGCGAGACCGACAGATCGGGAATCGACGACCCGAACCTGGCCGGAAAACTTCTCCGCGGCCATCCGCGCCGAACTCCAGGTCCCCGACAATCGGCGCGACATGTGGACGGCGACGACGCCGGCACCCTGACTCGCCTCGAGCGCGGACTCGAAATGTTCGGAGAGGTCGTTGGGGTTGGCGCCGGAGGTGGTCACGCCCGGCGTCGTCACGATGTCGGCCGGGATGTCGTCGACACCTTCCCGGTAGTCCTCGTCGCCGACGGCGAGGTGCAGTGGGACCTGCCGAATCCCGTAGTGCTCGGTCACCGACCGCGGCAGTCGGGACGAAGAGTCTGTGACGACGACGACAGGCACGCGTCTACGTTAACGGGTTCACGCGCCGGGCCTCCACGGGCGTCGGGGTCGGGCCCCCGGTGTCGCGATTCGCGCGCCGCCGGACGGCGTCGACGACCGGGGCGACCAGGTCGGCGATCCCCCGGTGGCACGAGAAACCCCAGTGGATTCCGTCGGGATTCATCTCGGCGGTGTCGTCGTCGAAGGCGTCCCGGGTGACCGGGTAGAAGTCGACACACGGTAGGCCGTGGCTCGACGCCCACCGCGACATCGCCGCGGTCGTCGGGATCCGCCCGGCATGGACGTTGCCGTAATACGGACTGCGGTGGGTGGGCGGCAGGCACACGACGATCGGGAGGTCCGGACGCAGCTGGGCGAGCGCCGCGCGGATCTTCTCCAGGTACTCGATCGTGACGTGCGGCGGCAGCGCGAGCGGCCATCCGAGGTGCGACCCCCGCGGTTGTATCCATGCGTAGGCCGCGCGTATTCGCTGCCGCAACCCGTTCGGCCTGATGTAGCGGATCTGCTCCCGGAAAGCCGTCGGAAGCGGCGAGGGCAGAGTGTCCATCCCTCCGAATGCGAGCACGACGACGTCGGCGCGGGGCACGGTGGCCCAGATGTTCGGGTCCTGGGTGAGGGCCCACCAGACGTCCCGGCTCGTCCACCCGATCCGGCCGAACAGCCGCACATCCGAACGCGTCGCAGCGCCCACGAGCATCGGCCAGATCCGAGGGTCATCCGCGGGCAGACCGCCCTGCGGACCGTAGTACGCGAGCGAGTCGGACAACACCAGCACACATCGCTCCCGCGCATCGGCAGCGGATGGACCGGGTCCGGCGGCCTCGGTCATCGGCGGACGTCGCTCACTGCACCGCCGGGTCGGAGTCCTCGGCGGACGCGTTCCACACGTCCAGGCGCCACCGCGGCAGTTCGCCGGGCATGCTGTGCCCCGACAGCTGCACCCAACTCGTGTTCGCGAGCCCCCCGAAGACGGGCCAGTTCTCGACCGGCAGCCCGAGCAGCGCCGCGGTCATCGCCGCGATCACTCCCCCGTGGGCCACCAGCACCACCGGCGCCTCCGGGTTGTCGCCGACGCCCCACTCCGGCAGCAGCTCGATCAACTCGTCGACCAGGGGGGTGGAGCGGCGGGCGACGTCGACGCGGCTCTCCCCACCCGGCGGCGTCCAGGTCGCGTCATCGCGCCAGACGGCGCGCGCGCCCGGCATCGCGGCATCGACGTCGAGGTGCGTCAGACCCTGCCACTCACCGAGGTGTGTCTCCCGTAGGCGCACGTCGGTGGTCACCGGCAGACCGGTTCGATGCGCGAGCGCCTCGGCGGTGTCGCGGGCCCGCCGCAGATCCGACGACCAGATGACCACCGGCTGCCGCTTGGCGAGCTCGACCGCCGCCGAACCGGCTTGCCGGACACCGAGTTCGGACAGATCGGTGTCGATCTGGCCTTGCATCCGACTCGCCGCGTTGTACTCGGTCTGCCCGTGCCGCAACAGGATCAGGCGCCGCACCACCGGGGTGAGACGTTCGACGGCGGTGTCGTGTGAGTCGGGACCGCCACTCACGACAGCCCGTCCACCTCGACCACCGGGCAGTCCTTCCACAGACTCTCCAGCGCGTAGAAGCGTCGTTCGTCGGTGTGCTGGATGTGCACCACGATGTCGGCGTAATCGAGCAGTGCCCAACGACCTTCGCGCGTACCCTCGCGCCGCAGCGGCTTGTGGCCGGCCTCCCGCAGCTTCTCCTCGACCTCGTCGACGATCGAGTTCACCTGACGCTCGTTGTCGGCGGAGGCGATCACGAAGGCGTCGGTGATCACCAACTGCTCCGACACGTCGATCACCGTCACCTCGTGGGCGAGCTTCTCGGCCGCGGCCAGGGCGGCCACCTTGGCCATCTCCAGCGCTTCAGCTGACGCAGTCACACTTGTCCTCTCATTCGGTCACGGCCTGTTCGCCCACGGTCCGGTCCGACCCATCGGCATCGCTCTGCAGTTCCCCGGGCGGGATTTCCTGGGGCGGGAGCCGCTCGGGGCGGTTGGCCCCCGGAAGCGCCGGGGCGGAGACACCGGGCGACGACGCCCGGGGCGCACGATACAGCTTCCGCTTGGCGATGTACTGCACGACGCCGTCGGGCACCAGGTACCAGACGGGCCGACCCTGCAACGCGCGCGTCCGGCACTCGGTGGACGAGATCGCCAGCGCCGGGATCTCCAGCAGATGCAGGGTGTCGGCGGGCATGGCCTCGAGATGGTGGGCCAGGTGCGTGGCGTCGAGCTCGTACCCCGGGCGGCTCACGCCGACGAATCGGGCGAGGCCGAACAGCTCCTCCCAGTCCTGCCACGACAGGATGGATTCCAGCGCGTCGGCACCGGTGATGAAGTACAGCTGGGCTTCCGGAAGCAGCGCCCGCAGGTCGCGGAGCGTGTCCACGGTGTAGGTGTCGCCGTCGCGGTCGATGTCGACACGACTGACGCTGAACTGCGGATTCGACGCGGTCGCGATGACCGTCATGAGGTAGCGGTCCTCCGGCGGGCTCACCGTCGTCGCCTCGCCGATCTTCTGCCAGGGACGGCCGGTCGGGACGAAGATCACCTCGTCCAGCGAGAACCGGTGGGCGACCTCGCTGGCCGCGACGAGGTGCCCGTTGTGGATCGGGTCGAACGTGCCGCCCATCACGCCGATACGGCGCGCACGCGGGCGGTCGGGTGACATGGACGGTCAGTCTACGCGTCGAGCACTGATGCGAATCGGCAGCGCTGGTCAGATCGGCAGGAGGTCGGCGATGACCGTGCCCAGTTGTGTGGCGTTCCGGCATTCGAACATGTCGATCACGTCCGCGTAATCGGTCGCGACCGAGTCACCCGTGCCCCAGTGCTGCTTGGCCTCCGGGTTGAGCCAGTAGGCGTGCCGGGCCCGTTCCACCAGTTCGGCGAGCGCGTCGGCGTGCGGATCGTGATAGTTGTTCCGCCCGTCCCCCAGGATCAGCAACGCACCCCGGTGGGTCAGCGTATCGCCGTAGTCGGCGACGAACCCGGCCAGCATGTTGCCGTAGTCCGAGTGACCGTCGCGGGTGGAGATCCGCGCGGTGGAGATCATGTGGTGCATCGCCGCACCGAAATCCTCTTCGCCGTGGTCGAAGTAATCGGTCACCTCGTCGACGGTGTCGACGAAGGCGAACACCCGCACCTTCGAGAACTGTTGCCGCAGTGCATACACCAAGCGCAACGTGAACTGACTGAACCCGGCCACCGACCCCGAGACGTCGCAGATGATGATGAGTTCGGGCCGCCCCGGTCGGGGCTTGCGGTGACTGAGTTCGATGGGCACCCCACCGGTGGACATCGAGGCGCGCAGCGTCTTCCGGACGTCGACCGCGCCGCGGTGAGCGCGCCGTCGCCTCGTCTCGAGCTTCGCGGCCAGCAACCTCGCCAGTGGCTCGATGGTCTTGCGAATCTCCACCTGTTCTTTGGCACCCGCCGACAGGAAGTTGACGTTCTCGGGTAGCGGGGGCACCGCGTAGGCGCCGACCTTCTCGCGGCCGTTGCGGTCGGCCATGCGCCGCTGGGTCTCTCGCTCGATCGCCGCACGCAGATCGTTGGCCTTCTGGCGCGCCGCCTGCCGGTAGAGCGGTTCCGTACCGGCCCGGCCGCCGTCCCCATCGCCATCACCGGCCATGGCCGCCGCGATCTTCGCGATCAGTGTCTGCGGACTCACCGCGGTGATGGCCTGATAGGCCGAGAACGCCTCGCCCCGAGTCGATCCGTACCGCCCCAACTCGTCGACGATCATCGCGATGGCCTGGTCGAGCCGGCCGTCGTTCGCCGACGCGTCGTCGGCGAGCATCTCCGCCAGCGCGTCCCGGACCGCCTCGACATCGAGCTCGCCGTCGGGGGTGCGCGGAAGATCCTCGGTCACGGTGCGCATTCCGGCGCCGACCGGGAACCACAGGTCGAAGACCCGGTCGAACACACCGCGATGGGCGTGATCGACGAGCAGTGTCGTCGCGAGCCCCTCGCGTAGACGGGGGCGTTCGAGGAGGTCGAGGACCTCCATGGCACTCGCCGCATCGATCAGCGCCGACGGCCCGACCACGATCCCGCGACGACGCAACTCGTCGACGAAATCGGTGAGGTGCGCGACGAGCGGAGCCGTCATCAGCCCAGCTTGAGTTCTTTGAGAGCCGTCTTGAGGTCCGGCCGGTGCTTCAGCACGACACCGAGGGTCCGTGCGATGAGTCCGTCGTCGAATCCGCCACCGCTCTTGGCCGTGGCCTTCTCCCCGGCTCCCAGCGCCAACAGGGTGTTCGCCCAGTCGATCGTCTCGGCCACCGACGGCTTCTTGCGGATGTCGAGTGTGCGTAGGACACCGACGATCCGCACCAGCTCGGCGCTGAGCGAATCCGACAGGTTCGGCACCCGCGACGCGAGGATCTCCTTCTCGCGCTCGGCATCCGGGAAGTCGATGTAGAGGTACAGACAACGACGCTTGAGTGCCTCGGACAGCTCGCGGGTCGCGTTCGATGTCAGCAAGACGATCGGACGACGCTGAGCGGCAACGGTTCCCATCTCCGGGATGGTGATCGCGAAATCGCTGAGCACTTCCAGCAGCAGCCCCTCCATGTCGACGTCGGCCTTGTCGACCTCGTCGATGAGGAGCACGGTGGCACCCTCGCGCGAGATCGCCTTGAGCAGCGGCCGCGGCAGGAGGAACTCGTCGGAGAAGATGTCGGCCTTGGCCTCATCCCACGCGCGGTCCCCCGTCGCCTGGATGTGCAGGATCTGCTTGGCGTGATTCCACTCGTACAGCGCGCGGGCCTCGTCGATGCCCTCGTAGCACTGCAGGCGGATGAGTTCGGCATCCGTGGCCGCCGCGATGGACCGGGCGAGTTCGGTCTTGCCGACACCCGCCGGCCCCTCGACCAGCAACGGCTTGCCGAGACGGTCGGCCAGGAAGGTCGAGGTCGCGGTCGCGTCGTCGGCGAGGTAACCCGTCGCGCGAAGGCGACCGACGACGTCGTCGACACCCTCGAACGACGGCACGACGGCCGGGCCCGAGCCGGTGTATCCCGCGGTCCCCGCGTCCGGGGTCGTCGCGCTCATCAGGCGGGCCGCACGTGGCCGTTGCCCCAGACCACCCATTTGGTCGAGGTCAGTTCCGGCAGACCCATCGGGCCGCGGGCATGGAGCTTCTGGGTGGAGATGCCGATCTCGGCGCCGAAGCCGAACTGCTCGCCGTCGGTGAAGGCGGTCGATGCGTTGACCATGACGGCGGCGGCATCCACGCGCCGGGTGAACTCGTCGGCGGCCGCCAGGTCGGTGGTGATGATCGCCTCGGTGTGGCCGGTTCCGTAGGTGTCGATGTGGGCGACCGCGGCGTCGAGCCCGTCGACCACCTTCATCGCGATGTCCATCGACAGGTATTCCATGGACCAGTCGTCCTCGGTGGCCGGCTCCATACCCGGCTCGTCGCCGTGGATGACCACGCCCTGGGTCTGCAGCACCGAGGTGATCCGCGGCAGCGCGTCGGCCGCGACGGCCTTGTCGATGAGCACGGTCTCCGCGGTGTTGCAGACACTCGGCCGGCGGGTCTTGGAGTTGAGGATGACACGCGCCGCGACATCGAGGTCGGCGAGTGCGTGGACGTAGACGTGGCAGTTGCCGACGCCGGTCTCGATCGTCGGGACCGTCGCATTCGACACCACGGCCTCGATGAGGCCCGCGCCGCCACGGGGGATGACCACGTCCACGAGTCCGCGCGCCCGGATGAGCGCGGTCACGCTGGACCGATCGTCGCTGGGCAGCAGCGACACTGCATCCGCGCTGACCCCCTTGGCCGACAGGGTCTCCCGCAGCACGCGCACGAGTTCGGCGTTCGACGACGCGGCCGACGACGAGCCACGCAGCAGCACCGCGTTCCCGGACTTGAAGGAGATCCCGAACGCATCGACGGTGACGTTGGGGCGCGCTTCGTACACGATGCCCACGACCCCCAGGGGCACGCGCAGCTGACGCAGCTGCAGCCCGTTGGGGAGGGTCTTCCCCGCAACCACCTCACCGATCGGGTCGGGGAGCACGGCGACCTGCCGCAGACCGTTGGCGATACCGGCCACGCGCGAGGCGTCGAGCCGCAGCCGGTCGAGCAGGCTCACCTCGATGTCGGCCGCCTCGGCACGTGCGATGTCCTCCGCGTTCGCGGCGAGGATGGTGTCGGTGGCCGCCTCGATGGCGTCGGCCGCGGCGAGCAGGACCTCGTTCTTGCCCGCGGTCGTCAGACCGCTCAGCGAGCGGGACGCCGACTTGGCGGCACGGGCAAGCCCGAGAACGACCTTCTCCGTGTCGGACTTCTCGGTGTCGGACTTCTCGGTGTCGGACTTCTCGGCGCCGGAGCCGCCTTCGGCGACGGACTGCTCTGCGGTGGGTGCGCTCATCAACATCCTCGACTTCGGTGGTTCCGGGCGCGACCGCCCGGAAAGTGCCGTTCTCAGAGTAACGCCGCAGGTTCGGAGTCCCCAACGAGATCCACGGTCGGCGCCTCAGGCGAGTGTGAGGAAGAGCTTCTCCAGCTCTGCCTCGGTCAACGGCGGTTGCTCACCGTCAACGGTCTCGATGCACTGCCGCATTCCCGAGGCCACGATCTTGAAACCGGCGCGGTCGAGCGCACGGGACACCGCGGCGAGCTGGGTGACCACATCCTTGCAGTCACGCCCGGCCTCGATCATCGCGATCACGCCGGCGAGCTGCCCCTGCGCTCGGCGTAGACGGTTGAGGACGGCACTCATCGCATCGTCGCCGACGGCCACGTGGGGCCTCTTGTCATCGGCCATCGAGGCCTCCTCGCTGTCGTGCACCACCGACGTCCGGTTGGGTGCTGAATTCTTGACGTCAAGATACCCCCATGGGTATGTTAGCCGCCAGACGAATACCCCCAGGGGTATATACGAAAGGATATCCATGGCGCCGATCACACCTCTGTCCGACGAGGCGACCACTACCGACCCCGCGGGCTCCCCGCCCGGGGGCCTCGGCCGGTGGGGTGCGGCCATGGCCGCGCACGCCCGCTGGGTGTTCGGCGTGTGGCTCCTCGTCCTGCTCGTCCTGGGAGCCGCGGCGCCGTCGGTGTTTTCCGCACTCGCGGGCGCGGGCTGGCAGGCCGACGGGTCGGAGTCCGTGCAGGTCCGCGAGCTGGCTCAGCAACATTTCGGCGGGAACTCGTCGGCAGCGGTCCATGTGGTCGTCCACTCCGAGCGCGACACGGTCGACGGTCCCGCGATTCGAGAGGTGGTCGGCGAGATCGCTGCACTGGCGGGGACGGACAGCCGGTTCGCCCAGGTCGTCCCGCCACAGCCCGGCACGTCGATCAGCCCGGACGGCCACACCGGGATCGTCATAGTGGGCGCGGCCGCCGACACCGACGAGATGGTGCGCGCTGTCGATGAGCACAAGGACGCGTTGATCGCCCTGTCCGGAAACGGGATCGAGGTGTACCCGACGGGTGCCTCGGCCCTGTGGAGCGACTTCAACGAGGCCAATCACGACGCGATGATCAAGGCCGAGCTGTTCTCATGGCCGGTCACGCTGACGATCATGGTGCTCGCCTTCGGGTCGCTCGTCGCGGCCGGTCTCCCATTGTTGCTGACCATCGCCGGTCTCGTCGCATCCGCGGGCGGCCTGGTGTTGTTGAACCAGGTCACCCCGATCTCGGTGTGGGCCATGAACTTCGCGATGATGTTCGCGCTGGCGCTGGGCATCGACTACGCACTGTTCCTGGTGTCGCGGTTCCGCGACTCGGTCCGGGAGCACGGCGACGACATGCGCGCGGCGGTCGCGCAGACGATGGACACCGCAGGCAAGGCGGTGTTGCTGTCCGGCATCACGGTTCTGGTGAGCCTGTCGGCCGTGCTGCTGGTTCCGGCACCGGCGGTGCGCACGATGGCGGTGGGCATCATGCTCGCGGTGGCCTTCGTCCTCGCGGCAACCCTCACTCTCCTACCCGCCGCGCTGGGCGCCCTGGGTGGCCGGATCAACGCGGTCTCGCTGCCGTACGCGCGCCGCCAGCAGCACCGATCGCCGGTGTTCGCACGCTGGGGCGGCTTCCTGCAGCGCCATCCGTGGGCTGTCGCCACCGGCTCCCTGGTTGTTCTCGTCGCGCTCGCGATCCCGGTCGTCGGGTTGAAGGTCGCTATGCCCTCCATCGGCGTCGTCCCGGCCGACGCGCCCGTCCGCCAGGGCTATGAACTCGTGCAGTCGCAGATGGGCGAGGGCGCACCGGGGATGCTGCAGATCGTCGCACCCGCCGACGAGGCGCAGCAGGCCGCCGCGGTCGCGGCGCAGTCCCCGGGGATCACCATGGTCACTCCCGCGACGCCGGCCGCGGACGACTCGGACCTCGTTCTCATGCAGGCTCTTCCGACCGTCGACCCGTCCGCCGGCCAGATGGCCACAATCGTCGACGACCTGCGTGACGCATTGCCCGACGGCGCTCTCGTCGGCGGCGCGCCCACCGAGAACCTCGACCTGCAGCACGCTCTGAACGACTACTTCCCGCTGGTCGTCGCCGTCATTCTCGTCCTCGGTTTCGTCCTGCTGCTGGTGTCACTCCAAGCGCCGCTGATCGCACTCATCGGCACTGTGGTGAGCCTGCTGTCCACCGCCGCGGCGTTCGGCGTCGCGAAGCTGATCTTCCAGGACGGGCACCTGGCAGACCTGCTGGGCTTCACACCTCAGGGATTTCTCGACGGCTGGGCCCCCGTGTTCTTCTTCGCCATGATCTTCGCGATCGCGATGGACTACACCGTGTTCCTCCTCGCCACCGCCAAAGAACACTACGAACGCTCCGGGGATCCATCGACCGCGCAGGTCGACGGCATGGCCCACTCCGGGCGGATCATCTTCGCCGCAGCTGCGGTCATGGTCGCCGTCTTCTTCACCTTCGCCCTGGCCCAACCACTCCCTCCGAAGGAGATGGGGATCATCCTGGGTGTGGCAGTCCTGCTCGACGCCGTCCTGATCCGCCTCACCCTCCTGCCGGCGCTGCTACGCATCACCGGCCGGGCGGCGTGGTGGACACCATCCTGGTTGCGCCGGATCCTCCCGTCGATCAGCTTCAAGCATTGACCTCACCCGAATCGGGTACACGCCCCTTGAGGGCCGACAAGAAAGGACACACGATGTCACTCGCACTGACCACCACGCTGCCGCACCCCTTCCCGGAGGCGGTCGAACGGACCAGAGCCGCGCTCGCCGATCAGGGATTCGGCATCCTCACCGAGATCGACGTCCAGGCGACGCTCAAGACGAAACTCGACGAGGACATGGAGCCGTACCTGATACTCGGCGCGTGCAATCCGCCGCTGGCGCATCGGGCGCTCGGCGTCCAGCGGCAGATCGGGTTGCTGTTGCCGTGCAACGTCGTCGTCCGCTCCGACCCGGGGAACCCCGACCACACGCTCGTCGAGGCGATGAACCCCGATCTCATGGTCCAGGTCTCGGGCGAACCGGACCTCGAACCGGTCGCACGTGATGCCGCGGTGAAGTTGCGCGCCGCGATCGATTCCCTGACCGCACAGTCCTGAACCCCTTGCACATTCGTCCGAGACCAACGGAGTTCTCATGACCCACTTCGAGTTCCACTTCGACCCCGTGTGCCCCTTCGCGTGGGCGGCCTCGCGGTGGCTCATCGACCAGGCGCAGGCACACGATGCCTCCGTCGACTGGCACGTGATGAGTCTGGCCATCCTGAACGAGGACCAGGAGCCGGATTCCGACGAGCAGCGGCAGCAACTCGACACCTCGCGGAGGCTCGGACGTGTGTTGATGGCGGCCGTCGACGAGTCCGGGACCGACTCCCTCGAACCGCTCTACTCGGCGATCGGCCGACGGCTGCACCACGCGGGCGAAGAGATGACTCCCGCGACGGTGTCGGAAATCCTCGTCGACACCGGCCTCCCCGTCGGCCTGGCCGAGGCCATGGACGACGAGTCGTTCGACGACGCCCTGCGCGCGTCGCACCAACGAGGCCAGGATGCTCTGGGCGAGGCCGGCGGGAGCCCCATCACCGGGATCGACGGCAACCATTTCTTCGGTCCCGTCCTCTCCGACATCCCGACCGGTGACGAAGCGGACGCACTTTTCTCGTCTCTGGTGACGCTCGCGGGCGTCTCGGCATTCGCACAGGTGAAGCGGCCGGCGGGAGGACCTCCGTCGTTCTCGGACTGATCTCGGCGCGCATCCCGCCCGTCTCCCGCCTACTGTGACGCCGTACAGATGTCCGAAGACGGGAGCGATCGCGAAGTGGCGTGGCTTGTCCTGGTGACCGCGGGTCTGGTCGAGATCATCTACATGGCAGCTCTGGAGAAGTCGAACACCTTCACACGTCCGATGTGGACGGCCCTGTTCATCATCGGGGTGATCGTGAGCATGGCCGGTGTCGCCTACGCGATCCGCTCGATCCCCCTGGGCACGGCCTACGCGGTCTGGGTGGGGATCGGCGCGGTCGGTACCGCGATCTACGGAATCCTGTTCCTGCGAGAACCGGCCGGCCTCGCTCGGCTCGGATGCATCTTCCTCATCCTCACGGGTGTCGTCGGACTGAACCTGTTGCACAACTCGGAGGGCGCGGGCGCGCATTGACGCGGCGGCACATGGTCGTCAGTCCGCACACCGCAGCGCCTCCGACAGGACGCGTCGGGAGGGCTCGTCGACCGTCAATCTGTATGCAGCCGTGACGGTCACGAACTGTATCGCATACTGGCACCAGAATCCCCGGACCGGCGGCATCCAGCGCGCGGGTTCGGAGTCGCTCTTGTCCTGGTTCGAACGCCCGTCGACGGCAACGAGATTGGCGGGATCGTTCGCGAAGTCCAACCGCCGGTCGGGCGGCCACGCCCACGCTCCCATGTCCCAGGCGTACGACAACGGCACGATGTGGTCGATCTGCACCGCCGACGCGCTCCGATCGCGCCGGAAGACCACGAAGTCGCCGGTGTACGGGCTCCGCAGTTCGCCCGCCAGTACGGCACGCGGACAACTCGACGTCGGGCCGGCTCGGATGTCGCGCAGATCCCGGGCGAGCACGTCGTTACGGGTGTCGCATCCGTTGCCGCCTCCGGGTACGGACGCGGCGTCCGACCACGCGGTGCCGAACGCGGACCGGTCGTAATCCTGTCGGTCGGTACGCCCCGCACTGATCGGGATCGAGGCGAGCAGCGACGCCGCCTGCCCCGCCATCGCCCGAATCCTCGGGTCGGTGTCGGGACCGGCCCGAAAGGCGTCGACGCCGACGGCGACCACCACTGCTGTGACGACCGCGGCGACGAGCACCGCCCACTGCCGTGGCGACCAGGACGGCGAGTCCCGCGGCGTCCAGCGCATCCATCGGATTCGCATGCGGAGTCGTCGCAGCGTCGGCGAACGCATCACCATGCATTCTCAGACGCACACGGCGACCTTCTGGTTCCGTGTGTCGATCGGCCCGGCACCGGTGTCGCAGAACGTGGCGCCAGGCGCACGACACACGACAACTGGCGCTCGGGGCGTCGGTCAGGACTTGTCGAGGTACGCGATCTTGTTCGGCACGAGGATTCCGTCGACGAGGTCGGCGAGCGGCCGGTGTTCGAGCAGCGTGATGTCCTCGCTCACCACGTCTTCCGCGAGTTCGCGGGCGTCCTCGATGACCTCGACGTCCTCGAGCAGGGACAGGAACCGCAACGACGTGTTGACGCCCGACTGTAGGGACCCGAGCAGATCACCCTCCCGGCGTTGCTCGAGATCGACTCGCGCGAGCTCGAATCCGTCGTTCGAACCGGCCACGGCGCGGAGGCGGTCCATCGACGGCGAGCCGTCCCGGGCATTCGTCATCAGCAGGCACAGGCCCGCATGCCGCCCGCGTCCCACACGACCGCGCAACTGATGCAGCTGGCTCACGCCGAACCGATCGGCGTCGACGATGACCATCGTGGTCGCATTGGGCACGTCGACACCCACCTCGATGACGGTGGTGGACACCAGCACGTCCACCTCGCCCCGACCGAAAGCATCCATGACGGCGTTCTTCTCGTCGGCGGGTAGGCGGCCGTGCAGGAGCTCCACGCGTCGGTGCGCGAACGGGCCGGCGACGAGGGCCTCGTACTGCTCGAGGACCGAGGTCGTCCGCGGGCCCTTCTCCTCGTTGTCGTCGGGCTCGGGTTCGGGCCCGTCGCCGATACGCGAGCACACGACATAGACCTGACGGCCGGCGTCGATCTCCTCGTTTGCGCGCGACCACACCCGTTCGACCCATGAGGATTTCCCGGTGGGCACCACCGACGTGGTGATCGGCTGCCGACCGCGCGGCAGCTCCCGGAGGACCGAGGTCTCGAGGTCACCGAAGGCGGTCATGGCGACGGTCCGCGGGATCGGCGTCGCGGTCATCACGAGGAAATGCGGTATCCGTCCGTCGCGGCCCTTGCCGCGCAACACATCTCGCTGCTCCACGCCGAAGCGGTGCTGTTCGTCGATCACGACGAGTCCGAGGTCGAAGAACTCGACCTTGTCCTCGAGGAGCGCGTGGGTCCCGATCACGATCCCGGCCTGGCCCGTCACCACGTCGAGGAGCGTCTCGCGCCGGCCCTTGGTCTTCATCGAACCCGTCAGCAGCGCGAGGCGCGTCGCGCCGTCGGCCGCGGTCAGTTCGCCCGCCTCGGCGAGGTCGCCCAGCATCGTCTTCATCGTCCGGTAGTGCTGTGCGGCAAGCACTTCCGTCGGGGCCAGGATGGCGCACTGGTACCCGTTGTCGACAACCCGCAGCATTGCCAGCAACGACACGAGTGTCTTCCCGGACCCGACCTCGCCCTGCAACAGCCGCGACATCGGCTGCGCGCGGGCCAGATCCTCGGCGAGCTCCTCCCCCACCTCGACCTGACCGGCGGTCAGGGTGAACGGGAGTCGGTCACGCAACTTGTCCTCGAGACCGCCGGGCACGCGTGGACACGGTGGCGCCGACTCGCTCCGCCCCGCCAACCGGCGCTGCGCCAGCACGGTCTGGATGGCCAGCGCCTCATCGAACTTCAGCCGATGGGCGGCGACCTTCACGTCGTCCTCGGCATCGGGCAGGTGGATCTTGCGGATCGCCTCGTCGGTGCTGACGAGACCCCGCGCGCGGCGTTCGGCTTCGGTGAGTGCGTCGGGAATCGGCGCGCTCGCACTCAGGACCCGGCGGACCGCGCCGAGGATGTCCCAGGTCTGAATGTTCTTGTTGGCCGGGTACATCGGCAGGATGTCGCGGTCGAACATGGTGACCAGGGGGTGATCGCCGCGCTCTCCGGTGATCTGCTCCTCGATCGCGTACATCTCGGTCAGCATCTTGGAACCGACGACGTCCTCGATCTCCGGATCGCCGTCGGGAAGGATCATCCATTCCGGATGCGACAACTGGATCTGGTCGCGGAAGTACTTGACCGCGCCGGCCATCATCACCCGTGCACCGGGTCGGAACAGCCCCTTGAGGCGGTGGGCGTTGAAGAAGCTGGCCTCGTAGACGTCGTTGTCGTCGGTGACCTTCACCTTGAGGAACGACCCTTTGCGGCTCCTCATCTTGATGAGATCGGACTTGGTGATCCGTCCGACGATCGTCAGCCACTCACCCGGTTCGGGCCGCTCCTGGTCGACCACGTGGCCGCGTCGGATGTACCGGCGGGGCGTGTACCGCAACAGCTCCCCGACCGTGTGCACGCCGACGGTGGCGAGCTGTTCGGCGGGCTTGGTCCCCAGGACGTCGGACAGCGAATCCGACAGTGCCAGTTCGGTCACTCCACACCCACCTGGACGAGATCGGTGCGCTGTCCGGTGCGGTACACCGCCAATTCGATGCCGGGGTAGCTGCGCCGCATCTGCTCCGCGACGGCCTCGAGGGCGGCCTCGTCGACCTCGACCCCGGCGAGCACCGTGACGAGCTCGCCTCCGGTGGAGAGCATGAGGTCGACGAGGGCGGTGCACGCCGACGTCTGATCCGGCGCCACGACGAGCACGTCGTCGCCGATCAGCCCCAGCACGTCACCGACCTCGCTCATCCCCGCCAGCGTCATCATCCTCGTGGTCGCCGACTGCAGCGATCCCCAGCGTGCCCCGGCGGCGGCCTCGGCCATCGCGTAGGCGTCGACGTCGGGGACCTCGCTCGGATCGTGCACGGCGAGAGCGGCGAGGCACTGGGTCATCGACGACGTCGGCAGCATCAGGACCGAGCGCTGGGTGGACCGCACCTCGGTGGCGACCGTGACGAGATCCTGCGATGTCAATGCGCCGTTGGCCATGACGACGACGTGCGCGCTGTCGGTGTCGCGGATCGCGCGGCCCAGCTCGTGGGCGGAGAGTCCGTCGTCGGCGCGCAGCACGACCGCACCGGCCTCGCCGAACAGTTCGGCCGCGCCGTCACCGGACACGACGACCACCACCGCCCGTTTGTGCCGGGGCGGCGGCTCAGCCGAATCCGCCTGTGCCCGAATGGCATCGAGAGCGAAGCAAGTGATCCGGACATCCGAGAGCTGCCCGAGGCCCGCGCCGGCCTCGACCGCCGCACCCGGGTGGCAGGTGTGGACGTGTACCGAGAAGCGTTCGCCCTCACCGCTGGAACTGTCGCCGACGATCACCACCGCGTCGCCGAGTTCGTCCAGACGTTCGCGCAGTTCGGCGATCTGCTCGCCGGCCGCGCCGTCGAGGAGGTACATGACCTCGAAGTCCTGGTCGCTCCCGTCGAGGCAGCTGTCGTCCGGTCCGTGACCCAGCGTGGTGCTGTCGGTGAGGATGCCCCGGTAACGCCGGCGGCGGTGCGAGACGCCGGTGATGACCTTGACCATGGCGTCCACGATCGCGAGGAAGCCACGCCCGCCCGCGTCCACCACGCCCGCGTTCGCGAGCACCGACAGCTGTTCCGGGGTGCGTTCGAGCGCTTCGGCACAGTCGTCGGCGACGGCGCGCACCTGGTCGGCCGGGGACTCGTGCTCGTGCGCCGCGGCCGATTCGGCGGCGACCCGCACCAGCGTGAGGACCGTACCCTCGCGCGGTTCGCTCACCGCACGGGTCGCCGCGAGCGAACCGAGACGCAGACCCAGCGTCGAGAACTCGGCGAAGGTCAGGGCGTCGGTGTCGCCCAGGATCTCCGCACCGTCCGCGAGTCCGACCAGCACCTGCGAGAGGATGATCCCCGAGTTGCCCCGCGCCTGCGCCACCGCGCCGTCGGCCATCGCGCGGGCGACCTCGGGCAGCGACGCGTCGGGCGGCGTCTTCTCGACCGCCTCGGCCGCGGCCCGCATCGTGAAGAGCATGTTGCTCCCGGTGTCCGAATCGGGGATCGGGAACACGTTGAGGTCGTTGATCTCGCCGCGCAGCGACTCGAGCTGTTCGACCGAGACTCGGGCCCAATCGCGCAGCAACTGCGGGTTGACGGTGCGGGCGATCACACGGTGGCTCTTTCTCGCAGACGCGGCGCGCGACGTACTGTGCTCTCGCGCGCAACGTGACCGGCTGGTGAGGTTGTGGGCAAGGTTACTCGGGGTGTCCGACCGTGCGGCGCGCCCGAGCGGGACCGGGTGGCGGATCGGCTCGGATTTGGTCACGCCACCACGACCTGGTTATCCTTGCAGGGTTGCCTTTCGCCTCGAGCGCGCACACCCACCGGTGGTGCCGATCGATCCGAGCGGCTGAACACCAGACCATGATCATCTACCAAGGGAGTTCGACGATGGCTGCCGTCTGCGATATTTGCAGCAAGGGCCCGGGCTTCGGCAAGTCGGTGTCTCACTCGCACCGCCGTACCAACCGCCGCTGGAACCCGAACATCCAGTCCGTTCGCGTGGAGGTCGCCCCCGGCAACCGCAAGCGCAAGAACGTCTGCACCTCCTGCCTGAAGGCCGGCAAGACCGCAGCTGTCTGACCTCCTCGCCCGTCCGCGGGTGGGAGTTCGAGAGCACGAGACCCGATGCCATGAGCGCAAGCTCCCCGGCATCGGTTCTTTGGCGTGTGCGCGATAGGGTTTCGCGCATGGCCTCATCGAACCCCACCGCCCCCGCTGCCGTAGACGACACCGACGCTCTGGTGCACGAGCGCAACGGCGTCCTCACCCTCGCGGTCTCGACGGCGGGCGCGGGCAACTCGCTCGACGACGCCGCCCTCGCCGCGGGAACCCAGGCACTGCGCGAGGTCGCGCGTGGACAGCGTGACGTGGGGGCGGTCCTGCTCGTCGGGCTGGGCAAGAACTTCTGCGCCGGCGGCAACGTCCGCGCCTTCGCCGGTGCGGACGACCGCCCGACCTATCTGCGCGAGATCGCCGACAACTTCCATCAGCTCGTCGGCGCCCTGTACGAGGCGAACCGCCCCGTCGTCGTCGCCGCGAAGGGCTGGGCCGCCGGCGCGGGCATGTCGCTGGTGTTGCACGCCGACGTCGCCGTCGGTGGTCCGTCGACCCGGCTGCGGCCCGCCTACCGCGGTATCGGTCTCACTCCCGACGGGGGTCTCACCTGGACCCTCCCCCGCGCCGTCGGCGCTGCCCGGGCACGCCAGATCATCCTGACCGACCGCGTCATCAGCGCCGACGAGGCCCAGCAGTGGGGGCTGCTGTCGGAGATCGTCGCCGACGACGAGGTCGAGTCCGCCGCGCGCACGGCCGCCGAGGCCATCGCGTCGGGTCCCCGCGACGCCGACGCGATGACCAAGCATCTGTTGGCCGTCTCCGCCGACACCACGTTGGTCGAGCACCTCGCCCTCGAAGCCCGCTCCATCTCCGAACGGTCCGGACTGCCCGAGGGCATCGAGGGAGTTGACGCCTTCGTCGGCAAGCGCGCGCCGGACTTCACCCGAGGCCGCTAGAGGGCAACCCTTCGTGACGCGCCAGCCACCGGGCCGAGCAAGCGACGAAGGAGCGCGTCGAGGTCGACGAGCCTCGAAGGGTCACGGCAGACGCCACTCCACCGGTTCGGCGCCGAGGTCCATCAGTTCCTCGTTGGCCCGGCTGAAGGGTCGGGACCCGAAGAACCCGCGCGAGGCCGACAACGGTGACGGATGCGCCGACACGATGGTCGGGACGTCGGGCAGCCACTTCTCCAGTCCCGCGGCGTCCCGGCCCCACAGGATCGCGACGAGCGGCTCGTCGCGGGCGGCAAGCGCCTTGATCGCGCACTCGGTCACCTCTTCCCAGCCCTTCCCCCGGTGAGAGGCCGGCTCGCCGGGGGCCACCGTGAGCACGCGGTTCAGCAGAAGCACACCGTTGTCCGCCCACGGCGTGAGATCCCCGGTGGTCGGCATGGGGTAGCCGAGATCGGCGCAGTACTCGGTGTAGATGTTCGTCAGGGAACGCGGGATCGGGCGCACGTCGGGCGCCACCGAGAAGCTCAGTCCGACGGCGTGCCCGGGCGTCGGGTATGGATCCTGCCCGACGATCAGCACGCGCACGTCGTCGAGGGGGCGCGTGAATGCCCGCAGGACATGTTGTCCCGCAGGCAGATAGCGCCGCCCCTCGGCGATCTCGGTGCGCAGGAACCGGCCCATCTCGGTGATGAGCGGCTCGACCGGGGCGAGCGCCTGCGCCCAGCCCGGGTCGATCAGTTCGGCAAGGGGTTTGGGTGGTGCGGTCACTCGATTGCCTCCGTCGTGGGCGGTCGTCAGTCCAGTCGTTTCAGGGCGGTGCGATAGTGCTGCGCGTTCTGGAAGTACATCTCGCAGTTGAGTTCGGTGTGCCCCTCCGGTACCTCGTAGCCGTCGCGGAGCCGGGCCGGTACACCGAGCGCCATCCGTCGCGAGGGAACGTCGAACTTGAACGGGACCACCGCGCCGGCTCCGACGATCGCGCCGTCGCCGACCGTGGACCCGTTCAGGACCACCGATCCCGAGGCGATGAGGCAGTCGTTTCCGATCGTCGCGCCCTCGATGTGCGCGTTGTGTCCGACGACGCACCGTTCGCCGATCACGGTCGGGTCGAGAACCGTGCAGTGGATGACGGTGCCGTCCTGGATGTTGCTGCGGGCGCCGACGGTGATGGTCCCGTAGTCGCCGCGGAGTACCGCGCCCGACCACACCGAGACACCGTCGCCCAGGGTGACCGCGCCGATCACCACCGCGTCCGGGTGCACGTAGGTGTCCTGTCCCAGGACCGGTTCTCGGTCGTCGAGTGCGTAGATCGCCATGAGGCGACTCTAATGGTGCGCCCCGGGGACCTCAGTCACCAGTCGGGTCGGCGAAGGACTGCCACCCGTGCAGTTCGAGACCGTCGGGCCCGCCGACCCGGCGGTCGTCGACCCAGACCTCGGGCGCCGACGAGGATTTCTCCCCCACCGAGCCGATGACGGTCCACCCTGGCGGCACCGCGGGCCCACCGAACGCCGCGAGCAGGTGATGGTCCTCGCCGCCGGCCAGTACCCAGCGGCCGACGTCCGCCCCGAGTTCGCTTGCCGCGGCAGCCAGATCCGGGCGCCGCGGTACGGCGTCGCCATGCACGGTCATGGCGACCTGCGCAGCCCTCGACATCGTGAGCAGTTCCTCGACCAGGCCGTCGGAGATGTCGGTCATGGCGTGCGCACCCGCCGCCGCGGCGACCGGCCCCTGGGTGAGGTCGGGGTTCGGAACTCGGTGCAGTGCAACCAGTTCCGACCAATCGGTGACCACCGCACGCGGATCGGACAGCACCGCGAGTCCCGCGGCGCTGGCTCCCAGTGGACCGCTCACCGCGAGGACGTCACCAGGCCGGGCACCGCCCAGCGAGACCGGGGGCCGGCCCTCGAGCGCGCCGACCGCGGTGACACTCACGACCACCTGGCCGGCCGCGACGAGGTCGCCGCCCAGCACCCGGGCCCCCAGTTCGTGTGCCGCGCGGACCACGCCGTCGTTCAGGTCGAGGACGACGCCGACCCGCGTGTCCGACGGACACGCGATGGACACGACGAGACCCGTTGTGCGGCCGCCCATCGCGGCGACGTCCGCGGCACTCTGTACCACCGCTCGGGCCCCGACCTGCGCCGGCGTCGACCAGTCGAATCGGAAGTGGCGCCCCTCGACGACGGTGTCGGTGCTGATCACCGCCGATCCCCCGATGTCGAGAACGGCTGCGTCGTCACCGGATCCGATCACGATGTCGTCGGCCGGCTCACCGGAGGTCGCGGACGCGGTCAACGCGGCGATCACGGCACGCTCACCGATGGCCCCGACCGTGTCGGTCCGGTCGATCGCGCGGTCCTGCCGACCGGTCTCGTCGAAGGTCACTCGTCGGGGCCTTTCCTCTTCCGGTCGCGCGCGCACAGGGTTGTCGGTGACAATGTGTGCCACAGTGTATGGGGCCGCCGGGCGGGAGCGATCCGTGACAGTCCGGCCGCCCGCGGCAGCCGTGCACTGCCCGACGACCGCGCATGCGCCGAGCCGCCGGTACGACAGGCCGTGTCGACGATGTGCCCCATACGATGTGGCCCGGGTACGACACAGACGGAGAGGATGTCCGTGGTTCAGGCATACATACTGATCCAGACCGAGGTCGGCAGGGCCGCCCTCGCAGCTGCGACCATCGCCGAGATCGCCGGGGTCGCCTCGTCCGAAGAGGTCAGTGGGCCGTACGACGTGATCGTCCGGGTCGACGCGTCCGATGCCACCCACCTGACCGAGAACGTGGTTCCGCAGATCCAGAAGGTGGACGGGATCACCCGCACCCTGACCTGCCCGGTGGTCCCCACGACGCGCTGAGGGGCGTCGGCCGGCCGCCGACGACAGGTGATCGTGACGGGTCCCCGTGCGCGGGTTCGGCAGACCGACTCCTACTGTTGTGGGGTGACGTCAGCAGGTTCGGATGACACCCAGCAGGATCCCGTCGACGGCGAATCCGCCGAGGACTCCGCGCGGTATGGCGGCGGCGGACGTCTCAGCCCCGCACTCGTCGCGACCCTGGTAGCCATTCCCGTGATGGTGCTCGCCGGCTTCATCGTGTTCGCCGCGATGCGCCCCGATCCGGTGACCCCGATCGAGTCCTACGACTCCGTCGGCCCGGTCGCCGCGGAGTGCACCCGCTTGCTCACCGAAGCACCGGACACCTTCGAGGGTTTCGGTACCAAAGAGGTCTCCGGCGACCGCGCGACGTGGCCGTCGMCCGGCCCGGGCGACGACATGACACTTCGGTGCGGGGTGACCCGACCTGCCGAGCTGTCTCCCACCAGCAATCTCCAGGAGATCCACGCCGCCGGCCAGGCCGGGGTCCAGTGGTTCATCACGGACACGGTCGACGGCTCGGGCCAGGCCTATGTGTGCGTCGACCACCGGCCCTATGTCGCGATGTGGATTCCGACGAACGCCGGCAACGGACCCATCACCGACATCTCGGGACTGATCGACCGCACCCTCGAACGGGGACCGCTCGACTTCGGCTGATCGGCGGCGGGCGCTCAGTCCCGGTAGATCTCCGGCTTGGTGCTGCGGCCCAACAGCGAATTGACCGCGTCGGCCACCGACATGCCGTCGTGACAGACCTGGTGGACCGCGTCGGTGAGCGGCATCGGCACCTGGTGTCGCTCGGCCAGCGCACGCACCGACGAGCACGACTTGACGCCCTCGGCGACCTGCCCGTTGGTGGCCTCCTGAGCCTGCGCCATGGTGGCACCCTCCCCCAGCCGCGCGCCGAACGTGCGGTTGCGCGACAACGGCGACGAACACGTCGCGACGAGATCCCCGATCCCGGCGAGACCCGCCAGCGTCTCGATCTGCGCGCCCACCGCGACGCCCAACCGGATCGTCTCGGCGAGCCCACGAGTGATGATCGTCGCTAGGGTGTTCTGACCGAACCCGATGCCGCTGGCCATCCCGCAGGCCAGCGCGATGACGTTCTTCGCAGAGCCGCCGATCTCACATCCGACGACGTCGGTGTTGGTGTACGGCCGGAAGTATCGCGTACTGAACGCGCTCTGCAGCGTCACCGCCCGCGCCTCGTCGGCACAGGCGATCACGGTCGCCGCCGGTTGACCCTCCGCGATCTCGCGTGCCAGGTTCGGCCCGGTCAGCACCGCGATCCGGTCGTCGGCGACACCGGTCACCTCGGCGATGACCTCACTCATCCGCAGCAGGGTGTTGGATTCGATGCCCTTGGCGAGCGACACCAACGACGCATCCGACCCGATGTAGGGCGTCCACTGCGTCAGGTTGGGGCGCAACGACTGCGACGGGACACCGCAGACGACGACGTCGGCGCCGAGCAGGGCATCGACCGCCGAACTCGTCGCGGTGAGCGCGGCGGGCAGCGCGATGCCGGGTAGATAGTCGGCGTTGACGTGCTCGGTGTTGATCGCCTCGGCGAGTTCGGGTCGCCGCGCCCAGATCACGGTGTCGGTACCGGCATCGACCAGCACCTTCGCCACCGAGGTTCCCCAGGAACCCGCACCCATCACCGCTGCGCGCACCGCAACCTCCCACCGGGCAAGCCCAATTCCGTATTCCCACCGCCGGCGCCGGCCGGACGGCCGACCCTGCTCACCCTAGTGCCTGCCGGGTATGGCCGACCCGGAATGTCACCGACCAGGGGTCGGTGCATCATGATGGTCGGCATGGAACACAGCACCGTCGGCGCGGGCGCCGACTCGACGGTCGTCGACGCGGGGGGCAACGAGCCCGTCGCGACGTCGGTCGCGGCCGTGCTGGCGGTCAAGAATCTGCACCGCGCGAAGTCACGACTGGCGGCGACGCTGTCCACCGCATTCGAGGGTGACGACCCCGTCGCCCGGGGTTCCCTCGTCCTGGCGATGTTCCTCGACACCGTCGACGCCTTGCGCGGCGCCGGGATCTCTCGGCTCGTCGTCGTCAGCCCCGACGACGAGGTGCTCGCCGCGGCGCGGCGCTCGGGCATGCGCGGCCTGAGCGAGTCGCCGCACCGGGCACCCGCGGACGCCGGTCTCAACTCCGCGTTCGTCGAGGGTGCGCGCTGGGCGCGCGAGGCGTGGCCCGAGTCGACGGGCCTGATGTACGTGCAGGCCGATCTGCCGGCGGCGACGAGCACGTCCGTCGCCGCCGTGTTGCGCGCCGCCGGTGAACACCGCTCGAGCTTCGTCACCGACCGGGACGGATCCGGGACGGTGCTGCTGCACGGCACCGGTACCGGCGTCCCCGCTCCCCGTTTCGGTCCCGGTTCGGCGGCCGCCCACCGGGCCGCCGGCGCCGTCGAACTCGACCCGGCCGGCCGGGAGTGGGCCGACCTGCGCACCGACGTCGACACCGCGGCGGACCTGGGCGTCGCCCGCGAGCTCGGCCTCGGACCGCACACCGTCGCTGCGCTGCGTCATCTCTGACCCCGACCCGCAATCGACAAGCGTCCGACCGGCGGGCGTGTACGCCGGGGACGGCGATGGGTCATCATTGGGGGGTGAGCCCCGCCGACGATGACGTATCGCAGACCGCCACGGTCACCACGACACCGATCCCGCATGCCCCGCCGGCCGCCACCCTGGTGCCCGACGAATCCGCCGACCTGCCCGAGGACCGTTACCTCAACCGGGAATTGAGCTGGCTGGACTTCAACTCCCGGGTGCTCGCGCTCGCCGAGGACACCTCCCTGCCGCTCCTCGATCGTGCGAAGTTCCTCGCCATCTTCGCCTCGAACCTCGACGAGTTCTTCATGGTGCGGGTGGCCGGACTCAAGCGGCGCGACGAGACCGGCCTGTCGGTCCGGTCCGCCGACGGCCTGTCGCCGCGAGAACAACTCATGCGCATCGCCGGACGCGCGCAGACCGTCGCCGACCGGCACGCGCGCGTCTTCCTCGATTCGGTCCGACCGGCGTTGGCCGACAACGACATCTACGTGGTGTCCTGGTCGCAGCTCACCGCCGAGCAGCAGGCGCGGATGACCGATTATTTCCAGGACGAGGTATTTCCGGTCCTGACGCCCCTGGCGGTCGACCCCGCTCATCCGTTCCCGTACATCAGCGGGTTGTCGCTGAACCTCGCGGTCACGGTCCGCGACGTCAACGAGAGCGGCGAGCACTTCGCGCGGGTCAAGGTACCGGACAACGTGAACCGCTTCATCCGCGTCGACCGGCTGTCGCCCGCTCGGGCGTCCGACGACGACAAGGCCGCCAGGAGCGCGGTGTTCCTACCGTTGGAGAGTCTGATCGCGGCCAACCTCGGGACGTTGTTCCCGGGTATGGAAATCGTTGAGCACCACGTCTTCCGGATCACCCGCAACGCCGACTTCGAGGTCGAAGAGGACCGCGACGAGGACCTCCTCCAGGCGCTCGAGCGAGAACTCGCGCGCCGTCGGTTCGGCTCGCCGGTGCGGCTCGAGGTCGCCGACGACATGAGCGAGCACATGCTCGAGTTGTTGCTGCGCGAGCTCGAGGTGGACCCCGCCGACGTCATCCAGGTGCCCGGACTCCTCGATCTGTCATCACTTTTCGAGATCTACGCGCTCGACCGCCCGCATCTCAAGGACCGTCCGTTCGTCCCCGCCACCCACCCCGCGTTCGGCGAGCGAGAGACACCCAAGAGCGTGTTCTCTACTCTTCGCGACGGTGACGTACTCGTCCACCATCCGTACGACTCGTTCTCGACGAGCGTGCAGCGGTTCATCGAGCAGGCCGCGGCCGACCCGCAGGTCCTGGCCATCAAGCAGACGCTGTACCGCACCTCCGGCGACTCCCCGATCGTCAACGCGCTCATCGACGCCGCCGAGGCCGGGAAGCAGGTCGTCGCGCTGGTGGAGATCAAGGCCCGCTTCGACGAGCAGGCGAACATCAAGTGGGCCCGCAAACTGGAACAGGCCGGCGTCCACGTCGTCTACGGCCTCGTCGGTTTGAAGACCCACTGCAAGACCTGCCTGGTGGTGCGTCGCGAGGGCTCGACGATCAAGCGGTACTGCCACATCGGGACCGGCAACTACAACCCGAAGACCGCGCGGCTCTACGAGGACGTGGGCCTGCTGACCGCCGCCCCCGACATCGGCGCCGACCTGACCGACCTGTTCAACACCTTGACCGGCTACTCCCGCAAGCAGGAGTACCGCAACATCCTCGTTGCGCCGCACGGCATCCGGGCGGGCATCATCAAACGGATCCATCGCGAGATCGAGCTGTTCCGCGACGGCGACACGCGCGCGAGAATCCAGCTCAAGGCGAATGCACTGGTCGACGAGCAGGTGATCGATGCGCTGTACCGGGCCTCGCAGAGCGGGGTGCCCGTCGACGTCGTCGTCCGTGGCATCAGCGCGCTGCGGCCCGGGGTCGAGGGTTACAGCGACAACATCCACGTGCGGTCGATCCTGGGGCAGTTCCTCGAGCACTCCCGAATCCTGTATTTCGGTGCGCAGAACGAGTACTGGTTCGGCAGCGCGGACATGATGCACCGCAATCTCGATCGGCGCGTGGAGGTCATGGTGAACGTCCGTGACGAGCGTCTGGCCGGTGAACTCGGTGACATCTTCGCCTCCGCCCTCGATCCGCGGACCCGCTGCTGGGTCCTGCAGTCCGACGGGAGCTGGGTGGCCTCACCCGCCGAGGGCGAAGAGGTGCGCGACCATCAGCGACAGATGATGCGGCGCAATCGTCGTCGGCCGGAGACCAGTTCGTGACCGGCACCGACGCGTAACCTTCGACCTCTACGATCACCATCGACATGGCGAAGAAGACGAATGAGGTGTGGGCCGCCGGCGGTGTGGTCTGGCGACCGGTTGTCCCCGGTCCGACCGGGAACGATGCCGCCGAGATCGACGATGTCGAGATCGCGGTCGTCCACCGCCCCAAGTACGACGACTGGACGCTGCCCAAGGGAAAGGCCGAGCCGGGCGAGACCCTCATCGACACGGCGGTGCGCGAGATCGCCGAGGAGACGGGCCAACACGTCGTTCTCGGCCGGCACCTGGACGACGTCCACTACGACCTCGGCAGTACCCGCAAGCATGTGCGCTACTGGTCGGCGCGAGCGTCCGACGGAGAGTTCGTCGCCGGGCACGAGGTCGACGAGCTGCGGTGGCTCTCCGTCGACGAGGCCCGGGAGATGTTGAGCTATCCGCTCGATCGCACGATCCTCGAGGAGTTCGTGCGGCTACCCGCGGACCTGCACACGTTCCTGTTGGTACGGCACGCCAAGGCCGGCCGGCGCTCGACCTACAAGGGCGACGACCGGTTGCGGCCCCTCGACAAACTCGGCCGGGCGCAAGCCGCCGCCCTCGCCCCATTGCTGATCGCGTTCGGGGCGAGCCGGGTGCACTCGGCCGATCGCGTCCGCTGTGAGCAGACCCTGGAACCGCTACGCGACCGGCTGGGGGTCGAGTTGCACAGCGAGCCGGATCTGTCGGAGGAGACGTATCGGACCAATCCGGCAGCGGCGCAACGCCGGATCCTCGAACTCGCCGCCGACACGACGTCGACCCTGGCGGTCTGCAGTCAGGGCAAGGTGATCCCGCCCCTCATGGACTGGTGGTCCGAGCGCGACTCGATCCCGCTTCCCAAGGCCTCCAACCGCAAGGGCAGTGTGTGGGTTCTGTCCCTGTTCGACGGCCGGCTGGTGGCGGCCGATCACATCGCCGGGCCGCTCCCGACAGCCTGAGTCCCGCGCCCCTCCGCCGGTTGACCCCGAACACGATTCAGCCCCCGGCGGGGGAAGTACGCCGGGGGCTGAATTGTGGTCGTCGACCGCGGTTGTCCCGCAGGTCAGCGACGGGTGGTCTTCTTCGCCGCGGTCTTCTTCGCGGCAGTCTTCTTGGCCGGAGCCTTCTTCGCCGCGGTGGCCTTCTTCGCCGGCGCCGCCTTCTTGGCCGGAGCCTTCTTGGCCGCCGTGGTCTTCGCCGGAGCCTTCTTGGCCGCGGTGGTCTTCTTGGCCGCCGTGGTCTTCGCCGGAGCCTTCTTGGCCGCCGTGGTCTTCTTGGCGGCGGCGGTCGTCTTCTTGGCGGCCGTCTTCTTCGCCGGCGCAGCCTTCTTGGCTGCCGTGGTGGTGGCCCCGCTTCCGCGCTTCACAGCCGGACCGGTCGCGGACAGCTTCTGCTTGCCCGCCACAACGGCTTTGAACTGAGCGCCCGGACGGAACGCCGGCACCGAGGTCGCGCGGACCTTGACGGTCTCGCCGGTGCGCGGGTTACGGGCGACGCGCGGTGCGCGCTTCCGCTTCTCGAATACGCCGAAGCCGGTGATCGTCACGCTCTCGCCCTTGTTGACCGCGCGCACGATCGTGTCGACGACGAGCTCGACGGCTTCAGTCGCAGTCTTGCGATCCGCGTCGAGCTTCTTGGTCAGCTCATCAATGAGCTCCGCCTTGTTCATGAGTACCTCCGCAAGCTGATCTGACCGAGTTTCGGCCAGCTACCAACACACGGTAAACGTCGGATGTGAAAACGTCCATCTTCCACGCCAATTAGGACGCCGTGTTGCGAAATGGCATGGCAGCTCACGATGGTGCCGCCGCGGCGAGATGACCCCGCCGCGGCGGTGCGAAATCAGTCCGCGAGGGTGCGCGGCTTGAATGCCGGACGCGCCGACTCGTACTCGGAAATCGCCTCTACCTGGCGCAACGTGAGTCCGATGTCATCGAGACCCTCCATCAGGCGCCACCGCGTGTAGTCATCAATTGCCAACGGCACCACGAGGTCTCCGGCGGTGACCGTCTTATCGACAAGGCTCACCGTCACTTCGAGGCCCGGAGTCTCCTCGAGGCGCTTCCACAGCAGTTCGACGTCGGACTGCTCGACCTGCGCGGCCACCAGACCCGCCTTGCCCGAGTTGCCGCGGAAGATGTCGGCGAAACGCGACGAGATCACCACGCGGAAGCCGAAATCGGACAGCGCCCAGACCGCGTGCTCACGCGACGACCCGGTGCCGAAGTCGGGACCGGCAACCAGGACCGACCCGCGGCTCCAGGGCTCGTTGTTGAGGATGAAATCGGGATCGGTCCGCCAACCGGCGAACAGACCGTCCTCAAAGCCGGTGCGCGTCACCCGCTTCAGATAGACGGCCGGGATGATCTGGTCGGTGTCGACGTTGCTGCGACGCAGCGGGACACCGATTCCGGTGTGTTCGGTGAACGGTTCCATGAGAAAGCCCCTGTTCGAATGATGTGGCAGGAATGTGGGTCGGACCGTGACTCAACCGAGATCGGCGGGCGCCGGCTGCGAGTCCAGATCGGCGGGCGCGGACAAGGTGCCGCGCAGCGCGGTGGCCGCTGCCACTCCCGGAGACACGAGGTGCGTTCGGCCACCCTTGCCCTGGCGCCCTTCGAAATTGCGGTTGGAGGTCGACGCACACCGCTCCCCCGGGGCGAGCTGGTCCGGGTTCATGCCCAGGCACATCGAGCACCCGGCCTGCCGCCACTCGGCGCCGGCCGCGAGGAAGATCTCTCCGAGTCCCTCGTCCTCGGCCTGTGCACGCACCCGCATCGAACCGGGCACGATGAGCATCCGCATCCCGTCCGCGACCTTGCGCCCCTTGAGGATGCCGGCGACCTCGCGCAGGTCCTCGATCCGGCCGTTCGTGCAGGAGCCGACGAAGACCGTGTCGACCTTGATGTCGCGCAGCGGCGTTCCGGGCTCGAGGCCCATGTACTCGAGCGCCTTGGCCGCGGCACTCGCCTTGACCTCGTCGCCGTACTCCGCCGGGTCGGGTACCGCCGCGCCGAGCGGGGCACCCTGTCCCGGATTGGTCCCCCACGTGACGAACGGGGTCAGCGAGGCGGCGTCGATGTGCACCTCGGCGTCGAAGGTGGCGCCGGGATCGGTGCGCAGACTGTCCCAATAGTCAACGGCAGCATCCCAATCGGCACCCGAGGGGGCATGCGGGCGGCCCTTGAGGAACTCGTAGGTGACCTCGTCGGGTGCGATCATCCCCGCCCGGGCGCCTGCCTCGATCGACATGTTGCACACCGTCATCCGCGCTTCCATGGAGAGCTTGCGGATCGCCTCCCCGCGGTACTCCAGCACGTAACCCTGCCCGCCGCCGGTGCCGATCTTCGCGATGATCGCGAGGATCAGGTCCTTGCTCGTCACGCCGGGCGGGAGCTCGCCGTCGACGTTGATCGCCATCGTCTTGAACGGGCGCAGCGAGAGGGTCTGCGTCGCCAGGACGTGCTCGACCTCACTGGTACCGATACCCATCGCGATCGCTCCGAAGGCACCGTGTGTGGAGGTGTGGCTGTCACCGCACACGACGGTCATGCCGGGTTGGGTCAGGCCCAGCTGCGGCCCGACCACGTGGACGATGCCCTGCTCGGCGTCACCCATGGGGTGAAGGCGGACGCCGAATTCCTCGCAGTTGCTGCGCAGCGTGTCGACCTGGGTCCGCGACACGGGATCGGCGATGGGCTTGTCGATGTCCACCGTCGGGACGTTGTGGTCCTCGGTCGCGATGGTCAGATCCGGTCGGCGGACCGGACGACCGGCGAGGCGCAGGCCCTCGAAGGCCTGGGGACTGGTGACCTCGTGGACGAGGTGGAGGTCGATGTAGATCAAGTCGGGATTGGTGTTGCCGGACGCATCGACGTCACCGGGGACGACGACATGGTCGCGCCACACCTTCTCGGCGAGAGTCAGCGGCTGGGCTGGGCTGTTGCTCATGGCTTCACTCGTTATCTGCTCGGGTTCTTCGGACTCTGCACGCGGTGTTGACGTTCTGGCTGTGTTTCGAACGTGCATCTCACTATTTGGACAGCTAGTATCGTCCTATGGGAAAGGATACCGCATCCGCGGTCAGCAGCGGAATCGGAGTGCTCGACAAGTCCGTGGCGGTGCTGCACGCGATCGCCGAGGCGCCGTGCAATCTCTCCGAGCTCTGCGAGCGCACCGGTCTGCCCCGCGCGACGGCACATCGACTCGCCGTCGGACTCGAGACGCACCGCTTTCTGACCAGGGATGTCACCGGCCGCTGGCAGCCCGGCCCCGTCCTCGGCGAACTCGCCTCCTCGGCACACGATCCCGTCACCGAGTCGGCTCTCATGGTCCTCCCCCGGCTCCGCGACATCACCGGCGAATCGGTTCAGGTCTATCGCCGCGAAGGGGCCGAACGCGTCTGCGTCGCCGCGATGGAACCACCGACCGGCCTGCGTGACACCGTGCCGGTGGGCACCCGGTTCCCCATGAGCGCAGGGTCCGCGGCGAAGGTCCTCCTCGCCTGGGCCGACCCCGCCACCCAGCGCGCGCTCGTGCCGGAAAGCGTCTTCAGCGAGCGCGCACTGCACGAGATCCGCCGGCGCGGGTGGGCCCAGAGCGCCGGTGAACGCGCCGCCGGAGTCGCGAGTGTGTCGGCTCCCGTGCGCGACGGCAACGGTGACGTGGTCGCCGCGATCTCGGTGTCCGGGCCGATCGACCGAATGGGCCGGCGACCCGGTGCACGCTGGGCCGCCGATCTGCTCGCCGCCGCCGACGCCATCCACAAACGCCTCCAGGCCGCACGTCCCTGACCCAGAGCCGTTGCACCCGGAGCGGTTCCGATGAACCCGCCGGTGGGCTAGCGTCGGGGAATGGGAGTCAACCAACGCAATCAGATCGTCATGTCCGAGGCCGAGATCGCGGAGTTCGTGGCGCGCAGTCGGACCGCGACCCTCGCCACCACCGGAGCGGACGGGAGCATCCACCTCGTGGCGATGTGGTACGGGATCATCGACGGCGAGATCTGGTTCGAGACCAAATCCAAGTCGCAGAAGGCGGTCAACATCCGTCGCAACAACCGGTGCTCGGTGATGATCGAGGACGGTGACACCTACGACACACTGCGCGGCGTCACCTTCGAGGGCACTGCCGAGATCCTCGACGACCCGGACTCGTGCCTGAAGGTCGGCATCAGCGTCTGGGAACGCTACACAGCGCCCTACACCGAAGAATCGCGACCATTCGTCGAGCAGATGATGAACAAGCGCGTCGCCGTCCGGATCCGTCCGTCCCGCACCCGTTCCTGGGACCACCGCAAGCTCGGCATCCCCGAGATGCCGGCCTCGGGCACCACCGCCGAATTCCTCTGACCGCAGTCCCGGCGCGACACCTTCTGACCCTCGTCCGTGTTTCGGTGTGATCATCGCAACACGGACGAGATGGTCTGTCGCGCAATGAAAAACACCCTCCCCCTGCATCGCAGAGGAAGGGTGTTTCTCGTAGCCCCGACGGGATTCGAACCCGCGCTACCGCCTTGAGAGGGCGGCGTCCTAGGCCGCTAGACGACGGGGCCATGGGAACTTCCGGCGATCAAGACCTTAGCACGGTCTCGATCTCTTTCTGTCCGCTGGGGTACCAGGACTCGAACCTAGAATGGCGGTACCAGAAACCGCTGTGTTGCCAATTACACCATACCCCATTGGCTTGATTCTCCTTGCGGAAAAACTGCCGAGAAAGAGAGTATCAAAGGGTCACCGTAAGTCCACAAACGTGCAGCTCAGCGGCACTATTTGGCTGCGATCTCCCGTGCCGAGGCCAGCCGCGCGAGCGTCTTGTCGCGACCCAGGATCTCCATCGATTCGAAGAGCGGCGGACTGACCTGGGAGCCGGTCACCGCCACGCGTACCGGACCGAACGCCTTGCGCGGTTTGAGCCCCAGATCGTCCACCAGCGCAGCATTCAGTGCGTCCTGCAGTGCGGCGGTGGTGAAGGAGTCCAGCGACTCGACCGCGGCGATGGTGGCGTCCAGGACCGGCACCGCGTCGGCGCCCAGGTTCTTGCTCGCCGCCTTCTCGTCGATCGTGAACTCGTCGTCGGAGACGTAGGCGAAGGAGATGAGGTCCCACGCGTCGCCGAGGACCTGGATACGCGTCTGCACCAATTCGGCCAGAGCCGCGAAGGTCTCGTCGTCGGCGCTCTCGGGGAGCTTGCCCTGCGCGACGAGATACGAGCGCAGCCGCGCCGTGAAGTCGGCGACCTCGAGCATCCGGATGTGCTCGGCGTTGATGGCGTCGGCCTTCTTCTGATCGAACCGTGCGGGGTTCGAGTTGACCTGTCGCACATCGAAAGCCGCGATCATCTCGGCCAGGCTGAAGACGTCGACATCGCTCTTGTAACCCCAGCCGAGCAGCGCGAGGTAGTTGAGCAGACCCTCGGGGATGAAACCGCGGTCGCGATGGTGGAAGAGGTTCGACTGGGGGTCGCGCTTGGAGAGCTTCTTGTTGCCCTCACCCATCACGAAGGGCAGGTGCCCGAAGGCCGGCACGGCGTCGGCGACGCCGATACGGATCAGCGCGTCGTACAGCGCGAGCTGCCGCGGAGTCGACGACAGGAGATCCTCGCCGCGCAGCACATGGGTGATCTTCATCATCGCGTCGTCGACCGGGTTGACCAGCGTGTAGAGCGGATCGCCGGCCGCACGGGTCAGCGCGAAGTCGGGAACGGTACCCGCCTTGATCGTCGTCGTGCCGCGCACGAGGTCGTCCCAGGTGAGGTCGGTGTCCGGCATCCGCAGGCGGACAACGGGTTTACGTCCTTCGGCGAGGTAGGCCGCACGTTGCTCGGGCGTCAGGTCACGATCGAAGTTGTCGTACCCGAGCTTGGGGTCGCGTCCGGCGGCGCGGTGCCGGGCCTCCACCTCTTCCGGGGTCGAGAACGCCTCGTAGGCCTCGCCGGCCTCGAGAAGGCGGGCGACGACGTCGGCATGGAGTTCCCGCCGCTCGGACTGCCGGTAGGGACCGTAGGGTCCGCCCACCTCCGGCCCCTCGTCCCAGTCGAGACCGAGCCAGCGCAAGGCGTCGAGGATGGCCTCGTAGGATTCTTCGCTGTCTCGCGACGAGTCGGTGTCCTCGATGCGGAAGACGAAGGTGCCACCGTCGTGCCGGGCCTGCGCGAAATTGAAGAGCGCGGTCCGCACGAGTCCCACGTGGGGAGTGCCGGTCGGGGATGGACAGAATCGGACGCGAACGGCCTCACTACTGGTCATGAGGCTCAGCGTATCGAAGCCGACCGCCGCCCCCGCACGCCCGCCGTCAGGCCCGGTGGCGCTCGCAGAACTCCACCAGGACCCGGTTCACCTCGGCCGGCTGTTCGAGATAACCGAAATGACCGGCCCGCTCGATCTCGACGTACTCCGCGCCTGGAATGGCTTCGGCGACTTCGCGCGCCAGCTTCGCCGGCAGGGTCCGGTCGTCGGCGAATCCGACGACCAGCGCGGGCCGGGTGATGCCGCGGTACGCCGCGAGACGGTTGGACTCCTTGTTGTGGAGTTCGAGCTGTGCGCGGACGCCCGGGGTGATCGTCTGCGGGGAGAACCCGATGATGTCGAGCCAGTCTCGCGCGGTGCGGTCGTCGTCGAGCGTGTGCGGCGACAGGTTGAGATGCGCGGTGATGGCGGCCTCGTACTCCGGTGGCAGCTTGATCTTGTTGTCGTAGAGGGCCCGCTCACCGGCCGAGATCGCTTCCTGCAGTGGGGTGTTGCGGCCGTACGTCGCAACCATCACCGCCGCCTTGACCACGTCGGGGCGGGCCAGCGCCAGCTCCTGGGTGATCCGGGCACCCAACGAGGTGCCGATCACGATCGCCGGACCGCGGCCGAGGTGTTCGATCAGGGCCGCGGTGTCGGCGACCATGTCGTCGAGCGTGAAACCCTCGGCGCACTCCGACGACGGTGCGACACCGCGGTTGTCGAACGTCACGACGGTGAAGCCGGCTTTCACCAGCGCGGGTTCCTGATGCGCCTTCCAGACGCGGCCGGGACTTCCGGTTCCCATGACCATGACCACGAGCGGGCCCGACCCGGCGAGGCTGTAGGAGATGTCGATCCCGTTGACACGGGCCGTGCTGGGAGCTGTCACTTGTCCACCACCGGGTTGGAGAGCGTACCGATACCGTCGACGGTCACCGAGATACGTTGACCGGCGACCATGGGCCCGACCCCTTCCGGGGTGCCCGTGAGGATCACGTCGCCGGGCAGCAGGGTCATCACGCGCGAGATCCACTCGACGATCTCACCGACGTCGTGGAGCATCAGCGATGTCCGGGTCCGCTGCTTGACCTCGCCGTCGAGTTCCGTCACGAGTTCGACGTCCGACGGATCGAGCGAGGTGTCGATCCACGGGCCGAGCGGACAGAAGGTGTCGTACCCCTTGCCGCGGGTCCACTGACCGTCGGCCTGCTGGTGGTCGCGGGCGGTTACGTCGTTGGCGACCGTGTATCCGAGGATCACGCCCTTGGCCTGCGCGGCCTTCACGTCCTTGCACGGGCGTCCGATGACGGCCGCGAGCTCCCCCTCGTAATCGACCCGTTGCGACGACGGCGGACGCACGATGGGCACCTCGGGGCCGATGATCGAAGTGTTGGGCTTGAGGAAGATCACCGGGTCGGCGGGCGCCTCGCCGCCCATCTCCGCCGCGTGTGCGGCGTAGTTCTTGCCGATGCAGATCACCTTGCTGGCGAGGATCGGCGCCAACACCCGGACATCCGCCAGCTTCCACGACCGGCCGGTGAACGTCGGCGTACCGAAGGGATGTTCGGCGATCTCCTTGACGACGGCGTCGTCTCCGTCGCCCTCGACGGACACGAAGGCCACGCCGTCAGGACTCGCAATTCGACCTAAGCGCATGTCCAGACCCTATCGCACCGCCGATCCCACACGTTGGGAGACGAGTTGGCGGACGTCGGTGCCGGTTTTACAATGTGGTCACACTGTTTCATATATTGAGATATCCAACCCCGGTTCACCGGGTCCGGACAGGCAGCGAGGTGAGTAGACCATGACCGATGTCGACGACATCACCACTGCCCGAAGGTGGATCATCCTCGGGTGCTCGCTGCTCGCCGCGCTCACCACGACTTGTGTGGTCAGCGGTGTCGCCTACCTGATCCCCACGCTGCACACCGACGCCGGACTCACCCTCACCCAGGCCTCGGCGCTTGCCGCGATCCCGACGGTCGGACTGATGGCGGCGACGATCCCGTGGGGAATCCTGTTGGACCGCTACGGCGAACGACGGATCCTCCTGCTGTCGCTGTCGATCTCGCTCGCCGGCGCGACCGGGGCGACCGTCGCCGCGTCAGCCGATGCGTCCTATGCCGTCGTGGGTGCCGCGCTCTTCGTGGGCGGTCTCGGCTCGGGGGCGGCGAACGGGGCCAGCGGTCGCATCGTCGTCGGCTGGTTTCCCGCACACCAGCGTGGGACTGCGATGGGCATCCGGCAGATGGCACAACCGCTGGGGATCGGCGTCTGCGCTCTCACCATGCCGGTTGTCGCAGCGAGTTCGGGACCCGCTGCGGCACTGGCGATCCCAGCCGTGGTGACTGCTGCAGGACTCGTCGCGGTGGTCGTCGGCATCACCGATCCGCCGCGTCGGCCGGCTCCCGCGTCGACGGTCGGCAACCCTCCCCCGCGCACGAATCCCTACCGCGACAACTCTTTCCTCGCACGCATCCACATCGTCAGCATGCTGCTGGTCATCCCCCAGTCCATGCTGTGGACCTTCGTACCGACCTGGCTGATCGTCGCGCACGGGTGGTCACCGGCCGGCGCCGGAACCCTGATCACCGTGACCCAGATCATCGGTGCACTGGGCCGGATCGTCGCCGGACGGTGGTCGGACGCCTGGATGTCGCGGATGCGACCGGTCCGCGTGATCGCGGTGGCCGGTGTCGCCGCCATGTCCGCGCTCGCGATCGCCGACTGGTTCGACAGCCCACTCGCGCCCGCGCTCATGGCGGTGGCGAGTGTCATCTCGGTGGCCGACAACGGCTTGGCGTTCACCGCCATAGCCGAGTACGTCGGACCGGAATGGAGCGGACGCGGACTCGCCGTGCAGAACACCGGACAGTATCTGGTGACCGCGGCGACCACACCGCTTCTCGGAGCACTCATCGCGACCGTCGGTTTCCCGATCGCCTTTGCCGCGACCGCCCTGGCACCGCTTATCGCGACGCCCCTGGTCCCGCGCGACCGGATGCGGGCAGCCGATGAGCTGGTCGACGTGTAACCCCACCAACGGGCGAACCCGCCACCGAATCGGTGGCGGGTTCGCCCGTTGCTCTTGAATCTGCCTGCGAATCAGAGCCGTTCGCGGATACGCGCACCGATCTCGGAGGTGCTGAACGTACCGCTGCGCTCGGCGAGGTCGTCGGCGACGGCCTTCTCGATCCGGGCCGCGGCGTCGTCGTCGCCGAGATGCTGGAGCAGGAGCGCGACCGACAGGATCGCGGCCGTCGGATCGGCCTTGCCCTGCCCGGCGATGTCGGGTGCCGAGCCGTGCACCGGCTCGAACATCGAGGGGTTGGCGCCGGTGGCGTCGATGTTGCCCGACGCGGCCAACCCGATACCACCGCTCACCGCGGCGGCGATGTCGGTGATGATGTCGCCGAACAGGTTGTCGGTGACGATCACGTCGAAGCGGCCGGGGTCGGTGACCAGGTAGATGGTCGCCGCGTCCACGTGGCAGTAGTCGGTGGTGACGTCGGGGAACTCGGCACCCACCTCCTCGACCGCGCGACTCCACATCGACCCGGCGAAGGTCAACACGTTGGTCTTGTGGACCAGCGTCAGCTTCTTGCGACGCTGCTGGGCACGCTGAAATGCGTTGCGCACGACGCGTTCCACACCGAACCGGGTGTTGACGCTGACCTCGGTGGCGACCTCGTTCGGGGTTCCGACACGGATCGCGCCACCGTTGCCGGTGTAGGGCCCCTCGGTCCCCTCCCGCACGACCACGAAGTCGATGTCGGGGTCGCCCGCGAGGGGCGAGGAGACACCGGGGAAGCGGCGCGACGGCCGCAGGTTGACGTGGTGGTCGAGTGCGAATCGCATCGTCAGGAGCAGACCACGCTCCAGCACGCCCGACGGCACGGACGGATCGCCGATGGCGCCCAACAGGATCGCGTCGTGACGACGAAGCGACTCGAGGTCGTCCTCGGTGAGCAGCTCGCCGTTGCGGTGGTAGCGGCGCGCGCCGAGGTCGAACTCGGTGGTGCTCACCGACGGTACGACCGAGTCGAGGACGCCCAGTGCCTCGCCGATGACCTCGGGACCGATGCCGTCACCGGCGATGACTGCGAGTTTCATGCGAGGTCGACCTGTTCGATGAGGGTTGCGCTGACCGCGTCACCGATCGCGGCGACGACCTCGTCGTCGAGGACGCTGCTCACGCGCAGCATCATGGTCGCGCCGCCGCCCTCGGCGTCCTGCGACAAACCGGCCGCCAGGATGTCGATGCCGGCGTTCCCGAGCAGCGTTCCGATCTTGCCGAGGGAACCCGGCTGGTCGGCGTAGCTGACGATGAGGTTGTGCCCTTCGGCGCGCAGGTCGAAGTTGCGCCCGTTGATGTTGACGATCTTCTCCACCAGGCGCGGACCCGACAGCGTGCCCGAGACGTTGTGGGTCGAGCCGTCGGCGAACACGGCCTTCACGTCGACCACGCTGCGGTGGTTGGGGCTCTCCGGGGCGGTGGTGACCTCGCTGCTCACCCCGCGTCCCTCGGCGACCGCGGGGGCGTTGACGAAGGTGACCGGCTCGTCGAGCACTGCGGAGAACAGGCCGCGCAGCGCGGACAGGCCGAGCACGTCGACGTTGTTCGCGGCGAGTTCACCACGGACGTCGACGACGATGGAGGTCGGCGGCTCCTTGCTGATGGCCCCGACGAGCACGCCCGCCTTGCGAGCGACCTCGAGCCACGGTGCGACCTCTTCGTCGACGGCGCCCCCGGTGATGTTGACGGCGTCGGGGACGAAGTGACCGGCCAGCGCCAGTCGGACGCTCTTGGCGACGTCGGTGCCCGCGCGATCCTGCGCCTCGCTGGTCGATGCGCCGAGGTGGGGCGTCACGACGACCTGCGGCAGCTCGAAGAGCGGCGAGTCGGTGCAGGGCTCGGTGGCGAAGACGTCGAGGCCGGCCGCGCGGACCTGACCGGAGTTGATCGCGTCGGCCAGTGCCTGCTCGTCGATGAGACCACCGCGGGCGGCGTTGACGATGACGACGCCCTTCTTGGTCCGAGCGAGCTGCTCGGCGCCGATGAGGCCCAGGGTCTCCGGGGTCTTCGGCAGGTGGACGGTGATGAAGTCGGCGCGCTCGAGGAGTTCGTCGAGGCTGACCAGCTCGATCCCGAGCTGGGCCGCACGAGCCGGCGACACGTAGGGGTCGTAGGCGATGATGTGGGTTTCGAAGGCTGCCAGCCGCGCGGCCACCAGCTGGCCGATGCGGCCGAGTCCGACGACACCGACAGTCTTGTCGAAGATCTCGACGCCGTTGAACGACGAACGCTTCCAGGTCTTCTCGCGCAAGGTGGCGTCCGCGGCCGGGATCTGGCGCGACGCTGCCATCAGCAGCGCGACGGCATGTTCGGCCGCGGTGTGGATGTTCGAGGTCGGGGCGTTGACGACCATGACGCCGCGCTCGGTCGCGGCAGGCACGTCGACGTTGTCCAGACCGACACCCGCCCGGGCGATGATCTTCAGCTTCTTGCCCGCGTCGAGGACCTCGGCATCCACGGTCGTCGCGGAGCGGACCAGGATGGCGTCGGCATCGACGACCGCCTCGAGCAACTTGGGACGATCCGGGCCGTCGACCCATCGCACCTCGACACCGTCACCGAGTGCTTCCACGGTGGACGGCGCCAGCTTGTCGGCGATGAGTACAACCGGGCGGCCAGCAGAGCTCACAGTCATTTCTCCAGGTTCGGGGAGTGCGGTTTCACGAACGTCGGTATGGAGTGTCGGTGACGACTCCGTACGACAGCTTAAAGGTGTGGTAGGTGCCGTCGAGCATGCGGTCTACCCCGAAACGAGAGCCCTGTCCCCCGGCACGAGTAGAGTGTGACGCGCATTACGGCAAACTCGCGCGGCGCATCACAGAAGTGTTGCAAACCGACCGCGGCTCGATCCCACGCCGCCGTGCGCGCGTGGGGCGCCCGGTACGGTGTGCTTGCCGCCCATCGCTAAGTTCCCGACGGGCGGCGATGCCCGTGATCGAGAACTGGTTGACCCGAGAAGTGGAGTGCGGATGACGAAGAAGCTGACAGTACTGTTGGCGGTTTTGGCTGCGACGGTGCTGGCCGGCTGGGGAGGGGGCGTCGCGGTTGCCGCACCGGCGAAGATCTTCATGGGAGGCGGGTCCGGAATCCTGGTGCTCAAGGGCGGCAACTCGGCCGCGGCCTGCACCCTGACCACCATCGGCCGCTCGAAGACCAACAAGCTCATCGGCGTCACCGCGGGACACTGTGGCACTCCCGGCCAGAAGGTCTACTCCGAGACGTTCCAGGATCGCGGCCAGGCAGGCACCATCACCTACACCGCGCCGGATCTCGACATGGCGATCATCGAACTCGACGCCTCGCGAGTCGTGCCGCTGCGCACGGTCCGCGGCGTGACGATCCGCTCGGTCGACCAGGCGCCGCTCGCCTTCCCGACCATCGCCTGCAAAGAAGGCCGGACCACCGGCAACACCTGCGGCATCGCCTGGTTCTCCGACGGCGACGTGCACGTCAGCCAGATGTGCGTCATCGAAGGTGACTCCGGTAGCCCCGTGGTCGTCGGCGACCGGCTGGTGGGCATGGTGAACGCCTACTACTTCCTCGGTTGCCTCGGCCCCGAGACCGGCACCAACATCCAGCCGATCCTGAAGCGGATCGCTTCGCTCGACGCTTACAAGGGATTCCGGGTCGCCTGACGACTCTGGTCCCACCCCCACCGACGCCCCGGATGGTTTCCCTCCGGGGCGTCGTCGTGTCCGGGGTGACGTACGCGACGCCGCTGCGTGTGGTGTTCGCCCGTCAGGCCTCGACGGATGACGGGTCGCCCGCCTGCTCGCTCATGGAGGTGCTGCTCGATCGGATGATCAGCTCGGGCTCGAGCACGACCGACTCGGGCGTCCGGCCGCCGATGACCTCGAGCAGCAAGCCGACGGCTCGTCTGCCCATCTCGTGCATGGGCGACCGGATCGTGGTCAGTGGGACGGCCCCGCCCGCAGCGATGGGCGTGTCGTTGTAACCGACGAGTGCAACGTCATCGGGTACCCGAATCCCGCGATCGCGCAGGGCCCCGAAGGCTCCGATGGCAGCGAAGTCGTTCGTCGCGAAGATGGCATCCGGCACCGACCCGGTCTCCAGCAGCTGCTCGACCGCGGCACGACCGCCGGCCGGGTCGAAACCCGAATACACGATACGGTCGTCCGGGATCTCGACGCCCTGTTCGGCGAACGCGGTCACGATGCCGTTGGTGCGGTCACGTGCGGTGGACGCGAACTCCCAGCCGGCGAGGACCGCGACATCTCGCCGCCCGGTGTCGTACAGATGCCCACCGACCAGCCGTCCGCCCTTGACGTCGTCGACCGTCGCCGAGGGATAGTCCCCCGCCGTTCGTGACACGAGCGCGAATTTGACTCCCTCCGAATAGATCTCGTCGAGGAAGTGGTGATCGAGATGAGCGTCCCCGTAGATGAGGCCATCGACACGGCGGTCGATCATCATGCGGGTCCGCGAGCGTTGATTGTCGGGCTTGTCCAGCGAGTTGGTGACGAACGTCGAGAGTCCCGACTCGTAGGCCGCCTCCTCGACTCCCTCGTAGATGGTGGCGAGTACGTAGTCCTGTAGCCGCGGTACGAGTACGCCTATCAGTCCGGAGCGACGGGTCCGCAGGCTCGATGCCTGGGGGTTCGGGGAATAGCCGTGTTCGGAGGCGAATGCGCGTATCCGGGCGACAGTGTCGGAGGACCCCCAGCGGAGCGCGGCGTCGCCGGGCGTGTTGAGCACCCGGGACACGGTTGACGGGCTGACCCCCAGTTCGGTGGCGATCATGCGGAGTGTCAGCGGCCCCCTCGCCGTCCCCTGTACTGGCTTTCTCAACCCGGCCCTCTCTCGTCGATGGCCCACAGCGTACCCAACGACTTCTGTTACGTCGCGATTTACACAAACGTTTGGCGGAAGTTACACAAACGATTGCGTCAAACGTTTGGGTTGTGCTTCACTTCACGTCATGCACGTCACAGTCATCCGAATCGCTCCCGCCATCGGGGGCCTCACCACACCTTCGAGCCGCAACCGATGACGCGGATCGCCATCGTCGCCACGGGCGGCACCATTGCCTCCGAGGCCACCGACGCCGGGGTCGTGGCGACCAAGACCGCCGCGCAACTAGTCGAACGGGCGGGCCTCGACGACATCGAGATCGAGACGGTCGATCTGATGACGGTGGGCTCCTACCGGCTGACACTCGGACATCTGCGGCAGATCAGTGACGCGGTCGGCGCACTTCTCACCCGGTCCACGGAACGGGTCGACGGCGTGGTGATCACGCACGGAACCGACACCATGGAGGAAACTGCGATCCTCCTCGACCTCGTCCACGACGATCCCCGTCCCGTCGTCCTGACGGGTGCCCAACGGGCCGGCGACAACGCCGACGGTGACGGTCCGGGCAACCTCACCGACGCCGTCCGCGTCGCCGCGACGCCGACCGCCCGCGACCGTGGCGTCATGATCGTCTTCGCCGGACAGATCATCCCCGCCCGGGGGGCACGAAAGATCCACACGACCGCACTCGATGCATTCCGCTCCGTCGTCTCTGCCTCGTCGGGGAAGGTGACGAATGGGCAGGTCTGCTTCGGGCCCACGGCGCCGCGACCCGACCCATTGCCACGCCCAGATGCTGGATTCGACGACACGCGTGTCGATCTTGTCGACGTCTATCCCGGTGCGGACGACGCGCTGCTGCGCGCGGCTGCGGCCTGCGGCGCCGCCGGAATCGTGCTGGCGGGAACCGGTATCGGCAACGGCAACCCGGCGATCGTCGAAGCCGCGGCCGACCTCGTCGATGACGGCCTGGCGCTCGTCCTGTCCACCCGTGTACCGGCCGGACCCGTCCGCGGCGTCTACGGCAACGGCGGCGGTGCGGATCTGGTCGGCGCCGGCGTCCCACCCGTCTCCGGCCTGCCTGCGACGCAGGCACGGATTCTGTTGGCGCTGTTGCTGTCCACCGGCCGGACGCGCGACCAGCCCCTCGCCCACTTGATCGAGACATATGCAGATGTGTCGCCGAACCGGGCATCGAATTCCGACGTTTCCACCGACATCCACACGACCCTCATCCACGACAACGAGCTCCCGAACACCAAGGAGGACTGAAACAATGGCCAAGGAAATCTTCGTAGCTTTCGGCATCGACGTCGACGCGGTCGGCGGCTGGCTCGGCTCATACGGCGGCGAGAACTCTCCCGGGGACATTTCTCGCGGAGTGTTCGCGGGTGAGGTCGGCGTCCCCCGCCTCAACAACCTGCTCGCGAAATACGATCTCCCGGCAACCTGGTTCTGGCCGGGGCACTCCGTCGAGACATTCCCCGAACAGTTCGATCAGGTCGTCGCCGCGGGACACGAGATCGGTGTGCACGGATACAGTCACGAGAACCCGATCGCGATGACACGTGAGCAGGAATCGGAGATCCTCGATCACTGCATCGATCTGATCAGCACTCGGACCGGCAAGCGGCCCACCGGATACGTCGCGCCATGGTGGGAGTTCAGCAAGGTCACCAACGAGTTGCTCGTCGAGCGCGGGATCACCTACGACCACTCGCTGATGCATCGTGACTTCGAGCCGTACTACGTCCGGGTGGGTGACTCATGGACCCCGATCGATTACGACAAGCCGGCCGCGGAATGGATGAAACCGCTCGTCCGCGGTGAGGAGACCGACCTGGTCGAGATCCCGGCGAGCTGGTACCTCGACGATCTCCCCCCGATGATGTTCATCAAGGGCAGCCCGAACAGCCACGGATTCGTCAATCCGCGACACATCGAGGAGATGTGGCGTGACCAGTTCGACTGGGTCTATCGCGAAAGCGACTACGCCGTCTTCACATTCACCATCCACCCGGACGTCTCCGGCCGGCCGCAGGTGTTGCTCATGCTCGAGCGCCTGATCGAGCACATCAATTCGCACGACGGTATCCGTTGGGCGAATTTCGACACCATCGCCGAAGACTTCAAGAAGCGCTCGCCGCGCCGCTGACTTCCGGGCCGCCGACTGCCGCACCGCCCATTCCCCTATGCCGACCCGATGACGCGCCGGCTTCGCACATCCCACTGAGCAAGAGAGCACAACCATGTCTCAATCCACCACCCCACCCCCGGGGCTGCGTCGTGTCACCGGCAAGGAGACCCGACGCGCGTCCGGAATCGCGTTCTTCGCCTGGACGATCGCGGTGTACGACTTCATCCTGTTCGGCACGTTGCTCCCGCGGATCGAGGAGTCGTTCGGCTGGTCGACCAGTCACGCACTCCTGGTCTCCACCCTGGTGAGCGTCGGCACCGCGATCGTGGTCCTCCTCGTGGGTCCCATGGTCGACAAGCTCGGACGTCGCAAGGGCATGATCATCTCGGTCGGCGGTACCGCGGCGTCGTCGGCGGCCACGGCGGCGACGTTCGGCGCGACCTCGCTGATCGGTGTCCGCGCGATCAGTGGCCTCGGCCTCGCCGAGCAGTCGGTCAACGCCACGTATCTCAACGAGCTCTACGAGCTGACCGAGGACGAGAAGATCAAGAAGCGTCGTGGGTTCGTCTACTCGATGGTCCAGACCGGTTGGCCGGCCGGCGCATTGCTCGCGGCCGGATTCGTCGCCATCGTGACGGCCATCTTCGGCGCGGACTCCTGGCGGATCGCGTTCCTGCTGGCCACCATTCCCGCGGTCATCGTCGCCCTCGTGTGCCGCACCCTCAAGGAGAGCCCGCAATTCGAGGCGCAGCACGCGGTCAAGCAACTCCGCAAGGCCGGAAAGCACGACGAGGCGGAGGCCCTCGCGGCCGCGACCGCCACGGTCGAGCAGACCTCGGCACCCTTCAAACGGATCTTCACCGGCAAGCACCTGCGCAACACGGTCGTGTTGTCCCTGGCCTGGCTGCTCAACTGGTTCGCGATCCAGACCTTCTCGGTCCTGGGTACCACGGTGCTGGAGAAGGGTAAGGGGATCGACGCCTCGAGCACCCTCATCCTCGTGGTGCTGTCGAATCTGGTCGCGGTCGCGGGTTACCTCGCGCACGGCTGGGCCGGCGACCGATTCGGGCGGCGCAACACCATTGCCGTCGGCTGGTTGCTCTCGGGTCTGTTCTTCGGCGCGATGCTGCTCGGACCGTCGAGTCAGATCTTCGTGCTCGTGACCTACATGATGGGCCTGTTCTTCCTCCTCGGCCCGTACGCCGCCATCATGTTCTTCCAGGCGGAGTGCTTCGACACCGATTGTCGCGCAACGGGAAGTGCCTTCATCGGCGCGATGTCGCAACCCGGAGCGATCATCTCGGGCTTCATCCTGACCGGTCTCACCGCGGCATCGGTCGGTTACTCGACCGCCGCGCTCTGGGTCGGTGCGCTCGGCGCCATCGCGTCGGCGGTGATCGTGCTCGGCGCACGCAAGGTCGCCGACACGCCGCCGCAGGCCGGCGTGCCCGCGGGCCCCACGACGACGGCAGGAGCACAGGCATGACCGACCCGGCCGTTGCCATGATCACCGGTGCCGCTTCGGGCATCGGCGCCGCCACCGCGGTCTGCCTGGCCGAACGAGGCGTGCGCGTGGGGATCGGGACATTCCCGGGCGACCCGCACGATCCGGAGACGACGCTGCGGGACGTCAGCGACGCCGGTGGACAGGGGCGGATCGTCGAGGTCGACGTGCGCTCGACCGAGTCGGTGGACGCCTTCGCCGCGGGCCTCGTGTCGGCGTGGGGACGTCTCGACATCGCGGTCGCGAACGCGGGAATCCTCCGCGAGGCCTCGTTCGATTCCATCACCGACGAACAATGGCACGACATGATGGCCGTCGACCTGCATGGCGTCATGCGGACGGCTCGCGCCGGACTCCGCCACATGACCGAAGGCGGATCGGTGACCGTGATCTCGTCGATCGCCGGCGGTGTCTACGGGTGGCAGAACCACGCCCACTACGCGACGGCCAAAGCCGGGATCATCGGTCTGGCTCGAAGTCTCGCCGTCGAATACGGGCCCCGGGGCATCCGCGCGAACGCCATCATCCCCGGCCTCATCCGGACTCCGCAGTCGAGTGACGCCGTCAATTCGCTCGGCCCCGAGGGCTTGGACCGGGCAGGGGGTTACATCCCCTGGGGTCGGGTCGGCCATCCACGGGAGGTAGCCGAGGTGATCGCCTTCCTCTCGAGTCCGCAGGCCTCCTATGTCAGCGGTCAGGCGATCGTCGTCGACGGGGCACTGACCACCGCTATGCGCGACTGAACAACGGGTTGAAAGAGAGGATCTGACATGACCGGAATTCTCCGGGGCCGGCGCGCTCTGGTCACCGGCGCGGCGTCGGGAATCGGGCGTGCGATCGCGTCGGCCTATCTCGCCGAGGGCGCCACTGTGACGCTTGCGGATCGCGATCATCGGGTGACCGCAGTCGCCGACGAGGTCGGCGCCCGGCGCGGGGTCGTTCTGGATGCGACATCCGAGCCCGAGGTCGATGCGCTGGTGGCGCGGATGGTCGACGAGGACGGTGGACTCGACATCCTCGTCTGCTCACACGGCATCCTCACCCAGTCGCCGACCGTGGACATGTCCACCGAGATGTGGCGTGAGACCATCGACATCGATCTCACCAGCGTCTTCTTGTGCAATCGGACGGCGCTGCGGCCGATGTTGGCCCAGGGCGCCGGGCGCATCATCAACGTGGCCTCGCAGCTGGGCATCAAAGGCGGTGTCTCGCTGGCGCATTACGCCGCGGCGAAGGCTGGCGTGATCGCGATGACGAAGTCGATCTCGCTCGAGACCGCGGGACGTGGCGTGCTCGTGAATGCCATCGCACCCGGTCCGATCGACACCCCCATGGTCGAGGGCATCGACGACGGGTGGAAGCGAGACAAGCGCGCCGAACTCCCCCTCGGACGGTTCGGCCGGCCCGAGGAGATCGCACCGGCAGCCGTGCTCCTCGCCTCCGATCCGGGTGGCAACCTGTTCGTCGGGCAGGTACTCGGCCCCAATTCCGGCGACGTGATGCCCTGATGTGCGGAGGTTGCGCAGGCGCACCGCCGGATTGGGCCGCGGAGTTCGTGTCCGGGCCTCGCCGGCGTGCGCACGTGGCCCGGCGGATGTCGGAGCTGCTGCGCCGCGACCATGTTCGTGCAATTCCCTCGGGATGGGTGGTCAGCGCCCCCACCGGTTCCGCGGTGGTGTGTCGCACCTACGACGAACTCGTCGACATCGTCTCCCGGCGGTCCGGACTCGAGACTGCCCACGTACGGGAACGGGGTCTGCCGGCACACGCCATGTGACGATCACGATCACCGCCGCGGCTACCGGAGAACTTCCGGCAGCCGCGGCGTCGTCGGTGAGGTCACCGCGGTCACGTCACCGCCCCGAGCCAGTCCTCGATCTGCCGGGTGACCGCTGCCGTCGCTTCCAGAGGTGCGAGATGTCCGACACCGTCGAGGATCACGGGGTCGCGGCGGTCGGGCAGGAGGTCTCGTAGCTGCGTGGCCTGCTCGACGGGAATCCACGGATCGTCGGCGCCCCAGCCGATCCGCGTCGGGCACCGGACCTGCGACAGGCGTTCCGCGACGGGTCTGGTGTGCTCCGGCCGCAATGCCGCGATCTGACGATAGAACCCGGCTTTGCCTTCCCCGCCGAGCCACGGACGGGTCAGCTCGTCGAAGTCATTGTCCGTCAGCCGGTGCCGCGCGGCACCGGCGATGTACTCGCGCACCAACGCCGCGTGCAAGGGGTCGGGAAGTTGCTCGAAGACCTCGGTGTTGTCGGCGACCAGTCGAAAGAAGGGCGACCCCCACGGATCCAGAGTCACGATGTCCCAGAGGAACAACGACGCGTACTCGCGACCGTGGAGCAGATGCGCACCCAGTGCCACCGCGCCCCCGATGTCGTGTGCGATCACGTGCGGCCGCGTCAGACCCCACTGTGACTGCAGCACAGCGAATCTCGACATCTGGGTCGCCAGATCCACCGGTGCGTCCCTGACCATCGACTGCCCGTATCCGGGCATGTCCCACAGGAAGACTCGGCGACCGAGGCCGATCTGGTGCGCCACGCCGGCCCACACGTACGCCGACCACGGGGTCCCGTGGCACATCACGACCTCGGCGCCGGTGTGGCGGGGCGGCTCGAAGACATATGTCGCTACTTGTACGCCGTCGACGGTGCGATGAATCGGCTGCGGCAATTCAACACTGAAGCTCTGCACGCGTCAGACCCTAGACCGGAGGCGCCGATCGCGGCGAACCCCTGGACCTACCGACCCGTGTCGACGAAATCTTCGGCGGCAAGGCGCGCCGCAGCGCGACCGTCGCTCAGCTCGATCCGCGATTCTGGATTCAACCAGTAGAACCGCAGCAACGAATACAGCGCCGCACCGCCGGGCGTGTAACAGGGCGCGTCACCCAGCACGTATGGTTTTGACGCCTCCGTCGTCTCTATGTACACCACGTCACGCTTTGGCCATGACCCGATCCGTTCGGCGTCCATACGAGTGATGTCTGCCCAGCGAAACGGCGTCTGCGACGAAGTTCGATTGAGTGTCACAGCATCTACGTCCAGCGTGATCCTCGGCGGCCCATGTTTGTGGCGTGCATACTCGGCATAGACTGCAGCAACGACAGTGACGCCCACCGCTAGAGGAAAGAAAGTCCGCTGACCAGGCGTCAGCGACAAGTCGAGTTTCCCCATCGGGACAAGTGCCACGAATACGATGCCGCCGGCCGCCCCCAACGCGAGCGCGGCACGGGATAGACGGTCGAAAATCTGGTCGTATCGCAGCGTGAGACGACCGGTCGCCGTGTCTACATTCGGTTGCACCTGTTCGAAGACACGCGTACGCAGCCCCCCGGCCAGAAATGCGCACATCCCGAGCGCAAACGTCACGGCGACGAACACCGTCGGCACGTCCTGCGACCGAAGCGCCGTCACCAATAGAGCGACTACAGCCGGTGCCATCAGTGCGACGAACAGTACACCGGTGATACGGCCACCTCGCCACTCAGCGGGCCTGCGAATGTTTGTCATAACGATCCTTGCTGTGAATACGGGATACGGGTGCCGCTGCCAAATCGGGTTGGTTGGCGACGTCACGACGCCGGTGACGGGCAGACAGCTTCGCCGACCTTCGTGCCAATCGACCCGAATATCCAGCTGCCGGCCATCGAACCAACCGCCGCCCCGCCCACGGCAAGCGGACCCCCCGCGGAAGTGAACCCGCCCCCAGCGACACCGCCCGCGACCCCTCCGGCGACTCCAAGCGCCGCGGAGATACTGGCAACGCATTTGTCCTCGGCCACAACCACGTCGTAGATACCCACGCCGATGGCCAACGCCGGGCCACCGTACTTCGCGCCCACGCCAATGTTGTCAACAGCGGCGGCCGAGACCCGCGGGATACTATGACCGTCGGCAACATACTTGTCGACTCCGCTGAGTGCTCCTCCGATGGTCGTCGCGACCGGATGTGTGAAAAACGGGCTGTCAGAGGGGATGTCTCCCGTGCGGCCGTCGGGTGTGGTGACCCGACCGCTCTTGTACCCGTCCTCCCACTCCTCCGCGTATGCCGTCGTTCCGTCAGCCCATGTGGTTGAGAATCTCTTAGTGCCGGTGAGGTCCTCGTACGAATACGAGGTCGAAATAGTCTCTCCTCCGCGGCCATAATGCTTCACGGTTGTCTCGGAGAGCTTCATCGTCGGCATAGATCCTCGATAAGGATTCCATTCGGTGATCACCTGACGAGTACCGTCCTGCATGTACAGGACCTTGTGCCGACCTTGGTCGTCTTCGAACTTCTCGGTCGCTCGTACCGTCATAGCCATGTCCTCGGCACGCACCATCAGTTGCTGTTGAATGCCCAAAAGCGTTCCCGGATTGGGCACTTGATCGGTCGGTGGCACGAACCCCGGGACAGGGACGAACGTGTTGGCCGCTGGATTCGTCCAGCCATGCCTGCCCGCCGCAGATTGGATAGCCTCCGCAATCGCGTCGTCAGCGGCGTCGACGGCCAGCAGTAGCTGGTTCACCTCGCCTTGCTGACTGTTCGCTTCCGCGACCAGACGGTCAGCCTCCTCCTGGGACAGTTCGATCGGATCGATCAGAACCACCCACGCGTCCGTAACCCACAGTTTGCTCGCGTCGACGGCATCGGCCTTCGTGAGAAGGCCAGATCGCGCAGTCGCCAACGTGTGTGCACCCTCGGAGAGCGCCGATCCGACAGATGCAGCAAATGATGCGAGGCTTGCAGACGAAATGCCGGCGCGTCGGAACGCCTCGGTCCCGGCATCGTGGCTTTCGCCCGACCATCCGCTCAGCGAGGGCAGGTTCTCACACGCGGTGTACACCGAACCCACAGCGGACTCCACAGACGTCCCTGCGGTTTCGATCGATTCCCCACCACCGGCGAGTGTTCCAGGATTCCAACCGGTCAGCTGCGGCCGGGTCGGCAGCATGTCAGTTCCTCCCCGGTCCGAACTCGAGGCGCTCGAACGTCCGGGCTAGCGTCGCATCCTCGACCTCGAAGGTGTTGCCTGCGCCTCGAACCGCCCCTCCGATGGCGGTCATGCTGTCGGAAATGGACTCCGCTCGCGAGCGGAGCTCCATGGCGACGAGTCGTGCAGCCCACTGCGTCGACGAACCGTCGACGCCGTCTGCAGCTCGCTGGGCCTTACCCCCGAGATCGGCTGTCAGAACGCCCGAAGCAGCGTCGTCGGATTGGTTCGCCAGCGAACGGAGAACGTCTGGATCTACCCGCATCACACCCCCATTGATGTTCGGGAATGACGGTAGCAGTCAACCGCTTAATCGGGCACAGGCGATCCACAGCCGACCCGCTCGAGGACGCGGCCCTCGAACGCCGATCGGCCCCCGGGAGGAACCCCGGGGGCCGACCGTGAGAACTACTGCGACTCAGGCGGTCTCGGTGATCGGACGATCAACCCAGCTCATCAGGTCGCGCAGCTTCTTGCCGGTGACCTCGATCGGGTGCTCGGCGTTGTCCTTGCGCAGGCCCTCGAGCTCCTTGTTGCCGCCCTCGACGTTGGCGACGAGGCGCTTGACGAAGGTGCCGTCCTGGATGTCGGTGAGGATGCCGCGCATGCGCTCCTTGGTGTCGGCGTCGATGACCCGCGGGCCCGACACGTAACCGCCGAACTCGGCGGTATCCGAGACCGAGTAGTTCATGCGCGCGATGCCGCCCTCGTACATGAGGTCGACGATCAGCTTGAGCTCGTGCAGCACCTCGAAGTAGGCCATCTCGGGGGCGTAACCCGCCTCGACCATCACCTCGAAGCCGGTCTTGACCAGTTCCTCGGTGCCGCCGCACAGCACGGCCTGCTCGCCGAAGAGGTCGGTCTCGGTCTCTTCCTTGAACGTGGTCTTGATGATTCCGGCACGACCACCGCCGATGGCGCTGGCGTAGCTCAGCGCAAGCGCCTGGCCCTCGCCCTTGGGGTCCTGGTGGACGGCGATGAGCGCGGGAACGCCCTTGCCGTCGACGAACTGGCGGCGCACGAGGTGGCCGGGGCCCTTCGGGGCGACCATCGCGACGGTCACGTTCTCCGGCGCCTTGATGAGGCCGAAGTGGATGTTGAGACCGTGGCCGAAGAACAGCGCGTTGCCGTCCTGCAGGTTCGGCTCGATGTCCTCGGTGAAGATCTTCGCCTGCGAGGTGTCGGGCGCCAGCACCATGATGACGTCGGCCCAGGCGGCGGCCTCGGATGCGGTGAGCACCTTGAGGCCCTGCTCCTCGGCCTTGGCCTTCGACTTGGAGCCCTCACGCAGACCGATCACGACGTCGACGCCGGAATCGCGCAGCGACAGCGAATGCGCATGGCCCTGGCTGCCGTAGCCGATCACCGCGACCTTGCGACCCTGGATGATCGACAGATCCGCGTCGTCGTCGTAGAACAGTTCGATGGCCACTATGTTTCCCTTCGATATGTGGTGTCCCTGGCGGATTCTCGGAATCCGTCGGGATTCGTAATTCCCTTGTCGCTCCTCGCCGATGCTCAGATGAGCGCGAGGACAGCGGGATTCTCTGTCAGCGGTTGGCCGACATGCTCTTCGGTCCCCGACCGAGGGTCACCGCGCCCGATTGCGCGATCTCCCGGATTCCATACGGATCGAGCATCCGCAGAAGTGCTTCGAGTTTTTCCGACGTGCCGGTGGCCTCGATCGTCAGCGACTCGGGCGAGACATCGATCACCTTGGCGCGGAACAGATTCACCACCTCGATGACCTCGGTGCGCACCGTCGAATCCGACCGCACCTTGACCATCATCAGCTCGCGCGAGACCGAGCTCGCCGGGTCCTGCTCGACGATCTTGATCACGTTGATCAACTTGTTGAGCTGCTTGGTGACCTGCTCGAGGGGGAAGTCCTCCACCGAGACCATGATGGTCATCCGCGAGATGCCCTTGAGCTCGGTGGGGCCCACGGCGAGTGACTCGATGTTGAATCCGCGCCGCGAGAACAGCGCCGAGATCCTCGCGAGGACGCCGGGTCGGTCTTCGACCAGGACACTGAGGGTATGGGTGGTGCTCACTGCTCGTCCTTCTGGTTTGCGCGATCGGCCGGCGCGTTGTCGACCGTTTGATGGCCATCCATCGCCTGGTGGATCTCCACCGGACCCGACGCCGACTCGTCGTCGTCGAACAGCGGCCGGATGTCGCGGGCGGCCATGATCTCGTCGTTGCCGGTACCGGCGGCGACCATCGGCCACACCTGCGCGTCCTTGCCGACGATGAAGTCGATGACCACCGGGCGGTCGTTGATCTCCCGCGCCTTCGCGATCACCTCGTCGACGTCTTCCTCGCGCTCGACGCGGAAGGCCACGCAGCCCAGCGCCTCCGAGAGCTTGACGAAGTCCGGGATCATCCGCGAGTGCGTCGACAGATCGGTGTTCGAGTAACGCTCTTCGTAGAACAGCGTCTGCCACTGACGGACCATGCCCAGGTTGCCGTTGTTGATCAGCGCCACCTTGATCGGGATGCCCTCGATCGCGCAGGTGGCGAGTTCCTGGTTGGTCATCTGGAAACAGCCGTCACCGTCGATCGCCCAGACCTCGGCGTCGGGGTCGGCGGCCTTGGCGCCCATGGCGGCGGGCACCGCGTAGCCCATCGTGCCCAGACCACCGGAGTTGAGCCAGGTGCGCGGCTTCTCGTAGGAGATGAACTGTGCGGCCCACATCTGGTGCTGGCCGACACCTGCGCAGTACACCGCGTCCGGGCCGGCGGCCTTGCCGAGGGCCTGGATGACGAACTCCGGCGACATCGAGCCGTCGGTCTGACGGTCGTAGCTCAGCGGATAGGTCCGACGCAGGTTGTCGAGGTAGGACCACCACTGCGAGATGTCGGGAGTCGAGCCGCTGGTCGCCCGCTCCTCGCGCAGCGCCTCGGTGAGCTCGGCGATGACCGCCTTGCAGTCACCGACGATCGGCACGTCGACGGGCCGGTTCTTGCCGATCTCGGCGGGGTCGATGTCGGCATGGATGACCTTGGCGTTCGGCGCGAACGACGACAGCTGTCCGGTGACCCGGTCGTCGAAGCGTGCTCCGAGGGTGATCAGCAGGTCGCTGCGCTGCAGGCCCGCGACCGCCGCCACCGTGCCGTGCATGCCGGGCATGCCCAGGTGCAGCTGGTGGCTGTCGGGGAACGCGCCGCGTGCCATCAGCGTGGTGACCACCGGGATGCCGGTCAGCTCGGCCAGTTCCAGCAGCTCGGCCGACGCGTTCGCCTTGATGACACCGCCGCCGACATAGAGCACCGGCGACTTCGCGGCGTTGATCATGCGGGCCGCCTCGCGAACCTGCTTGCCGTGGGGCTTGGTCACCGGGCGGTAACCGGGCAGGTCGATCTGCGGCGGCCAGGAGAACGTGGTCTGCGCCTGCAAGATGTCTTTGGGGATGTCGACCAGGACCGCGCCGGGACGACCGCTCTCGGCGATGTGGAACGCCTCGGCGATGGTCTTCGGGATGTCGATCGCCCGGCTGACCAGGAAGTTGTGCTTGGTGACGGGCATCGTGATACCCGAGATGTCGGCTTCCTGGAACGCATCGGTGCCGATGAGCGCGCGACCGACCTGGCCGGTGATCGCGACGACCGGCACCGAGTCCATCTGGGCGTCGGCCAGCGGGGTCACCAGGTTGGTGGCACCGGGACCGGACGTGGCCATCATGACGCCGGCGCGTCCGGCGACCTGGGCGTACCCGGTCGCGGCGTGACCTGCGCCCTGCTCGTGACGGACGAGGACGTGGCGGACCTTCTGCGAGTCCAGCAGCGGGTCGTAGACCGGCAGGACCGCGCCACCCGGAATGCCGAAGACAACCTCGACACCGAGCTCCTCGAGGGAACGAACCACAGACTGGGCGCCGCTGACACGCTCGGGAGCAACGGTGTGCTGGGTTACCGCACGGAGGTTGCCCGCCGCCGGAGACTGCTGCCGCAGTCCTGCGTTGCGCGTCGGCTCGTTGCGGCCGGCGTCGGTGCGTGCTGTTGGTGCGCTCACTGCACGATCCTCATCTTGGTTGTGGAATCCGATATCGGTGATGGAAGTACCTGGCATGAAAAAACCCCCGACAGCTTCCGCTGTTCGAGGGTGGCGCGTCGATGCCGGTTGGGGGTCTGCGAGGTGACCGGTCAGGCGAAGACGCGCCAGCCGATTACTACGAGGATCCCGTTCTGCATCACGGGTTCACGGTAGGACTGTGTTCGGTTCTGAGTCAAACTCCGGACCACGCCGTCTCACCATCTGGGAAAACACTGGTCGAGTCGGTTGTCTGCGCACCTCGATTTCGGTCCGGCGCGACGAACCCGTCGGCGAGAGGCCTCGGGGCCGGTTGGCACAATGGAGCGGTGCCGACTGATTCCACCGACCCCGTAGACCCGAAGACCAGCGCGACCCCTGCCGACGACGTCGCATTCGACTATCCGGTGACGTTCCGTATCAACCGGACCGCCTACTTCACGGTCCCGATGGCCGCGCTGGTGGTCGTGCTCCTGGTCGGCGCCTCCCCGTGGTTTGCCTTCGCCCTGATCGTCCCGGTCCTGGTCTGGTTGTGGATCCACCGGTTGCGGACCGTGGTCACCGAGAACGGACTCAACTCGGTGCGGATGTTCTCGACCACCGAGATCGCCTGGTCCGACATCGCCGGACTGCAGTTCCCGAAGTGGAGTTCGGTGCGTGCGGTCCTGACGGATGGCAGTCGAGTTCGTCTGCCCGCCATCGGTTTCCGTGATCTTCCCGCGTTGTCGCTCGTCAGTGGTGGCCGCATTCCGGACCCCTTCGAGGCGGCCCGCTCTGCCGAGTAGTCACGGTCTCCTCGTTTCCGGCACGGATCCGACTCCGCTCGGTCTCAGAGGCCTCCACCTGCCGGCGATAGAGTGCGGCCGTGGAGCACACCCGAACATTCGACGCCGGTGAACTCGACGAACTGATCTCGGCAGGTCGCCTCGCAGACGTCGGGACGACGCTGTCCGCGATGCCCGCGGGCGACATCGCCGCCCTGCTCGACCGGCTCCCCCACAAGTCCCGTGGCGTCGCGTTCCGTCTGCTGGCCAAGGACCTCGCGGTGGAGGTGTTCGACGATCTGTCGGCCGGCTCGCAGCGCCGCCTCATCGACGATCTGGGCACCGCGGACGTGGCCGCCGCCTTCGACCACCTCGACCCCGACGATCGCGCCGAGTTGCTGGACGAGTTGCCCGCGGGAGTCGCCAAGTCGCTGATCCAGCAGTTAACCCCGGCCGAACGCGACATGACCGCGGTGGTTCTCGGCTACCCGCGCGGTTCGGTGGGGCGTCGGATGAGTCCCGAGTTCGTCCACGCCCGAGAGGACGAACCGGCCGGCGACGCGTTGGCCCGCGTGCGAGAACGCGGACACGCCGCGGAGACGATCTACACGGTGCCCGTCCTCGACGGCGCTCGCTCGCTGTGCGGTGTGGTCAGCCTGCGCGACCTCCTCCTGGCCGACCCGGCCGAACCCGTCCACGACCTGATGAACAAGCCGATGTTCGCTCATGCCGAGGATGACGCCGAGGCCACCGCACAGAGGTGTGTGGACCGGGGAATCCTCGCCATGCCCGTCGTCGACAGCGACAGCCGCCTGGTCGGCGTCCTGACGATCGACGATGCCGTCGACGTCGTCGAGCAGGCCCGGGACACCGACGAGGCCCGTGCGGGCGCGCGTGAACCCCTCCGCGACCCGTACCTGTTCTCGTCCATCCTGTCGATCACGCGCGCCCGGATCGTGTGGCTGTTCGTGCTCGCGGTGTCGGCGATCCTCACCGTCAACGTGCTGGAGATCTTCGAGGGCACCCTCGAGCAGCGGGTCGCGCTGGCACTGTTCATCCCGCTGCTCACCGGGATCGGCGGGAACACCGGTTCGCAGGCGGCGACGACCGTGACCCGCGCACTCGCCACCGACGAGGTCGCCCCGCGCGACGTCGCCCGCGTCGCCGCCAAGGAGGTCCGCGTCGGACTGACCATGGGCGCGCTACTCGGACTCGCCGGGTTCACCGTCGCCGCACTCGTCTACGGCCTCGAGATCGGTGTGGTGATCGGCCTGACGATCCTGTCGGTGTGCACCCTTGCCGCGACCGTGGGCGGCGTGATGCCGCTGATCGCGAAGTCGATCCGCGTCGATCCCGCGGTGTTCTCCACGCCGTTCATCTCGACGTTCTGCGACGCCACCGGCCTTCTCCTCTACTTCTCGATCGCCAAGACGGTGCTGGGGATCTGACCCCGACCGAGGACGGCACCGGCGCGGCCCGGCCCGCACGCCCGAATGGTTTTGTTACCCATCGTCACAGCGGAGTAGCCTGCTTCTCGGTGCTCCCTCACGCCCACCCTCAGCGAGGCGGCGCCCGTCAACACAGTTTCACCCCCGGCCACAGCCCGTGGGAACACACCCGGGGTCGCGGTGTTGAGCCGAAGAGTCCGGCGCCGGTCCGTCACYGCACGTCCGATCGCGCCGGGCCGCCTGAGCCACACGATCGATTCGAGGAACCCATGCCTGCTCTGAGGTCACGTACCACCACCGTCGGCCGCGAAGCCGCCGGCGCCCGCTCCCTGTGGCGCGCCACCGGGATGACCGACGACGACTTCGGCAAGCCGATCGTGGCCATCGCCAACTCCTACACCCAGTTCGTGCCGGGGCATGTGCACCTGAAGGACGTCGGCGACATCGTGGCCGAGGCCGTGCGGGCCGCCGGTGGCGTGCCGCGGGAGTTCCACACCATCGCCGTCGACGACGGCATCGCGATGGGTCACGGCGGCATGCTCTACTCGCTGCCCAGCCGCGAGATCATCGCCGACTCGGTCGAATACATGGTCAACGCCCACACCGCGGACGCGCTGGTGTGTATCTCCAACTGCGACAAGATCACTCCCGGCATGCTCAACGCCGCGATGCGCCTGAACATCCCGACGGTGTTCGTCTCCGGCGGGCCGATGGAAGCCGGCAAGGCAGTCGTCGTCGGCGATGTCGCACATCCGTCGTCAGACCTGATCACCACGATCTCGGCGTCGGCGAACAGTGCTGTCGACGACGCCGGACTCGACGAGGTCGAGCGGTCGGCGTGCCCCACGTGCGGTTCGTGCTCGGGCATGTTCACGGCCAACTCGATGAACTGTCTGACCGAAGCTCTCGGACTGGCACTGCCCGGCAACGGCTCGACGCTGGCCACCCACGAGGCCCGCCGCGCCCTGTTCGCGCGCGCCGGCACGGTCGTCGTCGATGCGGCGACACGTTGGTATCGCGACGACGACGCATCGGTGCTGCCGCGGAACATCGCCACGCCGACCGCGTTTCGCAACGCGATGGCCCTCGACGTCGCGATGGGCGGTTCGACCAACACCGTCCTGCACATCCTCGCCGCCGCGCAGGAGGGAGAGGTCGCCGATTTCGACCTCGGAGTCATCGACGAGATCAGCCGCAACGTGCCGTGTCTGTCGAAGGTCTCGCCGAATTCGGACTACCACATGGAGGACGTCCACCGGGCCGGCGGAATCCCGGCGATCCTCGGGGAACTGCGCCGCGCGGGCCTGCTCGACGACACCGCGTCGACCGTGCACACCCCGACCATGGCCCAAGCGCTCGACGACTGGGACATCCGCGGCGGCAAGGCTATCGACGAGGCCGTCGAACTCTTCCACGCCGCACCGGGCGGCGTCCGCACCACCACTCCGTTCTCGACGTCGAACCGGTGGAGTTCGCTCGACACCGATGCCGCAGGCGGTTGCATCCGCGACCTCGAGCACGCCTACACCGTCGAAGGCGGTCTGTGCGTGCTGCGCGGCAACCTCGCCCCCGACGGCGCTGTCCTGAAGACCGCGGGCATCGACGAGGACCTGTGGCACTTCGAGGGCCCGGCCCGTGTCGTCGAGAGCCAGGAAGACGCCGTCCAGGTCATCCTCTCCAAGACCATCCAGGCCGGCGAGGTACTCGTCGTGCGGTACGAGGGTCCCGCGGGTGGCCCCGGCATGCAGGAGATGCTGCATCCGACGGCCTTCATGAAGGGCACCGGGATGGGCAAGAAGTGCGCCCTCATCACCGACGGCCGGTTCTCCGGCGGGTCATCGGGCCTGTCGGTCGGTCACATGTCCCCCGAAGCCGCGTCGGGTGGTGCCATCGGACTCGTCGAGGACGGCGACCCGATCCTCATCGACGTCAAGACCCGCCGCCTCGAGGTCCTGGTCGACGACGAGGTGCTCGCCGAGCGCCGCGCCAAGATGGAGGCCTCCGAACGGCCGTGGCAGCCGAAGGACCGTCAGCGCACGGTGACCACCGCACTCCGCGCGTACGCCAAGCTCGCGACGTCGGCCGACCGCGGCGCGGTGCGTCAGGTCGACTGACTCCTCACCACAGAGTGCGGGGGACGTATCGGATTCCGATACGTCCCCCGCGTTCGGTGTCGGTGCCGACTCAGATGAGCGGGTTGCTCCCGTTGGCCAGGACCCAGACCGCGACGGCTGCCGCCACGCCGACGATGAGCCAGAGGAACGAGCCGACGAACGGCCGTCGCGCCCAACCCCGCGGATAGTCGAGTGAGTACAGACCCGGGCCGGTCAGGATGACGACCGCCGCGGCCACCGCGAGGAAGAGCTCGAACTCGACCCCGCCGGCGGCGGCGAAGAACGAGAAGCCATCAGCCATCGACATCTTGTAGGCCGCGGCGACGAGCATGGTGCCGAGGATCGCCGACGCCCCGATCGGGGTCAGCAGCCCGAGGATCACCATCAGTCCACCGATCGTCTCCGACAGCGCACCGACGATGGCGAGGATCTGGGCGTAGTCGGCGGTGAAGCCGGCGTCGACGAGCATGGACTCGAAGCCGCTCAACCGCGGACCGTTCCACAACCCGAAGAGCTTCTGCAGGCCGTGCGCACCGACCAGGCCGCCGAGCGCAACACGCAACAGCAGCAAACCCAGGTCGATGGTGCCGCGCCGCGATTTCGCGAGCGCGTCCTCGAGGTCGTCGTCGGCCCCGGCACCGCGCCGATCATCGGTGTCGTCGTCGGTTCGGCGCCGCCCGAACCGACGTCGACCGCGCGGCTCGTCGTCGAGCACTTCGGTGTCGGACGCGGCGTCGTGCGCTCGGGCACGGGAGATCAGATCGTCGTCGTCATCGACGAAGTCGTAGCGCGCGGTGCCGACCGGCGGCAGCGCCGGCTCCGGCGTGGTGACCGCGTCGTCGGTGGGGCCGTCGATGGGCTGCGCGCGGGCGGGACCGGGATGCTTCGCGAACTGGACGGTCTCGAAATCGTCGTCCGCCGGCCCTGCCGCCCCGGCCGCCGGTGGGGCGGGGGGCGCGGTCTTCGCGGCGGGTCGGGGTGGCTCGGCGATGGGCCGTGACGTCGTCGGAGTACCCGCGGCGGCGGGACGCGTCTCCACGTCGCCGGGATCGAGGTCGTCGAGGTCGTCCACCCGGGAGTAGGGGGCCGGCGACCGCCGGGCGTGCCGGTTGTAGAAGTCGTCACGGTCGGTCACCGCGGGCGGTGTCGGCGGGCCGGGCTCGGGCCGCGCGGCCGCCGGGCCGGGTCCGGCACCGGGCACTCCACCCCCGGCACCCGGGACCGGGATCTGTCCGGTCGGTTCGTCGTAGGGACTCGTCGCCGGTGTGTCGCGCTCGCTGGTGCCCGACGTGTCGCGTTCGCTCACACGCCCGACTCTAGAGGCTCGCGGACTGCGGTCACCGGACCCCGACGGGGTGAGTCGGGGCACCACGCTCGGGGCACCGCCACCCGGAGCACCATTACTGTGGACGGCATGTGGAAGGGGCGCCCGACGGGCACGCGCGACGATGCCCGGACGAGTTCAGCCGCGACGGCGGACCGCCGGGTGTGGGCCCGGTGGCGAGTGCTGGTGACGTTGCTGACGGCGGTCGTGGTGCTGGTCGGCGGCTGCGCGGACTTCAGCGCCCAGGACAATCAACGCGAGGCGGGTGCGTTCAGCCCCAACAACCGGCCGAGCGGCCAGCCCGAACCGACGCCACCGCCGGAGACCCCGCGCGAGACGCAACCGCCACCGACCGGCCCGTGCGTCGACCCCGACCCCGCGGTGATCGCGACGTGCCTCGCGTCCACCGGCGGTGTGATGCCCGGCGACGAGCAGGGCGAGGTCACCGTCGTCGCCGAACGTACGACCGGCAAGATCATCACAACCAAACGCTACGGGCCTGCCCGGACCCTGGGAGAGACGCCGGTCGATGCGTCCGGTGACGGCGGTCTGATCGATTTCGCCTACTCCCCCACCTATTCTCAGGACCGGTTGATCTACGCCTACATCACGACCCCGTCGGACAACCGCATCGTCCGCCTGGCACCGGGAGACGTGCCCAAGCCGATCCTGACCGGCATCCCCAAGGGCGCCACCGGGAACATGGGCGCGATGTACTTCCGGTCGCCGACCGAACTCGTCGTCGCCACCGGCAATGCGGGGAATCCCGCGGCCGCGGACGATCCGTCGTCCCTGGCCGGCAAGGTACTGCTGGTGACCTCGTTCACCTCTGGCGACGGCCCTCGGCCGGCGATCCTCGCATCCGGCTTCGGGTCGTCGGTGGCGTTGTGCTCCAACGCTTCCACGGGGACGGTCTACGTCGCCGACCAGACGGCCACCGAGGATCGCGTGCAGGTGCTCGAAGAAGGCGGGCCCAAGGTGCTGTGGACGTGGCCGGACCGGCCGCAGATCGCGGGTTGCGGGGTCGCCGGCGGCAGCATCTTCGTCTCGACGACGCGCACCCAACGGATCGAGGCCATCAACGAGCCCACTCGCGAGGTGCCGACGATCACCGCTCCTGCTGTCGTGCTCGACCGGCGGTACGGTGCCCTCGGCCGGATGGCCGCGCTCCCCAATGGGCTGCTGCAGGTGGCGACCGTCAACAAGGAGGTGGGTTCAGCGAAGCCCACCGACGATCGCGTGTTCCGCTTCCTGCCCTCCGGCGGTGGCAACGACCGGACGTGACCGGGACGCCTCGCGCCGTCGTGCACAACGAAAGAACCTCCGCTCCCTGAGGAGGCCGGAGCTTGCGGATGGCGCGGCCAACCCCCGCTCCCTGAGGAGCGCCCGGAGCTTGCGGAGGGCGCGTCACGAAGGGTCCTGGCGAGGTGCGTCGCGAACCCTTCGTGGCTCGTCGCTAACGCTCCTCGCACCTCAGGGAGCAAAGGGAGGGCATCGCTTGCACCCCTCAGACCAACGGATTGGTCGTTCTTTCGGATCAGGGGGCAGAGGGGATCGCCCCTCGCTCCTCAGGGAGCAGAGGGGCTGTGCCCGCCTCAGGAACAGGCCGCGATGACGAGTTCCTTGACGCGGGCCGGGTCTGCTTGTCCGCGAGTCGCTTTCATGACATCTCCGACGATCTTGCCGGCGGCCTGGACCTTCCCGCCGCGGATCTTGTCGGCGATGTCGGGGTTGGCGGCGAGCGCGTCGTCGACCGCCTTCTGGAGCGCGGAGTCGTCCCGAACCACCTCGAGGCCGCGGTCGGCGACGATCTGGGCGGGCTCACCCTCACCGTCGAGGACGGCGGTCGCGACCTGCTGCGCCAGCTTGGTCGTGAGTTTGCCCTCGTCGACCAGTCCGATGATCTCGGCGACCTGCGCCGGCGTGATGGACAGGTCGGCGAGTTCGACTCCGCGAGAATTGGCCTGCTGCGCAAGGAAGGACACCCACCAGCCACGCGCCGCCTCGGGTGCTGCCCCGGCGTCGACGGTGGCGATGATGAGATCGACCGCGCCGACGTTGACGAGGTCACGCATGACCTCGTCGGAGACTCCCCAGTCCTCCTGGATGCGAGCGCGACGTAGCCACGGCAGCTCGGGCAGGTTCGCCCGCAACTCCTCGATCCAGGCCGAATCCGGCTGCACCGGAGGAAGATCCGGCTCCGGGAAGTAACGGTAGTCCTCGGCGGTCTCCTTGCGGCGCCCGGCCGACGTGGTGCCGTCGGTCTCGTGGAAGTGCCGCGTCTCCTGGACGATCTCGCCCCCGGCCTTCAGGATGGCGGCCTGACGGCGCATCTCGTAGCGAACCGCCACCTCGACGCTCTTGAGCGAGTTGACGTTCTTGGTCTCGGTGCGCGTACCGAACTCGGTGGCGTCCTTCGTCTTCAGCGACAGGTTGACGTCACAACGCATCGAGCCCTGGTCCATGCGCACGTCCGACACGTCCAGCGACTTGAGCAGATCACGCAGTGCCGACACGTACGCCCGGGCCACCTCGGGCGCGCGTTCCCCCGCGCCCTCGATGGGCCGCGTCACGATCTCGACGAGCGGCACGCCCGCGCGGTTGTAGTCGAGCAGCGAATGACTCGCCCCATGGATTCGACCCGTCGAGCCGCCGATGTGCAGCGACTTGCCGGTGTCCTCCTCCATGTGGGCGCGCTCGATCTCGACCCGCCAGGTGGTGCCGTCGCCGAGCACGACGTCGAGGAAACCGTCGTAGGCGATCGGCTCGTCGTACTGCGAGATCTGGTAGTTCTTCGGCTGATCCGGGTAGAAGTAGTTCTTCCGCGCGAAGACGCTCGACGGCCGGATAGAACAGTTCAGCGCGAGTCCGATGCGGATCGCGGACTCGATGGCCTTGGCGTTGGCAACCGGGAGCGAGCCGGGCAGTCCGATACACACCGGGCACACCTGGGTGTTCGGGTCGGCACCGAACTCGGTGGGGCACCCGCAGAACATCTTGGTCGCGGTGCCCAGCTCGACGTGCACCTCGAGACCCATCACCGGATCGAATGCGGCAAGCACCTCGTCGTAGTCCAACAGGTCGACGGCTGCGGAAGTCATAGCGGCCAGTTTATGCGGCGATATCCCAGGGGCACGTTCAGGGTGATCACCGATGCCGGGAGCCGGACCCGCTCGTAGCGTGGATGTCACCGGCGAACGACGCCGGACCACAATCCACACAGGAGGACGAGATGACCACCCCGCAACCCGCCTACAGCGGCCCCCGCCTGATGCGTTCGCGCAGCAACTCGTGGCTGGGCGGTGTCTGCGGCGGTATCGCCGAGCGTTGGGGCTGGGATCCGACGCTCATCCGCGCGTTGTTCATCCTGTCGATGCTGCTGCCCGGACCCCAGGTCCTGATCTACCTGGCGCTCTGGATCATCATCCCGCGCGAGCCGGCTGCGACGGTCACCCCGGTGGCCTGAGGCCCCGAAGTCACTCAGCCGAAGATGACCCGGATCTCCTTGTACTGATCCAACGGCACCGTCTTCAGTTCACCGAGTGCCTCGTCGAAGGTGATGCGTGCGATCTCGGTGCCGTGCAGAGCGACCATCTGCCCCCAGCCCTTCTCGGCGACGAGGTCGGCGGTCGCCATCCCCATGCGGGTCGCGAGCACCCGGTCGTAGGCCGACGGCACGCCGCCGCGCTGGATGTGGCCGAGGATGGTGGCCCGGGTCTCGATCCCGGTCCGCTCCTCGATGAGCGGGGCGAGCACCTCTCCCACGCCACCGAGACGGGGACGGTTGAACCCGTCGAGACCTTTGGTGGAGTACGCCTCCTTCATCTCCGGGAGCTTGAACCCCTCGGCGACGACGACCATCGGCGAACGCCCGCGCGACTTGACGCTGGTGACCCAGGCACAGATCTGGTCGAGACTCTCGGGGTTCTCCGGGATCAGGATGACGTGGGCGCCGCCGGCGATCCCGGAGTGCAGGGCGATCCAGCCCGCGTGGCGACCCATGACCTCGAGGACCATGCACCGTTTGTGCGAGTTGCCGGTGGTGCGGAGGCGGTCGWTGGCCTCGGTCGCGATCTCCACCGCGGTGTTGAACCCGAAGGTGTAGTCGGTGGCGGCGATGTCGTTGTCGATGGTCTTGGGAACCCCGACGATGTTGATGCCGTCGTCGAACAACCGCTTCGACGCCGCCGCAGTGCCCTCGCCGCCGATCGCGATCACGCCGTCGATCTCGAGGTTCTTCAACACCTTCTTGATGTTCTCGGGACCGCCGTCGGGTTCGGAGTAGGGACCGAACCGGCTCGTGCCGAGAATGGTGCCGCCCTGGTTCGACAGGCCGCGGACCGTCGACCGGTTCAGTTCGACGATGTCGCCGTAGACCAGTCCGGCCCAGCCGTCCCGGAAGCCGACGAACTCGTGGCCGTACACGGTCTCACCCTTGAGCACTGCGCCGCGGATGACCGCGTTCAGTCCGGGGCAGTCTCCCCCGGAGGTCAGAATGCCGAACCTCTTGGCCACTGGTGAGACCACCCTCCCTGTCGTCATCGGTCAACCTGCCCGAGCAACCCCAATCTAGTGCCCCGGCGAGCCCGGCGCTGGTCGCGAGATCACTTGATGCCGTTCTCGTAGGCGAACACGACGGCCTGCGCCCGATCCCGGAGCCGGAGTTTGTTCAGGAGACTGCTCACATGGGTCTTCACCGTCTGCTCGGTCACGAACAGGTCCGCGCCGATCTCGGCGTTGGACTTGCCGTCGGCCACCAGGTCGAGCACCTCGCGCTCCCGCGGGGTGAGCGTGTCGAGCTTCTGATCCCGCGCCGGCCGCCGGCGCCTGGCGGTGACCTCGGTGATCAGCCGCCGTGTGATCGACGGTGCCAGCAACGCCTCACCCGCGGCCACGACGCGGACCGCTCGCACCAGCTCATCGGCGGGCGCATCCTTCAGCAAGAATCCCGATGCCCCTATGCGCAGCGCCTCGTACACGTAGTCGTCGATGTCGAAGGTCGTCAGCATCAACACGCGCGTGGGTGGTTCGGCAGACGACGCGAGTATCTGCTCCGCGGCCCACAGTCCGTCCTTGCGCGGCATCCGCACATCCATCAGCACGACATCGGGACGCACCCGACGACACACCTCGACGGCCTCGACCCCGTCGGCGGCATCGCCAAGGACCGAGAGGTCGGGTTGCGCGGCGAGCAGCGCCGAAAAGCCCTGACGCACCATGGCCTGGTCATCTGCGATGACTACGGTGATCGGCACGCCGTCACGCTACCGTCGTCGTGACGACGGCTCACCGGAACCCGTGGAGGTCACGATCGGCTCGGGCACGACGACGTCCCGGCGCGGCGTCGCCGGGATGCGAGCGCGTACCGCGAACCCGCCGGTCGATGTGGGGGCGGCGACCAGCGAACCACCCACCGCCTGAGCGCGATCGATCATCCCGGGGATACCCACTCCGCTCCCGCCGATCTGCAATGGTCCAGCGGTCGCGGCCGTGTTGACCACGGCGACGTCGACGAGATCGCCCTCCCCGTGCGTCACCTCGACGTCCACGCGCCCGCCGGGGGCATGCCGGGTGGCATTGGCCAGCGACTCCTGCACGATCCGATAGATCACCAGCGCGGCCGATTCACCGACCGCGTCGGCGTCGATGGCCAGGTCCAGCACGACCTCGGCACCCGCGCGGCGTGTCTCGGTGACCAGCGAATCGAGTTCGGCCAGGCCGGGATTGGGTGCCGCCGAAGCATCCGCCCCCTCGACGCGCAGGACCCCGAGCAACTGTCGGACCTCGTCGAGGGACGTACGTGCCGCCTCGGCGATGGCGTCGAATTCCGCTGCGGCAGAAGGGCTCACATCCGGCAGGCGATATCTGGCGGTCTGTGACATCACCACCACCATCGACATCCGGTGAGCGACCACATCGTGCAGGTCCCGGGCGATGCGCGCGCGCTCCTGGAGTACGGCCGCCTCTGCTTCGGCGGCCTCGGTCTGCTCGGTGCGCACCGCCAACTGCCGTCGCGAAGCCATCAATCCGCGCAGCAACGCGACCAGGACCGCGAGCACCGAGATCCCGAAGACCCACCCGACGCGCGCGGTCGGTTGCACGGCGAAGGCGATGACGATCGACGTCGAGACCCAGACCACCGGAATCCATCGCAGCGGGCACTTGAGGAAGGCCATGAACGTGAGGACCAGCAGTTCGATCAGGTGGGTGACCTGGATCGTCAGCTCCCACCCGCCCCGGGTCGGGACGACGATGCCGATGAGTTGGGCAGAGACCACCGAGATCGCCCACCCCAGCAACGGGGCCGACCACGCGAGGGCGATCGGCAGGGCCGCGAAGGCAGCGACCACGGGTAGCACGAACACCGGCATCGAGTGGGTGATCGGCAGCGTTGGCCAGGCGACCGAGTACATGACCAGCGCCACGAACAGGAAGAACCAGTTGAGGCGCGACGAGAAGTAGTGGCGCACCGCGGGGTCCTGGGCCACCGGGGCGGTCGAGGCCCATTCGAGTGAGGACGCCCCCACCGCGCGGAGCTTCTTGCGGTATCCGAACATGCCCTCACCCTAGGCTCGCCGACCGCTCGAAGACCTCATACTTCCGAGGGAGACGACCCGATACCGTCGTAGCGTTTCGGCGCCGACGAACCGGCCTGGGGACGACCGCGGCCGGTCCCGCGGAGCGATGTGCCGGCCGGATCCGGACTCATAGCGTCGATGCTCATGACCGGATCAGAGAACATCCGAGAGCTTCCGTCGGACAACGACTTACACCAGCACCGCGATCTCTCCGCAACCACTCGCCGACGACGGTCGCGGTGGTGGGCGGCGATGCTCACCCTGGCCGTACTCGTCACCGGCCAGCGGATCTCGACCGCACACGCCGTCGCAGGCCCGCTCCTCGCAGCACCGAGCCCGGCGGTGACGGCGCCGGCGGCCGATGCGACCAATCCCTACGCGGCCGTGGTCGTCGCCCTCGTGGGACCGCACCCGGCCACCGCACTGGCGTCCCTTCCGCCGTCCTTCGTCGTGGCGCAGGGGTACTCCCCGCGGATCGTCGACGGATACCCGATCGACCCGGATGGGGACTGCTCGTCGCCGGTTCCGTTGCCACCGCACTTCACCCCGCTGTGCCGCACCCACGATCTCGGCTACGACCTGTTGCGGGCGGCGCAGCGAAACGGCAAACCGCTCGGCGCCTGGGCCCGGATCGCGCTGGACCGCATGCTGATCGACCGGATGTACGCCTCCTGCCGGACAGCTGCCTGCACGACTGCCACGCATGGCGCTCGGATCGGGTTGGCGTGGAACACGTGGCGGCAGTACGGCGGTCCCCCGGCCCGGGGCGAGTCGTTGTCGGCCTTGGTCCACACGACCGTCGAGCGCGCCCTGGTCGATCCCGACGAGCGCGAGGTGCGGCGATGACGAAGTACCGAGACGCCCGTTGGCTGCGTGACGGCCCGTTCCGATCGTGGCCGCATCCCGCGATCAGTGTCGCGGTGACCCTCGGTTACCTCATGGCGGTCTATCCGGGCACTCTGCCCCGGGACGCGACGACGACCGCGATCGTGACAGCGGCATTCGGCGCGCTGGGTGCGATCATCGGGATGATCGTCGCCCGGCGCAGCCGGCGACAGCCGGACGACCAGGCACGGCGCGTCGTGTTCGGCTCCTGCCTGGTGATCCTCGGATGCGCGGTCGGCGTGGCGGTCTGGTGGCAGAACCTCATCCGTGCGGCGGTCGACGTCGCACCCGTCGGGCCCGGATGGGTGGCGGCGGCCACGATCCCGCCCGCCGTCCTCGTCCTGGCGATCGTCGCCGTCCCGCGTAGCTGCGCTCTGCTCGCGGCCGGCGCAGTTGCACTCACGGCGGGACTGCTGGCACCCGCCGACGCCGGCGCCGACGAACAGCCGGTGCCGGCGTCGTCGACGACGGTGGCGACGCATTCGGACGTCCTGGCCCGCGGGGAGCTGAGCACCGATGGATTCGACCGCGCCGCTGCACAACTCGTGCGGACGTGGACGCGTTCGGGCGGACTGTCGACGCAGGCGGTCGTGGTCGCGGTGCCGACCGGATCGGGATGGATCGACCCGGCAGCGGTCGACGGTTTCGAGAGCCGGTTCGCCGGCGACGTCCGGGTTCTCGCACTCCCCTACGACGACGTGCCGTCGTGGCAGGCCTTCGTGTCCGACCGCTCCCGATCGGCGGACTCGGCGATCGCGGTGGTGTCGGCTCTGACAACCGTTCTCGACGGTGTTCCCGACCGCGAACGTCCGCGGGTGATCCTCTACGGGCAGAGTCTCGGTGCCGTGGGCGCCGACGCCGCCCGGGTATGGCTGGAGAACGAGCGCCCCGCTCTGCTCGACGAGACCGTGCTGGTCGCGCCGCCCGAGGGTACCGTCGCCCCGGATTCCCGCACCTCGCGAACGGTTCTCGCCAATTCCAGCGACCCCGTCGTGCGCTGGTCAGCCGCCGGACTGTGGTGGCCGCCCCGACCGACCGAGGACACCCACATCCGCGGACCGCGGGTCCCGTCGGCGCCGTGGCTACCCGGGGTCAGCTTCGTACAGACGAGCATCGACCTTCTCGGCGCACTCGACGGTGCGGCCGGGGTAGGCCACCGGTACGGGTCGGAACAGTCCGGACCGCCGCAGCCGATGCGGAACTGACGGCCCGCGGCGGCGTGCACCGAAGACGGCACGCCGCCCGGGTCGTCAGACGATCGGCCCCCGAGCCGCTTCGTACGACGCTCCCACGCGGTACAGCCGGTCGTCGGCCAGGGCGGGCGCCATGATCTGGAGCCCGACGGGCATGCCGTCGTCGACCGACAGCCCCGACGGCACCGACATCGATCCGATGCCGGCGAGGTTCACCGGCAGCGTGCACAGGTCGAACAGGTACATCGCGAGTGGGTCGTCGACCTTCTCCCCGATCGGGAACGCGGTGGTCGGCGTGGTCGGCGAGATGAGCACATCGACCTTCTCGAAGGCGGTGGCGAAGTCACGCGCGATCAGGGTGCGCACCTTCTGCGCCTGACCGTAGTAGGCGTCGTAGTAGCCCGAGGACAACGCGTAGGTCCCGATCATGATGCGGCGCTTGACCTCTGGACCGAATCCCTGTTCCCGGGACAGAGCCATGACCTCGTCGGCCGAATGCGAGCCGTCGTCGCCGACCCGCAGTCCGTAGCGCATCGCGTCGAACCGCGCGTGGTTCGACGACACCTCCGACGGGAGGATCAGGTAGTAGGCACCCAGCGCGTAGGTGAAGTGCGGACAGCTGACCTCGACCACCTCGGCGCCGCGCTCCTCGAGGAGCTTGACGGCCTGGTGGAAGGAGTCGAGCACGCCGGACTGGTAACCCTCGCCCTGCAGCTCGGTGACGACACCGATCCGGACGCCGGCGAGATCCCGCTCGGCCCCTTCGCGGGCCGCCGAGACGACGTCGGGCACCGGCACATCGATCGAGGTCGAGTCCCGCGGGTCGTGCCCGGCGATGATCTCGTGCAGCATCGCGGTGTCGAGGACGGTACGGCCACACGGGCCGCCCTGGTCGAGCGACGAGGCGCACGCCACGAGCCCGTAGCGCGAGACCGTGCCGTACGTGGGCTTGACGCCGACCGTCGCGGTGACCGCGGCCGGCTGGCGGATCGAGCCGCCGGTGTCGGTACCGATCGCCAGCGGGGCCTGGTACGAGGCCAGCGCGGCGGCGCTGCCACCCCCCGAACCACCCGGGATCTTGCTGGGATCCCAGGGGTTCCGGGTGAGCTGGTAGGCGGAGTTCTCGGTCGAGCTGCCCATCGCGAACTCGTCCATGTTGGTCTTGCCCAGGATCGGAATACCCGCGGCGCGCAGGCGTGCGGTGACCGTGGCGTCGTAGGGCGGAACCCAACCCTCGAGGATCTTGGACCCGCACGTGGTCGGTGCGTCGGTGGTGGTGAAGACGTCCTTGAGGGCGATCGGTACACCCGCGAGGGCCGACGGGGCGTCCCCGGCGGCGATCGCGTCGTCGGCGGCCTTCGCGGCGACCAGCGCTTCGGCGCCACTGACGTGGAGGAACGCGCCGAGTTGGTCGTCGATCTCGGCGATACGGTCGAGGTGGGCCTGGGTGACCTCCACCGAGCTGACCTCGCGGGCACCGATCCGGGTGGCGAGTTCGGCGGCGGACAACCCGGTCAGATCACCGTCGGGACGCGGCGCGGCGGCGCTGGAATCGGGACTCACTGCTCTTCTCCCAGGATCTGCGGAACCGCGAAACGGTCCTGCTCGACGGCCGGTGCACCGGACAGCGCGGCGTCGGTCGTCAGCCCCGGGACGACGACATCGGGGCGCAGCACATTCGCCAGTTCGGCCGGGTGGGCCGTGCCGGGCACGTCATCGGCGGCCACTTCCGACACCGACGCGACGTGGGTCAGGATCGAGTCCAGCTGCTCGGCGTAGACATCGAGTTCGTCCTCGCTCAACGCCAGGCGCGACAGACGCGCCAGATGCGCGACTTCGTTGCGCGATATGGACTTCGGTTCGCCAGCCACCGCAGCGTCCTTCCTTCCATCACTGTTCGTTCGGGTCTCGTCGTCCCCGCCGTGTCGTCGACCGATGTCGTGTCGGCGTCTGGGCGACGTCTCCAGACTATGGGAACCCGCGACGACCGCTTCCCCCAGCCACCGGTTGGCAGCCGTGCACTGCGCGCCGCCCGCGCGTGGGTGCGAGAATGTCGCACGTGTCCTACCTGTTGCGGGTCTATCTCGAAGACCGGCCGGGCAGCCTCGGCGTGCTCGCCGTGCAGCTCGGCTCGGTCGGCGCAGACATCCTGTCCCTCGAGGTCGTCGAGCGCGGCAACGGTTACGCCGTGGACGACCTCGTCGTCGAGGTGGCGCCCGGGGCGCTGCCCGACAGCCTGATCACCGCGGCCGAGAAGGTCAACGGCGTCCGTGTCGACTCGATCCGCCCCTACTCGGGCGTGCTGGACACCCATCGTGAACTCGAGTTGGTCGATCAGGTGGCCACTGCCGGACGTGACCGGTTGCAGATCCTGGTGGACAATGCGCCCCGCGTCCTGCGCGTCTCCTGGGCGATGGTGGTCACACCCGCCAGCGGCGGCGTGCTGCAGCTCTTCGGCTCGTCCGGCGCCCCGGAGACCCCGCTGACCAGGGCGGATTGGCTACCGCTCGAGAGAGCCGTCGAGCTGGACGCCGACGGCGACTGGGTGCCCGGCGCCTGGCAGGACATGGACACCCGTCTCGCGGCGGCTCCCCTGGGCTCGGAGTCGAAGGCGATCCTGCTCGGACGCATCGGCGGACCGGACTTCCGGCCGTCGGAGGTCGCCCGACTCGGTTATCTCGCCGGGATCGTCAGTACCGTGCTGCGCGCCGAGAGTTAGCCACAGCCGGTCGATCCGGAGGCATCATGGTCTGATGACGTCCATCACGTTGATACAGGGCGACATCACGACACAGTCGGTCGACGCGATCGTGAATGCCGCGAACTCCACACTGCTGGGCGGCGGCGGTGTCGACGGCGCGATCCACCGGCGGGGCGGCCCGGCGATCCTCGCCGAGTGCAAGGAGCTGCGGGCGGGCACCTACGAACGTGGACTACCCGTCGGCGAGGCCGTGGCCACCACCGCGGGAGACCTCGACGCACGTTGGGTCATCCACACGGTCGGACCGGTGCACTCCTACGACGAGGACCGTACATCCCTGCTCGTCTCCTGCTACCGCGAGTCCCTGCGCCTCGCAACCGAACTCGGTGCCACCACCATCGCCTTCCCGGCGATCTCGACCGGCGTGTACGGCTGGCCGATGGACGACGGCGCCCGCAAGGCGGTCGACACGGTGCGTGCCACGCTGCCGGAGACCTCGATCGAGGAGGTCCGTTTCGTCCTTTTCGACCAGCGTGCCTTCCGCGCGTTCGAGTCCGCTCTGGGCTGATCGACGGTCACTCGGGGCTGCCGGTCTCCAGCAACTTCTTGAACGCGTCCTCGTCGAGCACCGGCACGCCGAGCTGTTCGGCCTTGTCGGCCTTGGTGCCCGGCGAATCCCCCACCACCACGTAGTCGGTCTTCTTCGACACCGAACCCGACGCCTTGCCGCCGCGTTGCAGGATCGCCTCCTTGGCCCCGTCACGGGAGAAGTCCACCAGCGAACCCGTCACGACGATCGTCTTGCCCTCGAGGGTCCGCGGGATCGACTCGTCGCGCTCGTCTTCCATGGAAACGCCTGCGGCGCGCCACTTCTCGACGATGTCTCGATGCCAGTCGACGGTGAACCAGTCGTGGATCGACTGGGCGAGGGTCATTCCCAACCCCTCTACGCCGGCGAGCTGGTCGATGTCGGCGGCCTCGATGGCCTCGAGGGAACCGAATTCGGTGGCGAGGGCGCGGGCGGCGGTGGGCCCGACATGGCGGATCGACAGCCCGACCAGCACGCGCCACAGCGCCACGTCCTTGGCTTTGTCGAGGTTCGCCAGCAACCGCTTGCCGTTGGCCGAGAGCGCCCCCGCCTTGGTGGTGAACAGATCCGTGCGGATCAGGTCCTCGGCCGTCAGCGAGAAGAGGTCACCCTCGTTGGTGAGCACCCCCGCCGACAGCAGGGCCGACGCGGCCTCGTAGCCGAGCGCCTCGATGTCGAAGGAACCCCGACCGGCCAGGTGGAAGAGCCGCTCGCGCAACTGGGCCGGACAACTCTCCTGGTTCGGACAGCGGAGGTCGGCGTCGCTCTCCTTTTCGGGACGCAGCGGCGTCTCGCAGGCCGGGCACAGTTCGGGCATCTCGAACTCCACCTCGGTGCCGTCGCGGAGATCGACGACGGGCCCGAGGACCTCGGGAATCACGTCGCCGGCCTTGCGGATCGTGACGGTGTCCCCGATCAGCACGCCCTTGCGCTTGACCTCCGAACCGTTGTGCAGGGTCGCGCGCGAGACCGTGGACCCGGCGACCAGCACGGGTTCGAGGACTGCGAAGGGTGTGACCCGGCCCGTGCGTCCGACGTTGACCTGGATGTCGGAGAGCTTGGTGGTGGCCTCCTCGGGCGGGTACTTGTAGGCGATCGCCCACCGCGGCGCCCGCGAGGTGGAACCGAGGCGACGCTGCACGGTGACGTCGTCGACCTTGACCACGATGCCGTCGATCTCGTGCTCGACGTCGTGACGGTGTTCGCCCCAGTAGGCGATCTTGTCGATGATCTCGTCGGCGCCGGACACCTTGGTGGTGTGGGTCGACACCGGCAGACCCCAGGCCCCGAGCGCCAGGTAGGCGTCGTGCAACGACTCCGGTCGCCAACCCTCGGTGTGCCCGATCCCGTGACAGATCATCCGCAGCTTGCGACGGGCCGTGACCTGCGGATTCTTCTGCCGCAGCGAGCCGGCGGCCGAGTTGCGCGGGTTCGCGAACGGCGGCTTGCCCTCCGCCACGAGCGAGGCGTTGAGCGCCTCGAAGTCCTCCACCCGGAAGAAGACCTCGCCACGCACCTCGAGGACCTCGGGAATCGGGTACTCCGGGGACTCGGTCAGGCGCATCGGGATGTCGTCGATGGTGCGCGCGTTCAGTGAGACGTCCTCACCGGTGCGTCCGTCGCCACGGGTGACACCTCGCTCGAGAACCCCGTTCCGGTAGACCAGCGCCAGGGCCACGCCGTCGATCTTGAGCTCGCAGAGGAAGTCGGCCCGGGCGCCGGCGTCGGCGACCACGCGGTCGACCCAGGCGCGCATCTCGTCGTGGTCGAAGACGTTGTCCAGCGACATCATTCGCTCGAGGTGGTCCACTGCGGAGAACGCCGTGGAGAAGCCACCCCCGACGAGCTTGGTGGGTGAGTCGGCGGCCGCGAGTTCGGGGTGCGCGTCCTCGAGCGCCTGCAGGCGTCGGAGGAGCAGATCGAACTCGCCGTCGGTGATGACCGGCGCGTCCTTCACGTAGTAGCGGAACTGGTGCTCGCGGATCTCCTCGGCGAGCGCGGTCCACTCCTCACGCAGGTCCGCCTCCGGCCCCGACTGCTCGGTGACCGGCTGACCCGACTCCGTTGTATCTGCCACGTTCCGAGGGTATCGGAGTGGTGGGACAGACCCAGCTCGTCAACCGATGCCTCATTCGCGCGGTACTGCTTCCCTCCCGCTGATCGGATCCGATCAGCGGGACGGAGACGGGACCGCGGGAGTTTCCGCGCCGACGATCACAACGGACCGAGCTTCGCCACCGACCGTTTGGGTGCGATCTGGCGGTAACTCGTGTCGAGGAGTTCGGCGACCTCGTCCCAGTCGGTCTCGGCGTCGAGAATCAGCCCCACCCAGCCGGCCGGCCCGAGGTAGGCGGGCAGGAAGAACCGCGGATCGTCCAGCAGCGCGGGCCGCTCGGAGTCGTCGGCGAGGACCAGGATCGATTGATCGTGACGCACCTTGCTGCCCTTGACGCCACCGCCGTAGTTGCCGAACATCTTGCCGCAGCGGAAGGTCGGGCGACCGTGCGCGACGACCTCGGTCGCGTCGGGCAGCGCGAGCGCGATCTCCCGTATGCGGCCCAGATAGGGATCCGCGTCGTCGAACATGATCGGGTGCGGCATACCGACGAGAATAGGTCCGCGACGCCGGGCCCGCAGGGGTTTTCAGAGCGCGGAGGGATCGCTGCCGAGCAGATGACCGGCCTCTGCGGTGATCGCCAAGGCCGTCTTGGCCCACTTCGTCGACGCCCCGGCCAGACCACAGCTCGGCGTCACGATCACGTTGTCCGACAACACTTTGCGGTCCAGCCCGATGCGGTCGGTCAGCGCGGCGAGTTCGGTCGCCACGTGTTCGGCGGCCAGCGGACGATCGGGCGCTGTCGACGGCACACGACCCGCGAGCAGGACGCCGCCGCGGTCGACGAGCATCCCGATGCCGTCGAGATCGGTCGCCGACGGTGTGGTGATGTCGATCGAATACGCAACCCCGGGAAGATGTTCGAGGAGGTCCCACCGCGGTGTGCCGCAATCGTGCAAGACCACCGGGACGCCGACGTGGTCGACGAGTTCGGTGAGTGCGCGAGCCACCTCGACCGCCGGTATCGCCCGGATGGGGTCGAAGCGGGTCAGCGGCTTCACCGTGCCGTCGATGACCTGGCCGACCATCGGTTCGTCGAGCTGGACCACCACGCGCGCACCGAGCCGGCGTTCCACCTCGGCGACGTGCTCGCGCACACCCTCCGCCGTCGACTCGACGATGTCGCGGACCGCTCCGTGGTCTTTCAGGACTCGTTGCCCGTTCGTCAGCTCGACAGATGCCGAGGTGGTGAACGGGCCGGCCACCTGAACCTTGAAGGTGCGGCCGGTACCGATGAAACCCGCTGTCTCCCACAGTTCCTCGACGACGTCGAGGTCCTCGGCAAGCAGGTCCGCGGCGCGTCGGGCCAGGCGGGAGTGGCGTTGCGCCAGCCGGTAACCCCATGTCGCGGTGTCCATCGGCAGGTCGACGAGGATCGCCGCCATCCGGCCGATCAGATCCGCACCGATACCTCGCGCGGGCAGTTCGACGAGGTGGGCGAGATCGAGTTCCCCGTTCACCACCGCGGCGGCCGCACGTGCGTCGGTGCCGGGCATCGACCCCACGCCGGTGCCCACTCCGGTGGGCAGTGCCGCTCCGGTCACCGAGATGCGACGACAGTCGGCTGCGATGAGGTGGTGGCGATGCGTCCGCACCCGACGACCTGGTCGCCGCGTCGGGCATCGGGCAGGTACAGCACCGCGGCCTGACCGCGGGCGACGCCGGTGAGCGGCTCCTGCAGCGCGATGTCGATGGCGGGTTCACCGTCGATCGTGGTGGCGGTCGCGCGCACCGGCGCGAGCCCGCCGTGGGCTCGCACCTGCACCATCGCGTCGAAGGGTTCGTCCGGAGTGACGCCGGAGGTCCACACCGCGCGCGTCGCGGTGATGCCCCAGACCTGCAGGTCGGCAGCCGTCCCGACCGTCACCGTCCCCGAATCCGGGTCGATCTCGGTGACATAGCGGGGCTTGCCATCGGCGGCCGGCGCCTCGACCCCCAGGCCCTTGCGCTGCCCGATGGTGAAACCGTGGACCCCGTCGTGCTCGGCGAGGCGCTCGCCCGACGTCGCGTCCACGATCGCGCCCGGCCGGACGCCGATGCGGGCACCGAGGAACGCGCGGGTGTCACCGCTCGGGATGAAGCAGATGTCGTGGGAGTCCGGCTTGTCCGCGACGGCCAGGCCGCGCCGGGCCGCCTCGGCCCGGATCTCGGACTTCGGGGTGTCACCGATCGGGAACATCGCCCGCGACAGCTGATCACGCGTCAGCACGGCCAGCACATACGACTGGTCCTTGTCGGCGTCGACCGCTCGTCGCAACTCGCCGTCGGTCAGCTGCGCGTAGTGACCGGTGGCCAGCGCGTCGAAGCCGAGCGCCATCGCCTTGTCGGCGAGGGCCGCGAATTTGATCTTCTCGTTGCACGTCAGACACGGGTTCGGGGTGCGTCCGGCCGCATAGGCCTCGACGAACTCGTCGATCACATCGTCCTTGAACCGGTCGGCGAAATCCCAGACGTAGAACGGGATTCCGAGGACATCGGCGGCCCGGCGGGCGTCGGAGGCGTCCTCGCGCGAGCAGCATCCACGCGAGCCGGTGCGCAGCGCACCCGGAGCCGTCGACAACGCCAGATGAACTCCGACCACCTCGTGACCGGCCTCGACCGCCCGGGCCGCGGCGACCGCCGAGTCGACGCCGCCGCTCATCGCTGCCAATACGCGCATCAGGAGATCCTTCCGCCGGGGACCGAGACCAGTCCGGCCGCCCGCGCCCGGTCGACGACCTCGTCGATGACCGCGGCGACCGCGTCGATGTCGGCCTCGGTGGTGGTGTGGCCGAGGGAGAACCGCAGCGACGACCGCGCGTCGGCCATGTCCAGACCCATCGCCAGGAGGACATGGCTGGCCTGGGCGACCCCGGCGGTGCAGGCCGATCCGGTGGAACACTCGACGCCCTTGGCGTCGAGAAGCATGAGCAGCGAGTCACCCTCACAACCGGCGAACGACACGTGCACGTTCCCCGGGAGGCGACGATCGCCGTCGGCACCGTTCCGCACCGTTCCGTCGACGCCGAGGAGAATGTCGGTCAGCCGGGTCTGCAGGGCGCGGACGTGCGCGGTGTTCTCGTCGAGGTGCTCGACGCACCACGACAGTGCGGCGGCCATGCCGGCCGCACCGGCGACGTCCTGGGTTCCCGAGCGCACGTCGCGTTCGTGGCCGCCGCCGTGCAGCAGCGGCACACACCCGACATCGCGACCCAGCAGCAGGGCGCCGACACCCTGCGGCCCGCCGAACTTGTGGGCGGTCAGGCTGAGCGCCGAGAGGCCGCTCGCGGCGAAGTCCACCGGCAGATGGCCGACGGCCTGGATCGCGTCGGAATGCACCGGGACGCCGAATTCGGACCCGACCGCGGCGAGCTCGGCGATCGGTTGGATCGTGCCGACCTCGTTGTTGGCCCACATCAGCGAGATGAGAGCGGTCTCGGCGGCGTGCTCCTCGAGCTCCGCGCGCAGGTCGGCGGGCGAGACGACACCGTCGGCGTCGACCGGGAGCAGGACGAGCTCGGCTCCGGCCTGCTCGGCCAGCCACTGCGCGGGGTCGAGGACGGCGTGATGTTCGATCGCCGAGGTGATGATCCGGCGACGGCGGGGATCGGCGTTCCGCTGTGCCCAGTAGATCCCCTTGACCGCCAGGTTGTCGGCCTCGGTGCCGCCGCCGGTGAAGACGACCTCGGAGGGCCGGGCACCGACCGCCGCGGCGATGGCCTCGCGCGCCTCCTCGAGCCGACGACGTGCGGTGCGACCGGATCCGTGCAGCGACGAGGCGTTACCCGGCTGCGCGAAGACGGCCGTCATCGCCTCGACGGCTTCGGGCAGCATCTGCGTCGAAGCGGCGTGGTCGAGGTAGACAGGCGCCTTCACGGGCGGTCGGCTTGGCACGGGCATCGCTAGCAAGGATAAACGCGCGTAGGTCGCCGACAAATTCCGCGATCGGACGCGGAACGACAGCCCGCCTCAGACCCGCTCGAGGTAGAAGTACAAGTGACGGCCGTCGATGACTCCGCCTTTGCCGTTCATGATCCCCATCACCGTGGTGTCGTCGACGCGCTTGAAGTGGTCGATGACCGGCTGACCGTCGTAGACCATCGACGCGGTGATCTCGCCGCGGAACTCGATCGCCCACAGGCTGGCCTTGCCCTTGCCGAGTGTGGTGTTGGAGTAGAGGTTGCCGTTCTCGTCGCGGCACACCAGCGGTTGGACGTCGCTGCGTGAGGTGAACGTCTTGCCGAACCAGTTGGCCTTGGCGAGCGCGCCGTTGATGGCGTGCCCGGTGGTGAACTCGCCGCCCTTCCATGCGCCGAGCATCTCCTCGGGCCGCAGCGGCGACAGCCCCGCCCACACGGTGTCTAGGTCGGCGTCGTCGACCCGGCCGTCGACGTCCCGGAGTTCGAAGAACTTGGCGCGCGCGGCTTCTCGGGTCTGAGTGGACGTCATCGTCGGCCTCCTGGAGGTACGCGGTTGATCGTCCGCAGAGCTGCGGACGGCTACCGGAGAAACCTATATCAGGGAACGGTTGATGTCACTTTCCGCGGCCGGGAACCGCCCCGCCACGACGCGCTCACACCGACGCGCCAGCTCGCGACGATCTGCGCCGGGTTCCTCGGGCGGGTGGATGACCATCGTCACGACGAGACCACGCGCCCGCATGACCCGCCGCAGCGTGTCGGCCGGGGTGTCGGCGCCGATGAAACTCGGTGCCGTCGCCGTGGTCCCGTCGCTGCCGACGAAACGCAACCTCACCGGCACGACCGGCACGTCCGCATCGATCGCGGCCTGGAAGAACGCGGGTCGGAATGCACCGGCCGAGCGGCCGCAGTACGTGGTGCCCTCGGGGAACACGATGACCGACGAGTCGCGGTGCAGCCGCCCGGCCACGTCGCCGACCGTCCCCGGCAGACCGCGGAGTGTGCCGCGGTCGACGGCGATGACGCCGAACCGGCGCGCAAGGGACGACACCACCGGCATCCCGACGACATCGGATTTGGCCACCACGTCAGCAGGGCTGATCAGCGCGAGCGCCAAGACGTCGAGGAACGAGATGTGGTTGGCGACCACGAGTCCGGCGCGGGTCGGGCCACCGCGCCGGTCCTCGACGCGGACGGCGATGCCCAGGGCCGCCAGCAGTGCACCCGACGCGGATCGACGCAGGGGACGCGGCGGACGACGACGCAGCCGCGCCACCGCCCCGGTGGTCAGCGCCGCCCAGACGATCCACACCACGACCACGACGAGTCGGCACAGACGCCACGCGACGATCGTCGCGCCGAAGACCGCGTCGAACCGCCCGGCCCGCGGTGCACCGATGCAACCGTCGCCACAGGTGCTGATCGGGAACCACGGGTGCGCGAGCGCGCCGGCCGGGCGGGCAGGCGGACACGCGGCGTGTTCGCGTCGGGGACGCTCGGAGCGAGGTCCGACCGGACCGACCAGCAGGGCGGTCATCGTGCCGCGCCACCGGGCTCCGGCGTGGCATCCGCGCGGGCCGAACCCAGCCGTCGGGCACTCGATCGCAGCCGGTCGAGGTATCGCTTGTTGGCCCCTTCGCGGTCGAGCAGGGTCAGGAAGTCCGCGACGTCGAAGACGTCGTCGACCGCCGGCTCGCCACAGATGCGGGCGCCGAGGCGGAGGTATCCACGCATCAGCGCCGGCATCGCGACCGTGTCGGACGGCACGATGTCGTCGAGCAGGCGTCCGCCGATGCGCGCCGGTGCCAGCGGGTGGGCACGTCGCTCGGGGTCCCGGTGGTCGTCCCGCAGACGATCGCGCAGGGCGCGCAGCGACGACCCCGGCAGCCATTCACCCGGCGTGTGCAGGGGCACCGACACACAGCCCATCAGGTATCGCAGGTCGGCGTCGTCCATGTACTGCAGCAGCGCCGCCCACATCAGCGCGGTGACCGACCCGTCGCGGTACTCGGAGTGGACACACGCCCGACCCAATTCGACGGTGGCGGAGACGATGTCGTTCATCTCGCGGAGGTCGAACTCGGTGGCCGAGTACCAGCCGCCGGCGGCGATCGCCCGCGCCGGGGAGAGCAGGCGCGCACACCCGACGACCCCGTCGTCGGCGTGGCGGACGATGAGGTGCTCGCAGAAGGCGTCGAACCGGTCGGCGTCCCGTCCGGTGACCGCGTCACCGATGCGGTTGGAGAAGCCGGGTTCGTCGGCGAAGACGCGATACCGCAGTTCCTGGGCGGCGACGATGTCGGCGGGATCGTCGGACACGAGGACCCGGATGGGCCCCGCGGTGAGCAGGGTCGTCGGCACGGCCCGCGAGAACCGAGCGCGCGCGACATGGCTGGTGCGGACTGGCGACTGCATGGCGTTCATGACTCGAATGGAAACGAGACCGGGCATCGGCAGGACCACCGCAGCGTGTCGTGTCGGTGCGGGTTCGATGAACTCGGGCCGCCACCGGATGAACAGGCCTCGCCGCGGCCACCTGCGGGTGAACGGCCACCGAACGCACGGTGACCCCCGACGGGGAGTCGGGGGTCACCGGGTTCTGCAGTTGATCAGCTCATGATCACTTGCGCTTCTTGACCTCTTCGGTCAGCTGCGGCGCGACGTTGAACAGATCGCCGACGACGCCGTAGTCGGCGATCTCGAAGATCGGGGCCTCTTCGTCCTTGTTGACGGCCACGATCGTCTTCGAGGTCTGCATGCCGGCGCGGTGCTGGATGGCGCCGGAGATGCCCAGGGCGACGTACAGCTGCGGCGACACGGTCTTACCGGTCTGACCGACCTGGAACTGACCGGGGTAGTAACCGGAGTCGACCGCCGCGCGCGACGCGCCCACGGCGGCACCGAGCACGTCGGCGAGTTCTTCGACGACGGAGAACTTCTCGGCGCTGCCGACACCGCGACCACCCGAGACGACGATCGACGCCTCGGTCAGTTCGGGACGATCGCCGCCGACGTTCGGCTCGACCTTGGTGATCTTGACCGCGCCCTCGTCCTGAGCCGGGACCTCGACGTCGACACGCTCGCCGGCGCCGGCCTGCGGAGCGGCCTCGACGCCACCGGGGCGGATCGAGAAGACCGGGACCTCACCCTTGGCCTGGGCGTCGACGGTGTAGGCGCCACCGAAGATGGAGTGGATGCCCACGCCGCCTTCCTTGACGTCGACGATGTCGGCGAGGACGCCCGAGCCGAGGCGCACGGCCAAGCGGCCGGCGATCTCCTTGCCGTCGGCGGTGGCCGCGACGAGGATGCCGGCCGGCGAGGCGGTCTCGGCGATCGAGGCCAGCACGTCGACCTGCGGGGTGATGAGGTAGCTACCCGCATCGTCGGACTCGGCGACGTAGATCTTCTCCGCGCCGGCCTCCTTGAGTCCGTCGAGGATGCCGTCGGCCGAGCCGGGCTTGCCGACGACGACCGCCGACGGGGTGCCGAGTGCGCGGGCGGCGGTGATGAGCTCGCTGGTGACCTTCTTCAGGGCGCCTTCGGCGTCCTGTTCCACGAGAACGAGTACTTCTGCCATGGTGGTTTTCTCCTGAATGTCTGGGGGTTCGCYGGTGGTCTGCGTGGAGAAGGTCAGATGATCTTCTGGCCGACCAGGTACTCGGCGACCTTGGTGCCGCCGTCGCCTTCGTCGGTGACGCGCTCGCCCGCGGTCTTCGGCGGCTTCGGGGTGTTCGCCGTCACGACCGAGCCGGCGTTCTCCAGGCCCACATCGCTTGCCTCGACGTCGATCTCGGCGAGGGTCAGGACGGTGACCTCCTTCTTCTTGGCGGCCATGATGCCCTTGAAGGAGGGGAAGCGCGGTTCGTTGATCTTCTCGTTCACGCTGACGATGGCCGGCAGGCTGGCCTCGACGTGGAAGATGCCGTCGTCGGTCTCCCGCTCGCCCTTGAGGGTCTCGCCCTCCAGGGTCAGCTTGCGCAGGTGGGTCAGGTGCGGGAGCTCGAGGTACTCGGCGATCATGGCCGGGATGGCGCCGACGCGACCGTCGGTGGCCTCGTTGCCGGCGATGACCAGCTCGACACCCTCGACCGTGCCGAGCGCCCGGGCCAGCACGTAGGCGGTCTGGACCGCGTCCGAGCCGTGCATGAGGTCGTCCTTGATGTGGATCGCCTTGTCGGCGCCCATGGACAGGGCCTTGCGGATGGCGTCGGTGGCGCGCTCGGGACCCGCCGTCAGGATGGTGACCTCACCGCCGTCGGCCTCCTTGATCTTCAGCGCTTCCTCGACGGCGCGCTCGTTGATCTCGTCCAGGACGGCGTCGGCGGCCTCACGGTCCAGGGTGTAGTCGTCGGCGGACAACTTGCGCTCGGACCATGTGTCGGGAACCTGCTTGATCAGTACGACAATGTTTGTCATGGGTCTACGTCGACCTCCTGCATCGGGTTCGGCAACTTACCGGCGGGTAAGGCCATGGGTCCCCACCACTTTAGCGTCTCCTATGTTTCCACTAAACATCGACTACCTCACACAATGCGCGCTACCGTTCGCTCGCTCGGCACGACGGCCCCGGCGGTCCCCGGGGCATGCCCTACTCTCTGTCAGATGACTGACGCAGACCTCGGATCGTCGCGCGGGACGGCAACCACTGGTCTCGAGGCGCTCGACACCGACCAGCAATTGGCGCTGACCGGCGAGCGGACGGTCCCGGGGATTCCCGCCGAGAACTACTGGTTCCGGCGCCACGAGATCGCCTACCGCCACATCGCCGACCGGTGCGCGGGCCACGACGTCCTCGAAGCCGGCTCCGGCGAGGGGTACGGCGCCGCGATGATCGCCGACGCCGGGGCGTCGTCGGTGGTCTGCGTCGACTACGACGCCGCCGCGGTCGAACACACCCGACGCCGCTATCCCCAGCTCGTCGTCCACCAGGGCAACCTCGTCGACCTCCCCCTCGCCTCCGCCTCGGTCGACATCGTGGTCAACTTCCAGGTCATCGAACACCTCTGGGATCAGCCGCGATTCGTCGCCGAATGCCACCGCGTGCTGCGTCCGGGCGGGGTCCTGCTCATGTCGACGCCCAACCGCATCACCTTCTCCCCCGGTCGCGACACACCGCTCAACCCGTTCCACACCCGTGAGCTCGACGCGGCCGAACTCACCGAACTGCTTCTCGACGGCGGCTTCGTGATCGACGCGATGTGGGGAGTCGTCCACGGACCGCGCCTTCGCGCCCTGGACACCAAATGGGGCGGTTCGCTCATCGACGCCCAGATCGAGCGTGCGCTCGCCGGCGAGCCCTGGCCGGACGAGCTGGCCGCGGATGTCGCCGGCGTGGTCGCCGCGGACTTCGATGTCGTCGATTCCGGCGTGTACGACATCGACGACTCGCTCGACCTGTTCGCCGTCGCGTTGCGGGGCTGAGGGTGACCACCCGCACCGAACCCGTCCCGGGCCAGTTCACGCTGGTCCTGCACTCGCATCTGCCGTGGCTGGCCAATCACGGCCGTTGGCCGGTCGGCGAGGAATGGCTGTATCAGTCGTGGGCCGCGTCGTACCTGCCGCTGTTCGACATGCTCGAGCGGCTGGCCGCCGACGGTTTCACCGACCAGCTCTCCCTCGGGATCACGCCGGTGCTGGCCGCGCAACTCGACGATCCGCACTGTGCGTCGTCGATGTACGAGTGGCTCGCCGACTGGCAGCTCCGGGCCACGCAGGCAGCGATGTCCCGCGACGCCGACCGAGCCGCGGCGGGCCGCCGTGAGTACCTCGACGCCCAGCGCGCGCTGGACACCTTTGCCTCCCGATGGCGTCACGGCGCGTCACCACTGATCCGCGGACTGGCCTCGAGCGGTGTCGTCGAGATCCTGGGCGGCCCCCTGGCCCACCCGTTCGCACCGCTGCTCGACCCGCGACTGCGCCGGTTCTCGCTGACCGAGGGGCTCGCGGACGCCCATGCGCGGTGGGGTGTCGAGCCGACCGGGATCTGGGCACCCGAGTGCGCCTTCGCGCCGGGGATGGAGATGGAGTACGACCGCGCGGGCGTGCGCCACTTCATGGTCGACGGGCCCGCCTTGCACGGCGACACCGCGCTGGGACGCCCCGTCGGCGACAGCGCCGTCGTCGCCTACGGACGTGACCTGACGGTGAGCTATCGCGTCTGGTCGCCGAAGTCGGGCTATCCGGGTCATGGCGCCTATCGGGATTTCCACACCTATGACCATGAGACCGGGCTCAAGCGGTTCCGGGTCACCGGCCGGACCGTGTCCGGGCAGGACAAGAAGCCCTACGACCCGGCTCGCGTCGACGCGGTTGTCGACCGGCACGTCGAGGACTTCATCGCGCATGTGCGGCAGCGTCTGGTCGACGAGTCCGCGCGGATCGGCCGGCCTGCGCTGGTGGTCGCCGCGTTCGACACCGAATTGTTCGGGCACTGGTGGCATGAGGGCCCGGTCTGGCTGGAACGGGTGCTGCGACGTCTGCCCGAGGTCGGGGTCACCGTCGGGACACTCGCGGGCGCAACGCAGGCCGGGCTCGTCGGCGCGCCCATCGACCTCCCCAGGTCGTCGTGGGGGTCGGGTAAGGACTGGCGGGTGTGGAACGGCCCGGCCGTGCAGCACCTGGTCGACCTGAACGCCGAGGTCACCGAGACGGCGCTCGACGCGGTCGCCAAGCTGCGGCAACACGGGAGTTCACGCAGCCGGGTCGCCGATCAGATCGTGCGCGAGGCGCTGCTGACCGTGTCCTCGGACTGGCCGTTCATGGTGTCGAAGGACACCGCGGCGCAGTACGCTGTGTCGCGAGCTCACACGCATGCGCATGCCACCCGCGAGATCAGCGACGCGGCGATGCGGGGCCGCGACGACGCAGCCGAGACGCTCGCCGCCGCCTGGGCGCGTGCCGACAATCTCTTTCCCGCACTCGATGCGCGCCGGCTGCACACGGCTCTGACCGCCGACCGGGTCGGTGTCGAGGGGGGAATCCGATGAAGGTGTTGTTCGTGTCGTGGGAGTACCCGCCGGTGGTGGTGGGCGGACTCGGCCGGCATGTCCATCACCTCGCCACCGAGATGGCCGCCGCCGGGCACGACGTGGTGGTGCTGACCCGGCGTCCGTCGGGGACCGATGCGGTGACTCATCCGACGACGGACACCGTCGTCGAAGGTGTCCGGGTTCTGGCCGTCGCCGAGGACCCGCCGGAGTTCGAGTTCGGGCAGGACATGATGGCCTGGACGCTGGCCATGGGGCATGCCTTCGTGCGGGCGGGACTTCGGATTCTGCACGGCGCCGGGAGCGGAGCGATCGGGTCGCGATGGATGCCGGAGGTCGTGCACGCGCATGATTGGCTGGTCGCCCACCCGGCCATCGCGCTGGCCGAGTTCTTCGATGTGCCATTGGTTTCCACGATCCACGCGACGGAGGCCGGGCGGCACAGCGGCTGGGTGAGCGGTCGGACGAACCGGCAGGTGCATTCGGTCGAGTGGTGGCTGGTGTCCGAATCCGATGCTCTCATCACGTGTTCGGCGTCGATGCGCGACGAGGTGAACCGACTGTTCGGCTACGACGCCACCGACATCACGGTGATCCACAACGGCATCGACATCCGTACGTGGCCGTTCGCCGAACGTGCTCGGACGAGCGGTCCGGCCGAGCTGCTGTTCGCGGGTCGGCTCGAATACGAGAAGGGCGTGCAGGATCTGCTCGCGGCTCTCCCCCGGATCCGGCGCAGCCATCCGGGTACGACGCTGACGATCGCCGGTGACGGCACCCAGCGGGACTGGCTGATGGAGCAGGCGCGCAAGCATCGGGTCGGCAAGGCGGTGCGGTTCGTCGGCCCGGTCGACCACACCGAGCTGGTGACGCTGATGCACCGCTGCGACGCCATCGTGCTGCCGAGTCGCTACGAGCCGTTCGGGATCGTGGCGCTGGAGGCGGCGGCGACCGGCGTGCCCTTGATCGTGACCACGGCCGGGGGTCTGGGTGAGGCGGTTCGCGAGCCGGACACCGGGCTGACGTTCGAGCCCGCGGATGTCGCCGGTCTGGCCGCGGCGGTCCGGGCCACGCTGTCCGATCCGGGCGCGGCCGCGCAGCGGGCACTGCGGGCCCGGGCGCGGCTCACCGCGGAGTTCTCCTGGGCCGAGGTCGCCGAGCGCACCGCGAGCGTGCACCTCGCCGCGAAGCGTCGGGTCCGGCACGCGATCGGACGGCCCGACATCCCGGAACGCCCGCTGCCAGAACGGGACCCGGGCCAGCCATAGCCCCCTGCTCCCTGAGGAGCCCGGAGCCTGCGGAGGGCGTCACGAAGGGTCCCGCTCGGCCGCGGCCTTCTTCCGTTCGATGTCGGCGAGGGCGCGTTCGAGTTCGGCGCGTTCGGCGGCGTTCGAGGCCCAGTCGTCCATCCGGTTCTTGACCACCCGGGCGGGTGCGCCGACCGCAATGGCGTAGTCGGGGATGACGCCCTTGACCACCGCGTGCGAGCCCAGCACGCATCCTCGCCCGACGATGGTGTTGCGCAGCACCGACACCTTGGCCGCGACCCACGTGTCCGGCCCGATGCGCACCGGGCCCTTCACGATGCCCTGGTCTTTGATCGGCAGCGTGATGTCGTCCATCTTGTGGTCGAAGTCGCAGATGTAGCACCAGTCGGCGATGAGGGTGGAACCGCCGATCTCGAGGTCGAGGTAGGAGTTCACCACGTTGTTGCAGCCGAAGACGGTCTTGTCGCCGATGCGGAGGCTGCCCTCGTGGCAGCGGATGGAGTTGCCGTCGCCGATGTGGACCCAGCGACCGATCTCCATGCGCGCGAGTTCCGGCGTCGCGTGGATCTCGACGTTGCGCCCGAGGAACACCATGCCCCGCAGCACGATGTGCGGATTGGCGAGGCGGAACCGCGCCAGGCGGTAGTAGCGCACGAGGTACCACGGTGTGTACGCCCGGTTGCGTCTGATCCATCGCAGCGAGTCCAGCGTGAGAAAACGCGCCTGGTCGGGGTCGCGGCGTCGGCCCGCGCGCCGGCGGGACCGGTACGACGCATTCCACATGGTGGTCATGACCAGAAACCCTAATCGACGCGATTTTCGCGCACGATAGGCTCACTGCTGGCGCGGAGTGCCGTTCGATGGCATGCCCGGCGCCTGGACACGACGCAGAACAGGGCACGACGACGAGGAGCAGGATGGCTTTGGCACGACCGCAGGTGTCTCGACGCCGCCGATCCGCGCTGACCCGCCCGCTCGTCGCGCTGACGGCCGTGTGCTCGATGGCGCTCGCCGCCTGCTCGGACGGCCACATCGACGTCCGCTCCGTGCCGAGCGTCGGCTGGCCCAGCTACGGAGGTGTCCCGGGCAACGCCAACTTCGCGTATGCCGATGTGCCGGAAGACCTGACGCTGAGCTGGACACGCCCGACCGGCGGCCCGGTCACCGCACCGGTGACGATCTCCGGCAAGGGGAACGTGGGCGTGACGTCGAATGCGGCGCAGGGCTGCAACGTGCTCGTGCTCGACAGCCGCTCCGGACGCAAGAACTTCTGCAAGGACATGCGGGCCGGTGTCGAGATCAACGCGATGCTCGTCGATCAGTACGACCAGCCCTATCTCGGCGAGGAGACGACCTTCCTCGCCTTCAATGCCGGCGGCGCCATCCGCTGGCGGGCCGGCGTGATCGGGGTACCGCTGTCGGCGAAGTTCGCGGCCCCGAACGAGGTGCTGGTCGCCACCACACAGGGTCAGATCCTGCTGATCGACACCCAGCGCAACGAACTCCTCGCGCCTGAGGTGAGACTGCGCGACGACGCCGATCCGGCGCAACCGCTCCGCGGCTTCGGCGACTGCGTGAGCAATGGGCCGCAGTGCGCGATCCCCGCCCCCGCTGCCGTCGACACCGAACGAGAACGCTTCTTCCTCAACTTCTTTCCCCAGGGCGCAGCGACGTCGCAGATCCGCGCGATGAAGTACGGCGCCGTTGCCGGGAACCGCGAAGTCCGGACCGCGTGGCAGGCCGACGTGCCCAGCGGCGTCATCGGGACCCCGACGCTCTCGGCCGACGGCGCGACCGTCTATGCGTTCTCGCGCGACGGCAAGATCGTCGCCCTGAACGCCGAGGACGGATCGACGCGGTGGACCTACGACATCGGCGGCCACGGATTCGCGACGATGACCGTCTCCCCGGACGGTCTGATCATCCCGACCGGTTCGCTCGGCGCCCCGCTGACCTTGCTGCGTGATCGGGGCGATCGCGCCGAACAGGTCTGGCAGCGCACAGATCTGGCGACAGTGAGCCTGTCCGCGCTGACCCAGCAGCAGACCGCGTGGACGGTCGCCCGCGATCCCGGCAAGGACTCCCTGTCCCTGGTCGAGGTGTCCACGACCGACGGCGCGACGAAACGGACTCTGCCGCTGCCGGATTCGCGCGGCTTCGCGACCGGCGTCTCGGTGTCCTACGCCGGACAGATCGCGACCGCGACCAATCTCGGCGAGGTGTACTTCTTCGACAGCAAGGCCGATCTCGAGTAGGTGTTCGTAGAGTGCGGGATTCGTACCGGAAACCGATACCGATCCCGCACTCTGCGTGATCGGGTTCGTTTCAGAACCGGACACCCGGCTCACAGATGAACGCGACACCCTTGCGCCCGATCCGGGTCAGCACCACCGACAACGGCCGGGAGCCCTTGAGCTTGAGCTTCTTCCGCAGCCGGTCGGGGTCGACGTCGAGTCCGCGGACAAGGATTTCCAGGGGGCCGCAGTCGAGCGCCGTGAGCGCCTTCCGGAGCGCCTTCTCGGTCACCCCCGTCTGCTCGATCACCCGGAACCCGCGGGCGCCGTCGGGGACGGAATCACCCGTGAGATAGGCGATCTGCGGGTCGAGTTGCCAGAGCCCGGACCGGCGGGCGTAGTGCTTGACCAGCCCGGCGCGCACGATCGCCCCGTCCGGGTCGACGATCCACTCCCCCGCCTCACCGGCCGGCACGTCGTCGTCCTCGCGGTCGGTGACCTCGACCTCGGCGACCGTTCCGTCGGTGCGGGTGCGCAGCACGGTGGCCCGACGGCCGGGCTCCACACCCGGGCCCGCCCACAGGCACGCCTCGCGCACGCCGCCGTCGAGTGAGGTGACCTGGACCTCGCCGTCGAAGCCATAGCGGTTTCGCAACATCTGATGGTCCAGTCCGGGAGCGCATTTCACGATGAGCGCGCGACCGGGATAGGTCGTCAGCAGCTCGAAGAGCGGTGGGGTCAGCTGATCGAGTCGGAAGATGCGGCCCGCATCCGATCGCCGCGCGGGATCGGCGAGGAGCACGTCCGCAGTCGAGGTCGGGGTGAGCGCGTCCGAGACCAGCAGCGTCGCCTCCGGCACGTTGGAACGCGCCATCGCGAGCCGGACCCGGTCGATGTCGCTCCCGATGACACCCGAGATACCGTTGGCGCGCACCAGCTCTCGCAACTCCGCCCCGATCGAACAGGTCAGGTCGTGCACCACCGATTCCGGGAACCGCGCCGCGATCTCTTCCGCACGGTGCGCGGCGACCACCGACGCGGTCGCCTGCTGCAGGGCGTCATCGGTGAACAGGAGACCCTCGGCATCGCGCAGCTTCGAGCGGGCGCGCCTACGACACTGCACCGTCTCGATCAGCGCGGCGTCGTGGGGCGCGTATCGACTGCGTACCTCGGTGATGTCGGCCAGCATCGTCGACGGGGTGAGCTCGAGGGCGGACACCGTGTCGAGCGCCTTCTCGCCGTGCCGCGACCGCAGGAACGCGACGTCGTCGAGATCGAAGGAGTAGCCCATGGCCTGACGGCGGAACCGCCTACTGCGGCTTCGTCCCCGTCACCACGACGTTGTAGAAGAACTTCGGCGGCACGACCTTGCGCAGCACGTTCTCGTCGAGCCAGGTGAGGCGCTTCCATCCGCCGAAGGCGAATCGTGCCCAGCCCCAGCCGAGCTTCTCCGGCGGCACAGCGGCCTCGAAGGTGCGGACCGGCCAGCCGAGCATCGCGGCGGCCAGTTCCTCGGTGGCGGTGGCCACCTTCTGCGCGCCGGCGGCGCGGGCGATGCCGGCGAGCTCGTCGGGATCGAAGGTGTGGATGTCGACGACGGCCTCGAGCGCGGCCGCACGCGAGGACTCGTCGAGTTCGTCCTGCGGGCGCCGCCACCCCTGCAGCGGACCGAGCTTCGTGACGTTCGTCGTGGCGAACCACGTCGCCCGACTCATCCAGCGCGCGTAGAAGTCACCGATCGTCGACGGCTCACCCGCGAAGATGAACCGCCCGCCGGGCTTGAGGACCCGCAGCACCTCGCGCAGCGCCTGCTCGACATCGGGAATGTGGTGCAGCACAGCATGTCCGACGACGAGGTCGAAGGTGTCGTCGTCGTACGGGATCTTCTCCGCGTCGGCGACCCGGCCGTCGACATCGAGACCGAGGTTCTCCGCGTTGCGCAGGGCGACCTTGACCATGCCCGGCGAGAGGTCGGTGACCGACCCCTTCGACGCAACACCCGACTGCATCAGGTTCAGCAGGAAGAAGCCGGTGCCACAACCGAGTTCCATCGCGCGGCCGTACGGCAGGGGCTCGTCGGTGGACACGGCGTCGAAACGGCCACGCGCGTAGTCGATGCAGCGTTCGTCGAAGCTGATCGACCACTTCTCGTCGTAGGTCTCGGCCTCCCAGTCGTGGTAGAGCACCTGGGCGAGTTTGGTGTCGGTGAGGGCCGCCTTGACCTGTTCCTCGGTGGCGTGCGGATTGGGAGCGGGATCGGTGCCCGGTGTGGCGTCGGTGGTCATGATCGCTTCCTGTGTGCGTGGTGACGGGATGCTGTGGTGGAAGGGTGCGCGGCGACGACGGCTCAGCGGCCGACGAATTCCGCCTTCCCGGGGCCGTTCTCGAGGAACGAAGTCAGACCGATGGCGCGGTCCTCGGTCGCGAACAGCGGGGCGAACAACTGCTCTTCGATCTTGAGCCCGGTGTCGAGGTCGACGCCGAGCCCCTGATCGACGGCCTTCTTGATCGCGGCGAGCGCCACCGAGGCGGCGCCGTCGAACTGTCCGGCCCAGGCGAGCGCGGCGTTGTAGACCTCGTCCGGCGCGACGACCTCGTCGACGAGTCCGATCGCCAGTGCCTCCGCGGCGTCGACGAAGCGGCCGGTGAACATCAGATCCTTGGCCTTCGACGGCCCGATGAGACGTGCCAGCCGCTGCGTGCCGCCGCCGCCGGGGATGAGACCGAGCAGGACCTCGGGCAGCCCGAGCTTCGCGTTGTCGCCCGCGATCCGTCGGTCGGCACCCAACGCGACTTCGAGGCCACCGCCGAGCGCGTACCCGGTGATGGCCGCGACGGTCGGCTTCGGGATGGCGGCGATCGCGCCGAGATCGCTCTGCAGGCGACCCGCCACCCGGCTCATCTCGGCGTAGCCGACGTCCCGCATCTCCTTGACGTCCGCGCCGGCCGCCAGGATCTTCGGGCCGCCGTAGACGACGACGGCCTTGATGTCGGCGCGGACCGTGGCCTCCTCGGCCGCGGCGGCCAGTTCGGCCTGCACCTGCCGGCTCAACGCGTTCATCGGCGGCCGGTGCAGCAGGATGGTGCCGACCCCCGGATGAGCGTCGGAGCACTCGAGGGTCACGAACTCAGGCATGGTCGAAGGCTACCGGTAGGTAAGTCCGATCGATGCCCCAGCCCGACGACCCAGGCCGACGACCCGGCACGCACGACGCGGCCCGGAGTCCGCCGCCCACCGGCATCGGAGCCATACAGTGGCGGTCATGGCGAAAACGTCGGGTTCCGCAGGTGATCCCATCGAGCTCGAGGTCGGCGACCGCACCGTCCGGCTGTCGAGTCCCGACCGCGTCTACTTTCCCGAGCGCGGTGAGACCAAGCGCGATCTCGCCGAGTACTACCTGTCCGTCTGCGACGGGATCGTCCGTGCGCTGCGCGACCGTCCGTGCATGCTGCACCGGTTCCCCAAGGGCGTCAGCGGCAACAAGGTCCACCAGAAGCGCATCCCCGCCGGTGCGCCGGACTGGCTGGAGACCACCGAGATCTACTTCCCGCGGTACGGCCGCACCGCCGACGAACTGTGCGTCACCGAACTGGCATCGGTGATCTGGGCGGTGCAGATGTCGACCGTCGAGTTCCACCCCTGGAACTCACGACGCGACGACCCCGAGTCGCCCGACGAGTGGCGTATCGACCTCGACCCGATGCCCGACTGCACGTTCCCCCGGATCCGGCGCGTGGCGCACGTCGTCGAAGAAGTGCTCGACGAACTGGGTATGCGCGGGTTCCCCAAGACCTCGGGCGGTCGCGGGCTGCACATCTACGTCCGCATCGCGCCGGAGTGGGGCTTCCCGCAGGTCCGGCGTGCGGCTCTCGCGTTCGCCCGGGAGGTCGAACGTCGGGCGCCCGACGACGTGACGACGACCTGGTGGCGCAAGGACCGCGACCCGGCGGCGGTCTTCGTCGACTACAACCAGAACACCCGCGACCACACCATGGCGTCGGCCTACTCCGTGCGTGGCAACGAGCGGGCCACCGTGTCGACGCCGATCACCTGGGCCGAGATCGACGACATCGAACCCGACGATTTCACCATCGCCACCGTGCCGGCCCGGTTCGCCGAACTCGGAGACCTGCACGCGGAGATCGACGACGTCGCGCACCGACTCGACACCCTCATCGACTGGGCCGACCGCGACGACATCGGCACCGACGAGGACGCCGAGATCATCGATATGGATCGGTGACGTCGCGTAACGACCGCAATGCCCTTTCCAGGGCGGCGAACTGGGCGTCGCCGAGATGCTCGCGCCACTCCTGCTGCTGCGCCTCGACCTCTCGCGCGGCGACCTCGCACAGGTGAACGCCCCGCTCACTCAGCGTCACCAGCCGGGCGCGACGGTCGGACGGGTCCGGCACCCGGGTCAGGTAGCCCGCCGCCTCGAGCTGGTCGACGATGCCGCCCGCGGTCTGCTTGGTGACACCCGCCTGCTCGGCGAGATCGGTCAGCCGCATGGGTTCGGGTGCCAGCCGCTGTAGCACCCGGGACTGCGCCGGAGTGATGTCGTCGGCCCCTTCCTCGGCGATCCGTGCCAACACTCGGCGCTCGGTCGCGCGATGGGCGATGAACATCAGAACGGCGATCTCCGGGTCGGACACGTCGTTGACTTTAGTACGAAAACCTGACTAATATCAGTCAGGTAACCTGACTATCTGTGCGGCGGGAGCGACCGATGGACACCGACCTCATCTGGCAGCGCATCGACGAGCAACGACTCGAACTCGCCGCGCTGATCGAGACCCTCACGCCCGAGCAACTCGCCACCCCGTCGCTGTGCGACGCGTGGACGGTGCGCGACGTCGCGGTCCACCTCACCCACTCCCACACCTCACCGGCACGAGCGATGATCGCCGCGTGCCGATACGGCTTCCGGTTCAACACGATGATCCGCGAACTCGCGCTGCGCGACGACACCACGGCGGATCAGGCCGCCTCGAAGTTGCGCGCCATGGTCGGTTCGCGTCGGCATCCGATCGGGACGACTCCCATGGCGCCGCTACTGGATTCGCTCCTGCACGGGCAGGACATCGCCGTCCCGCTCGGACTCGACCGGCCGATGCCGACCGACGCCGCGACGGCGTGCGCCGACTACCTGTGGTCGACGGGTTTCCCGTTCCACGCAAGTCGCCGAAACGAGGGACGACGCTACGTGGCCACCGACTGCGACTTCGCGGCCGGGACGGGCGAGGTCGTCGAGGCGCCGATCCGCGACATCGTCATGCTGTTCGGCGGACGGACGAACGCCGCCGGGGCTCTGGCGCCCTCAACCTGACAGCGCGTCCGGTCAGAGCGTGATCTCGGGCGGCTGCTGATCGCCGAGAGTCCGGAAGTACTCGTCGGAGCCCGGGAAACCGAGGCCGGCCAGCCCGGCGCCGGCTGTCACGTTCGGCAGGATCGGTTCGATGACACGCTCGGCGTCGAGCAGTTCGTCGATGGTCGAGAACTGCGAGACGTAGTTGAGCTGCGACCACGTGGGCGGCATGAGGAAGTGCTGGCCCGCGGCCCAGGAATCGATCGCGACGCGGGCGTTCACCCACCGGGCGACCTCGGCTTCGGTGGTCTCGGCGTCGGCATGCTGTCCGTCGGGCATCGCGGCCAGGAAGAACCGGGTGTCGTAGCGTCGCTTCTCGTTCACCGGGGTGATCCAGTGCGCGAGCGGACGCAGCAGATCGGCACGCAGCGTCAGTCCGCGCGCGGTGAGGAACTGCGCGAACGACAACGACTTCTCGACGAGGCGTTGCCGATCCTCGGCCAGTCCCTCCGGGTCGGCGAAGGCGCCGTCGGCATCGGTCGCGAGCAGGACGCCGCACTCTTCGAACGTCTCGCGGACGGCCGCGCACACCAGGGCCTGGGCGATCTCGGCGTCGCTGCCGAATTGCCCGGCCCACCAGGTGGCCTCGGGACCCGTCCACGCCAGGTCGGCGTCGGCGTCCCGCTTGTCGACGCCGCCGCCCGGGAACACCGTCATTCCCCCCGCGAAGGCCATCTGCTTGACGCGGCGTTGGAGAAACACCTCGATGCCGTCGGCAGCGTCGCGGACGAGCACGACGGTCGCGGCATCCCGCAACGGTGCGGACACGATGTCCGCGCCCTGCTCCTGTGTCGACGTCATTCAGTTACCTCCTGCTGCTCGACGGTGGCCACCCGCGCGGCGCCGGCGCCGCGCGAAGTACCGGCCGTCGACCTTGTCCAGAACGATCTGCTGGCGGAAGGCGGCGGTGAGGTTCTCGCTCGTGAGTACCTCCTCGAGCAGCCCCTGGGCCACCACACCACCCTCGGACAGGATCATCGCATGGGTAAAACCTTCGGGGATCTCCTCGACGTGGTGGGTGATCAGCACGATGGCCGGCGCGTCGGGGTCGGCGGCGAGGCGGGCGAGACGATCGACGAGTTCTTCGCGGCCACCCAGGTCGAGCCCGGCGGCCGGTTCGTCGAGCAAGAGCAGTTCGGGGTCGGTCATCAGCGCGCGCGAGATCACGACACGCTTGCGCTCGCCCTCGGACAGCGTGCCGAAGCGACGGTCCGCGAGGTGCTCGGCACCCATCGATTCCAGCGATTCGACGGCCTGCGCACGGTCCACGGCGTCGTAGCTCTCGCGCCACCGCCCCAGGACCGCATATCCCGCCGAGATGACGACGTCGCTGACGATCTCCTCCGGCGGCACTCGATCGACCAGCGACGGGCTCGAGACCCCGATCCGGGTCGACAGCTCGCGGATCTCGACCCGGCCGAGCTTCTCGTTGAGCACGAAGGCGGTGCCCGACGTCGGGTGGATCTCCGCCCCGGCCAGTCGGATCAGTGTCGTCTTTCCCGCGCCGTTGGGTCCGATGATCACCCAGCGTTCGTCCAGTTCCACCTGCCACGACAGCGGGCCGACGAGAGTCTTGCCGCCCCGGACGACGGCGACGTCGCGAAAATCGATCAGGAGGTCGGGATCGGATTCGGTCACTCCCCCATCCTGCACCACGAGGGAATGGTCGACCCGTTCGACTCACGGCAGACCGGACGGCGGGAATAGTCCGGGGCGTCGGCCGCATTGAACATCGTCGTGACCCCTTCGAACCTCCCCTTGTCGATCCTGGATCTCGCGCAGATCGGTCGTGACGAGACTGCCGCGCAAAGCCTGTCCGCCAGTGTCGATCTCGCACAGAACGCGGAGAAGTGGGGCTACCGCCGGATCTGGTACGCCGAGCACCACAACATGTCGGCCATCGCGTCGTCGGCACCGGCGGTGCTCATCGCACACATCGCCGCGCACACCTCGACCATCCGTCTCGGCGCCGGCGGCGTGATGCTGCCGAACCATTCCCCGCTGACCATCGCCGAGCAGTTCGGCACACTCGCCGAACTCCATCCCGGGCGCATCGACCTCGGGCTCGGGCGCGCGCCCGGCAGCGATCAGCAGACCTTCGCGGCCCTGCGCCGCACCCACGCCTCCGCGGAGCGGTTCCCGCACGACGTCCTGGAGCTGCAGGCCTTCCTCGGCGACGAGTCGCGTGTCGAAGGCGTTCGCGCGACCCCGGGCGCGGGCACCCACGTGCCGCTCTACATCCTCGGCTCGTCGCTGTTCGGCGCGCAGCTCGCCGCGGCCCTCGGACTTCCGTACGCCTTCGCCTCCCACTTCGCGCCGCAGGCGCTCACCGAGGCCGTGGCGTTGTACCGCCGCGAGTTCCGGCCGTCGGAGGTCCTCGCCGAGCCCTACGTCATCGCGGGTGTCGGAGCGATCGCCGACGAGGACGCCGACCGTGCGCAGGCGCAGCTGCAGATCGCGAAACGTCAACGCGTGTCGCTGCTCTACGGCCGCGGCCGGACCTTCACCGACGAGGAAGCCGACGCCATCCTCTCGATGCCGCAGGGACGCCAGATCGACGAAATGCTGACGTACTCGGGTGTCGGGACGCCGGGCGAGGTGCGCGACTACCTCTCGTGGTTCGCCGGGCACGCCGACGCCGACGAGCTGATCGTCGCGTCGCTGGCGCCCGATCGTGACGTGTGGCTGGGCACCTTCGGCCACCTCGCGCCGGTGAACTCACCGGTCGCCGCCGGCTAGCCGGGATCCGAGGGCCGACCGTCAGGCCAGCCGGAAGTCCTCGAAGTCGAACCCGGGCACGACGATGCAGCTGACGAGTGACGGCTCGTCCCCGGCGGGCCGGGCACGCTGCCACACGCCCGGCGGCACGAGCGCTTGCGGGTGCTCACCGGATTCGATGTCGGGCCCGACCAGAATCGTGGTGGGGTCACCGGGGGCATCGGCGTCCCCGCCGAGATCGAGTTCGACCGGCGCTCCTCGATGGTGCAGCCACAGTTCGGCGCCGCGTACCGTGTGCCACGCCGACTCGTCGCCCGGCATGAGGACGAAGTAGATCGCCGTGCCGGCGGCACGGTCGCCGGTATAGCCGTCGGCAAGCGACGCCGACGGCACGACGACGTCGCTCCGCCACGTCTCCCGGAACCAGCCGCCTTCCGGATGGGGTTGCAGATCAAGAGCTTTCACCCATTCCGGCGGTACCGCAGCGCTCACGTGTCCTCCTGGGCCCGGATGACCTCGGCGATGACGGTCACCGAACCGGGCGCGATCTCGGTGAACCCGGCGTCTCGAACGGCCACCGCCCTCCCGGCGGCATCGGCGGAGAGCAGTTCTCGCCACCGCCCGGGCGTGGCCTGACGGACCGCGAGCGGGCAGTCGTCCCGACGCCACTCGATCGCGTCGTACGCGGCGAGGAGCTTGGCCGCCAGCATCGACGCGTGACCGACCTGCGCGGCCAATTTGCCGACGGTCATCGGCAGGTCGGGATTGGTCCACAGCACGACGCCCGAGACCGGCGGCTGATCGGGCAGCTCTCCCTCGACCTCGGTCCCACCGATCTGCAGCTTCGCCACACGCCGGTCGAGGTCACCGACGCGGCCGGGCACGAACGCCCGTGCCGACGCCCCGCCCTCGGTCGCGGTCACACCCCAGACCTCCTGCGCAGCAGCCCATTGCGCGCCACGCGCGCGCCGGGCGATCTTCCGGATCCGTGCGTCGCACCAGGCGTCCATCGCCGCCGCCCACGGACCGTCGCCCGCACTTCGTTCGTCGAGGCACAATAACGCCACCGCTCGCGCCGCCGCGGTCAGCAGTTCGGTGCGGTCGGGCGGATCGTTCTTCTCGATGCGGAGCACCATCGCCATCGCCAGGACGTCGGCGGGGTCCGACGGGTCGTCGCCGCCTCCGACGTAGGCGACCAGCCGCCGATGATCGGCCGCGATCGCTTCCGGATCGACATGCGGGGAGACCGTGCGCTCGGATTCCATGGCGCGGTGCGAGGTCAGCCCAGGGGTACCCGGCGATAGACACCGTCGGCGGCGTCGGCCGCCTCGATCTCGTCGCGGGAGACGCCCAGGATGAACAGGACCCCGTCGAGGAACGGGTGATTCAGCGTGGCGTCGGCGACCTCGCGCAGCGCCGGCTTCGCATTGAAGGCGATTCCCAGCCCGGCGACGCTGAGCATGTCGATGTCGTTGGCGCCGTCGCCCACCGCGATCGTCTGCTCCATCGGCACCCCGACCTGATCGGCGAACGACCGCAGCGCATGCGCCTTGCCCATCCGGTCGACGACCTCGCCGACGACCCGGCCGGTGAGCTTCCCGTCGACGATCTCCAGGGTGTTGGCCCGGACGAAGTCGAGTTCGAGTTCGTGCGCGAGTCCGTCGATGACCTGACGGAAACCGCCGGACACGAGACCGCAGTGGAATCCGAGACGGTGCAGCGTACGGATCGTCGTCCGAGCACCGGGGGTCAGTTCGAGCGATTTGGCGACATCGTCGAGAACACTTGCGTCGAGTCCGGCCAGGGCCTTGACGCGTTCGTGGAGGGACTGCGCGAAGTCGAGTTCGCCTCGCATCGCCGCCTCGGTCACCGCGGCGACCTCGGCTTCGCGGCCGGCGTGCGCGGCGAGCATCTCGATCACCTCGCCCTGGATGAGCGTCGAGTCGACGTCGAAGACGATCAGGCGCTTGGCGCGCCGAGCGAGTCCGCCGCGCTCCACGGCGATGTCCACCGCATGCTTCGCGGCCACCTCGGCGAGGCCTTTGCGGAGGGCGGCGTCGGCGGCGACACCGCCCCGGCCGGCAACGCTGACCATGAGTTCGAGGCCGGTGAGCGGGTAGTCGGCGATCCCGCGGATCGAGTCGATGTTGCCGCCCTGGCTCGCCAGCTTCGCCGCGACGGCGCTGAACGCGGTGGCGGTGACCGGGCTGCCGAGGATGACGACGGCATGCGACGACGGCGAACGGCTACCGGGATCGACCCCGATCTCCACCCGGACGTCGAAACCGATGGACGCCATCGCCTGTTCGACGACTTCCTGCAGCGCCTCGGGGTCGCCGGTGGAGGACACCAGCACTCCGAGGGTCAGCTGTCCGCGGATGACCACCTGCTCGACGTCGAGCAGTGCAACGGCCTGACCGGCCAGGGCACCCATGAGAACAGAGGTGACACCTGGCCGGTCGGGACCGGTGACAGTGACCAGGACGGTCGTACCGGAACTGGCTGTCGAGTCCTTGCTCACCGGGTCAGCGCGGGTCGGGATCCGGGGATCCCTCGTGCGTTCCCACGGTGAACGGCTCGCGACGAGCCTCTTCCATCTGACGGTCCTTGCCCGCGGCGTGACCCGGGCCGACGTGTGCCTCGGCACGCATGCGGTCGATCATGTGCGGGTAGTGCAGCTCGAACGCCGGGCGCTCCGACCGGATGCGGGGCAGCTCGGTGAAGTTGTGGCGCGGCGGCGGGCAGGAGGTGGCCCACTCGAGCGAGTTGCCGAAGCCCCACGGGTCGTCGACGGTCACGACCTCGCCGTAGCGGTAGCTGCGGAAGACGTTCCACAGGAACGGCAGGGTCGACAGGCCGAGGATGAACGCGCCCACGGTCGAGATCATGTTCAGCGTCGTGAAGCCGTCCGACGGGAGGTAGTCGGCGTAGCGACGCGGCATGCCCTCGTTGCCCAGCCAGTGCTGCACCAGGAAGGTCATGTGGAAGCCGATGAACGTCAGCCAGAAGTGGATCTTGCCGAGTCGCTCGTCGAGCATGCGCCCGGTCATCTTCGGGAACCAGAAGTAGATGCCGGCGTAGGTGGCGAACACGATGGTGCCGAAGAGCACGTAGTGGAAGTGCGCGACGACGAAGTAGCTGTCGGACAGGTGGAAGTCCAGCGGCGGGCTCGCGAGCAGCACACCGGTCAGACCACCGAAGAGGAACGTCACGATGAAGCCGACCGAGAACAGCATCGGGGATTCGAACGTGATGTGACCGCGCCACATCGTGCCGATCCAGTTGAAGAACTTCACGCCGGTGGGCACCGCGATCAGGAACGTCATGAAGGCGAAGAACGGGAGCAGCACGGCGCCGGTGACGTACATGTGGTGGGCCCACACCGCGGCCGACAGGGCGGCGATGGCGAGCGTGGCGTAGATCAGACCGGAGTAGCCGAAGATCGGCTTCCGCGAGAAGACCGGGAAGACCTCGGACACGATGCCGAAGAACGGCAGGGCGATGACGTACACCTCGGGATGTCCGAAGAACCAGAACAGGTGCTGCCACAGGATGACGCCGCCGTTGGCCGGGTCGTAGATGTGGGCACCGAACTGGCGGTCGACCTCGAGACCCATCAGCGCCGCGGTCAGCAGCGGGAAGATGAGGAGGATCAGCACGCTGGTCACCAGGATGTTCCAGGTGAAGATCGGCATGCGGAACATCGTCATGCCGGGTGCGCGGAGACAGATCACAGTGGTGACCATGTTGACGCCACCGAGGATGGTGCCGAGACCCGAGACGGCCAGACCCATGATCCACAGGTCGGCGCCGATGCCGGGGCTGTGCACGGCGTCGGTCAGCGGCGTGTACGCGGTCCAGCCGAAGTCGGCGGCGCCACCGGGCGTGATGAAGCCGGCGACGGCGATGGTCGAACCGAAGACGAACAGCCAGAAGCCGAGTGCGTTGAGTCGCGGGAAGGCGACGTCGGGCGAACCGATCTGCAGCGGCAACACGAAGTTGGCGAAGCCGATCACGATCGGCGTCGCGTACATCAGCAGCATCACGGTGCCGTGCATCGTGAAGAGCTGGTTGAACTGCTCGGTGGACAGGAACTGCATGCCCGGCATCGCGAGCTCGCCACGCATCAGCAGGGCCATGAGGCCGCCGATGAGGAAGAACGCGAAGCAGGCGGTGATGTACATCATGCCGATCAACTTGTGATCGGTCGTCGTCAGCAGCTTGTAGATGAACGAACCCTTGGGCTGATAGCGCTCCGGGAACGGACGCACTGGAGCCACTTGCGTGGTGGGTTGGTCTACCGCGGTCACAGATCCTCCTCTTGCCCGAACCCGACGCCGAACCCCTTCGGCCGTCGGTCGGCACATGAACAAACCGAGCGCTGGTTACTGATCCTAAACCCTCACCGGTGCCCGGGCCGAGCGGGTCCTACGATCTGTCGTATTCGATGTCGGAGCCACCGGATCGGCAGTGCTCATCGGCGGTTTCTTCGACGACGCGCCAGACTCTCGGAGCACCCCTCAGATTGCCGGCGTCCGGCGCCCGGGAGTGCGCATCCGAGCCTACGCCGGGTGCCTCGGGACCGGTGCTAGGTTGGGCGGGTGCAACGGAGGGTCACGGTCGCGAACGAGGCCGCCAGAAGTGTCGAGGCAGCCACCGGCGAGACCCGGCGCTCACTCGTCCGACGCATTGGCCTGGCGACCACGATCGGGTTGACCGTGGTCGCGCTGGCCGCCTGTTCGGGCGAGGAGCCGCTGACGACTCCGGACGGCTCCCCCATCTCCACCGTGACGACACGGGTGGCGGAGGTGAACATCGTCTCGGCCGACCGTGATTACGCGAAGACCTGCCTCGCACCCACCGCGCCGGATCCGGGTGAGGCCGACGTCGAACGCATCGTCGTGACCGACCCCGCTGTTCTCGACGCGCTGTGCGCCCTCGGGCTCGGCCCCGAGGTCGTCGCGGTGGCTGCCGAGCCCGGTTCCGTGCCCGAGTATCTCGGTCCCCAGCTGACCTCGGTCCCGGCCATCGGACCGACGCCCGACGCCGCGGCGGTCGCCGACGCCGATGCCGGACTCGTCCTCACCACCGCCGACACCGCGGACTCCGCCCGCGCGTTCCCCGGTGTCCGCACCGTCACCGTCCCGACCGACGGCACCTGGCAAGAGCAGTTCCAAGCCGTCGCCGACGCCGTGAACCGCAGCGGGTCGGGTCGGACACGCCTCGCCGAGTACACGACCGAGGCCACCAAGACCGGCCGGCGGATGGACGCCTCGCACACCCAGGTGTCGCTGGTGCGCTTCGGCGACGACTCCGAGACCATCGCCGGGATGAACACCTTCGCCGGCCAGGTGCTCGGGGACATCGGCGTCCAGCGGCCCGGCCCGCAGCGCGTGCCCGACTCCTTCGCCCTCACCGACGACGACCTCCGCGACGCCGACGCCGACCTCATCTATGTGAGCTTCGAGGGCGAGGAGGGCCTCGCCCACGGGGAAGAGGTCCTGCTCAGCGACGAATGGCTCAGCCTGGGCGCACCCGTGTGGAAACGTGTGCTCGCCGTCGACGACGACGTCTGGTACGAGTCCTCGGGACTCGCCGCCGCCTGGCTGGTCCTCAACGACGTCAAGGGCTCACTCGACGGCAACTCCTGACGGTCTCCGATCGGCAGGTGTCGCACATCGTTGCCCCAGGCGCAACGATGCACTACATCTGCCGGGTGCCGTTTCGGTCACTTCCGATCACCGACGTCCAAACCCTCGCCGGGGCGACGTCGACACATCAGGATCGGCGCATGAGTGTCACCGACGAATACCTCGCGAACAACGCCGAATACGCCAAGACCTTCACCGGGCCGTTGCCCCTGCCGCCGGCCAAGCACGTCGCGGTGGTGGCCTGTATGGACGCCCGGCTCGACGTCTACCGCATCCTCGGATTGAACGAGGGCGAGGCCCACGTGATCCGCAACGCCGGCGGGGTGGTGACCGACGACGAGATCCGCTCCCTGGCCATCAGTCAGCGACTGCTCGGCACCACCGAGATCATCCTCATCCACCACACCGACTGCGGCATGCTGACGTTCACCGACGACGACTTCAAGCGCCAGATCCAGGACGAGATCGGGCAGAAGCCCGCGTGGTCGGCGGAGGCGTTCGCCGATCTCGACGAGGACGTCCGCCAATCGATCACCCGGATCCAGAACAGCCCGTTCGTCACGAAGACCACGTCGTTGCGCGGGTTCGTCTTCGACGTCGCGACCGGACTCCTGCGCGAGGTGTCCTGACCCAGGTGTCCTGACCCGGGTAACTCAACCCTCCTACGAGTCGCCGCCCTCGGAGCGCTGGACCGCTTCGGGGGCGTTCTCGCGGGTGGCCATCCCACCCTCGCGTCCGTGGTCCTGCGGGCCGGGCGGATCCTTCTCGACTTCGGTGTCCGGACCCTTGCCGGTATCCCTGTCCCCCGAGGTCGCGGAGCTCTCGGACTGTCCCATCGGTACCTCCTACGATCTTCCGGCCGGTCTGCCGGGCGACGATCGTCGATACCCGGCTCCCCGAGCGGGCAAACCACTGTCGGTGGTCTCGCGCACCGTCCGCCGTCGACGACTGGTGTCGGAGCCCGTCGCTAAACTGGCCGACGATCCTCCATGCCACATGATGCGCCGTCCAGCGGGCAGCCTGCCACCGACTCTGCCCCGAAGCCCAGCCCCGCCGAGCCCCTGCACGCCCTGTGGCGACCGGGCGTCGGCCTGGCGGTGTGGGTCGACGGGGACCCGTCCGATCTCGCCGCGCCCCTTCGCGACCTACTCGACGGCCGTCGCTTCCGCAGCGAGATCCCCGTCGTCGACGCCGACGGCCACCGACGTTTCGTCCGCGCCGCGACGTTGGGCATGACGTCGGCGATCACGCTCCTCGACGCGTCGCGATCCATCGCGGTGACCGGCGATGTCCGCTGGTATCGATATCTCCTCGACGGTGTGCGGGCCTTCGTGCGGTCGGGCACCGTGGCGCCGTCGGTCCAGCAGGTGGCCGGCGAGTGGATGGTGCGCTGGGTCGTCGTCGCGACGCCGACGTGGCGCAGCTGGCATGCCGTCGTCGTGGGAAGCGCGCCGGATGCGCTGCTGCACAACGGGTCCGCACCCGCCCTGGACGACTTCCTCGCCGAACTCGTCGACCACGAATGCCGTTCCGCCATCGCGCGTTCCGCCGTCCGCCTCGGCGAACCACGGCCCGCGTCACCCATCGTGCGGGCACTGCTCCCCGACGCCGATCCCCGCCCGCCCAGCTCCCCCGAACGGCTCGCCGCCGCCGCGGGTGGCTGGTCGCGGTGGAACGCCGGCGCTCCGCGCGACGATCGCTCGCTCATCTTCCGGCTGCACGAACCCGAGTACGACGACCTCGCCGACGTTCCGTGGGCCGACGCATGGGACGACGACACGGTCGACCCGCCGAGCCGCGCCGAGGTGGCCGAGACCTCGCGGTGGCGACTGCAGGTCTGTCGTCGGAGCATCGACGGACAGGTCGAACCCGTCGCGCCGCACCGCCTCGACGCCCACGAACTCGACGAACTGACGACCGAGTTGGCCACGGCAGTCCGCGAATTCCCCGAACTGGGCCGCGCCGACCCCGATCGGGGCTCCCTCGACTTCCTGCTGCCGACCGCGATCGCGGAAGAACTGTTCGCCACGGGCGCGGCGGCGCTCGGCGCCGTCGGCATACCGGTTCTGTTGCCGCGGACGATCGCCGAGGTCCGTCCGAGTCTGACCTTGCGCGCGCTCGCCCCGCCCGGAGGCGGGGCACCGGCGGCGATGGTCGGCCTGCGGGAGATCCGGGAGTTCGAGTGGCGTCTCGCCCTCGGCGACACCCCCGACGCGATCACGCTCACCGACGCCGACCTCGACGAATTGTCCGGCCAGAAAGGCGATCTGGTCCGCGTGCGCGGGGTGTGGATGCGCGCCGAGGGCGCCGCGCTGACCCGGGCAGCCACGTTCGTCGCCACCCAGCGCGCGCTGGCCGCGGCCGAACCGCCGAGCGACTTCGGCGAGCTGTTCAATCTCGTCACCGGCGAGTCGGACCGTCTACCCGTACCGGTGTCACGAGTCGAAGGCCTCTCCTGGCTCGACGACGTCGCCGACACCGGCGTCCTTCGTCCCGAATCCGTCGCGCCACCGACGGGGTTGACCGCCACCCTGCGTCCCTACCAGCAGCGCGGCCTGGACTGGCTCGCCCATCTGTCGACTCTCGGTGTGGGCGGCGTGCTGGCCGACGACATGGGCCTGGGCAAGACCTTGCAGGTCATCGCTCTGGAATGCCACGAGCGCAGCGATCCGTCCGCGTCGCCTGCCGATGATCCTCGGGAGCCGACGCTCGTCGTCTGCCCGATGTCCCTGGTCGGCAACTGGGCGCGGGAGTTCGCCCGGTTCGCGCCCGCGCTCCGCGTGGCGATCCACCACGGGCCGTCCCGCGAGTCCGGGGCGGCGTTCGCGGGCATCCGCGACTCCGTCGACATCGTGGTCACCACCTTCGCGATCGCGGCGCGCGACCACGAGCTGCTGTCCTCGCGACCCTGGCATCGGATCGTGGTCGACGAGGCCCAGCACCTCAAGAACGTGAACACCATTGCGGCCAAGGCGGTTCGGACGGTCCCCGCCGACCACCGCCTCGCCCTCACCGGCACCCCGGTCGAGAACCGCCTGGAGGATCTCCGCGCCGTCATCGACCTGGTCAACCCCGGCCTGCTCGGGTCCGCGTCGGTGTTCCGCGCACGCTACGCCGAACCGATCGAACGGGACCGTGACCCGGCCGCCCTCCGACGGTTGTCCGCGATCACCCGGCCGTTCATCCTGCGCCGCGAGAAGACCGATCCGGCGATCGCCGCCGACCTCCCAGAGAAGGCGGACTTCGCCGTCCGGGCCAACCTCACCGTCGAGCAGGCGGCGCTGTACCGCGCGGTGATCGACGAACTGATGGCGGCACTGCGCGACAAGCAGCAGCGCACACTACGACGCCGCAACGTGCTGGCCGCACTGACCCGCCTCAAGCAGGTGTGCAATCACCCCGCGCACTATCTCGCCGACGGCACCGACCTCGTCCGCGACGGCGGGCACCGCTCCGGCAAGGTCGAACTGCTGGCCGACATCGTCTCCACCGTCGCCGAGGAGGGCGACCGCGCATTGGTCTTCACCCAGTTCGCCGCCTTCGGTGACATGCTGTCGTCGTGGTTGACCGCGGAGTTCGGCAGCGAGATCCCGCTTCTGCACGGCGGTCTGGGTCGCACCGAGCGCGACCGTCTCGTCGCCGACTTCCAGTCCGACGACGGGCCGCCGGTCCTGCTGGCGACGCTGAAAGCCGGCGGCACCGGGCTCAACCTGACCGCGGCCAACAACGTCATCCACGTCGATCGGTGGTGGAACCCGGCCGTCGAGGACCAGGCCACCGACCGCGCCTACCGGATCGGCCAGGACCAGAAGGTATCAGTGCATCGGTTCGTCTGTGTCGGCACCATCGAGGAGCGCATCGACGACATGATCGCCAAGAAACGTGAGCTGTCCCGGCTGACGGTCGCGGCCGGCGAGAACTGGGTGTCCGACCTCGCCGACGACGAACTCTTCGAACTCATCCGGCTGCGCGACGAGGCGGTCAGCGAATGACGGTGCGCAAGAAGGGCACGCAACGCCGCGGTGAGCGTGGCACGATCGCGGTCCGCGGCTATGGCCTCACCTCATGGTCACGCGCCTTCGTCGATGTCGTCGAGGGACGCGGCGCCGACGGCGAATCGGTCGCGGACAGCCGGCGTATCACCAAGGCGCGCAGGTATTTCCGCGATCGGCATCTGCGCGGCCTACGGATCGGCGCCGGCCGGGTGACCGCCTCGGTGGAGGGCACCCAGCTCGAGCCGTTCGACGTCATCCTGACCACCCGCACCGTCGACACCCCGACACTCGCGAACCTACTCCGCGAGCGCAACGCTGGCGATGAACTCATGCTGCTCACCCGCGGCGAACAGCCGCCGGCGCTGGGTGAGCTGCTGGTGCCCACCGAATCCGCCGACGTCGAGACCGACTGCACGTGCCCCGACGAGGCGCCGCGGTGCATCCATGCGCTCGTCACCTGTTACGAGGTGGCCGCCGAGATCGACCGCACCCCGTTGACCCTGCTGACCGTGATGGGCACCGACCTGCGAGCACTGCTGGCCGAGATCGATTCTCGCCCACCGGTATCACGGACCTCCGACGACGGTGGGTCAGCAACCTCACTGCAGGTCGACGACTACTACGGCACCGCCTCGACGTTGCCTCCGCTGCCGTCGCCGTCGCGGATGAACCCGCTGACCGCGCTCGACGGCGGCGAACTACGGGCGGCGTTGCGCGCCACCGGCGTCGCGCCCGCCGACATCGCCGAGGCGATCGACGAGCTCGGCGACCTCTACGACCGTCTCACCGCCGGCGGTTCGTAGCGCCAATGCGCATATAGCACGCATTGACGCTACGAAATCCTCGGTGGGACTAGAAGTCCCAGTCCTCGTCCTCGGTGTTGACGGCCTTGCCGATGACGTAGGAACTGCCCGACCCGGAGAAGAAGTCGTGGTTCTCGTCGGCGTTGGGCGACAGTGCCGACAGGATCGCCGGGTTCACGTCGGTCTCGTCGCGCGGGAACATCGCCTCGTAGCCCAGATTCATCAGGGCCTTGTTCGCGTTGTAGCGCAGGAACTTCTTGACGTCCTCGCTCAGCCCGACCTCGTCGTACAGAGCCTCGGTGTAGTCACTCTCGTTGTCGTAGAGCTCGAACAGCAACTCGAAGGTGTAGTCCTTGAGCTCCTGACGACGCTCCGGGGTCTCGACCTCGAGTCCGCGCTGATACTTGTAGCCGATGTAGTACCCGTGCACCGCTTCGTCGCGGATGATGAGGCGGATCAGGTCGGCGGTGTTGGTGAGCTTCGCGCGGCTCGACCAGTACATCGGCAGGTAGAAGCCGGAGTAGAACAGGAACGACTCGAGCAGCGTCGAGGCGACCTTGCGCTTCAGCGGGTCGTCGCCACGGTAGTAGTCCATGACGATCTGCGCCTTGCGCTGCAGCTGCTCGTTCTCCTCCGACCAGCGGAACGCCTCGTCGATCTCCTTGGTGGAGCACAGTGTCGAGAAGATCGAGCTGTAGCTCTTGGCGTGCACCGACTCCATGAAGGCGATGTTGGTGAGCACCGCCTCCTCGTGCGGAGTGGTGGCGTCCGGGATCAGCGACACCGCGCCGACCGTGCCCTGGATGGTGTCGAGCAGGGTGAGACCGGTGAACACCCGCATGGTGAGCTGCTTCTCGTATTCGGTGAGCGTGCCCCACGACGGGATGTCGTTGGACACCGGCACCTTCTCGGGCAACCAGAAGTTGCCGGTGAGGCGATCCCACACCTCGGCATCCTTCTCGTCGGGCACGCGGTTCCAGTTGATCGCCGAGACCCGGCTGACCAGCTTGAGCTTCTCAGACATGGCAGATGTCGCTTTCTTCACTCATCGGGTTTGGCTACATCGTCGATGCAGTACTGACACGTGCTCTTGAACACGCCTTTGTTCGTGTGGTGCCTGGTGTGGGCATTCCGTTTGCTCGAGGGCTTTGGACGCCCCCTCTGAGCGTCGGACATCTTGCGGCGTGTCTCCTCGCTTGCGCGCCGCCCGAAGTTCGGATTTCCCTCGCCTTTTCGTTGCTCCGACAGTCGAGCGCGAGCTTCCTCCGACATGACGCGCCCGTAGCTGGGGTGAGCAGGTCCGAACTTCCCGAAGTTCGGATTTGCTTCTCCGGTGATAGAGCCTCTGCGCTGGACCGACCACTTCTCACGCTGTTCGTCGGAGTGCTTGAGACCATAGAACGGATTGTCATCCGCAAACCGGCTCAGCCCCTTCCGTCCAGTGGAACGAACCCGAGCCGCTTCTCGCATCTCCCCGGTCCAAACCACCCCGGTAGGACCCAATCCGCCCTCTGCCAGGTTCAGCAGCGGTTGGCCGTCGCGCTTGAGGTAGGCGATCCAAGCGATCTCGGCCTCCCCCAACTCGTTGAGTCCTTCGACGAACTGCAACTCGTCCGCCAAAACGTTGTCGCGATCTTGCAATCGGAGCCAGTCATAGAACGGTGTCTTTCTTCCGGCCGCCGCGACTTTGAAGTGTTGCCGCAGCCGCTGCTGCCCAGTTTTTGTGGTGAGCCCGATGTAGCGATAGTCATACGCGGCCCGCAACCGAACCCCGTAGATCGCGCCGCCTGTGGCCGGAACCATGTTCGTACGCAACGGTTCACACTCAACAGGTCACAACATGCAGCTGACGCAATTTTCCACCTCGGTCCCCTCGAGCGCGATCTGGCGCAGGCGGATGTAGTAGAGCGTCTTGATGCCCTTGCGCCATGCGTAGATCTGCGCCTTGTTGACGTCGCGCGTGGTGGCGGTGTCCTTGAAGAAGAGCGTCAGGCTGAGGCCCTGGTCGACATGCTGCGTGGCCGCGGCGTAGGTGTCGATGATCTTCTCGTACCCGATCTCGTACGCGTCCTGGTAGTACTCCAGGTTGTCGTTCGTCATGTACGGCGCCGGGTAGTAGACGCGGCCGATCTTGCCTTCCTTGCGGATCTCGATCTTGGCGGCGACCGGGTGGATCGAACTGGTCGAGTGATTGATGTAGCTGATCGAACCGGTCGGCGGGACGGCCTGCAGGTTCTGGTTGTAGATGCCGTCACGCTGGACGGCGGCCTTCAGCTCACGCCAGTCGTCCTGGGTCGGGATGGCGATCCCGGCCTGCCCGAACAGGTCTCGCACCTTCTGGGTCGCCGGCTCCCACACCTTCTCGGTGTACTTGTCGAAGAACTCACCGCTCGCGTACTTCGACTTCTCGAAGCCGGTGAACGCCCGGCCGCGCTCGGCGGCGATCCGGTTCGACGCGCGCAGCGCGTGATAGAGCACCGTGTAGAAGTAGATGTTCGTGAAGTCGATGCCTTCTTCGCTGCCGTAGAAGACCCGCTCACGCGCCAGGTATCCGTGCAGGTTCATCTGCCCCAGGCCGATGGCGTGAGACTGGTTGTTGCCGTGCTCGATTGAGGGCACCGACGTGATCGTGGTCTGGTCGCTCACCGCGGTGAGGCCGCGGATCGCGGTCTCGATGGTCTGGCCGATGTCGGGCGAATCCATCGTCTTAGCGATGTTCAGCGAACCCAGGTTGCACGAGATGTCCTTGCCCACTTCGGCATACGACAGATCGTCGTTGAAGGTCGACGGCGTCGACACCTGCAGGATCTCCGAGCACAGGTTGGAGTGGGTGATCTTGCCGTCGATCGGGTTGGCCCGGTTCACCGTGTCCTCGAACATGATGTACGGGTATCCCGACTCGAACTGCAGCTCGGCGAGGGTCTGGAAGAACTCGCGCGCCTTGATCTTGGTCTTGCGGATGCGACGGTCCTCGACCATCTCGTGGTACTTGTCCGTCACGTTGACGTCGGCGAACGGTACGCCGTAGACACGTTCGACGTCGTACGGACTGAACAGATACATGTCGTCGTTGGCCTTGGCCAGCTCGAACGTGATGTCCGGGATGACCACACCGAGCGACAGGGTCTTGATACGGATCTTCTCGTCCGCGTTCTCGCGCTTGGTGTCGAGGAAGCGGTAGATGTCGGGGTGGTGCGCGTGCAGGTACACCGCGCCCGCGCCCTGCCGGGCACCGAGCTGGTTGGCGTAGGAGAAGGAGTCCTCGAGCAGCTTCATGATCGGGATGACACCCGAACTCTGGTTCTCGATCTTCTTGATCGGCGCACCGTGCTCGCGGATGTTGCTGAGCAGCAAGGCAACTCCGCCGCCACGCTTGGAGAGCTGCAAGGCCGAGTTGATCGACCGGCCGATCGACTCCATGTTGTCCTCGATACGCAGCAGGAAGCACGAGACGGGTTCGCCGCGCTGCTTCTTGCCGGAGTTGAGGAAGGTCGGCGTCGCCGGCTGGAACCGGCCCTCGATGATCTCGTCGGTGAGGTTGCGCGCGAGGGCCGTGTCGCCGTCGGCCAGGGTCAGCGCCACCATGCACACGCGATCCTCGAAACGCTCCAGGTACCGCTTGCCGTCGAACGTCTTGAGCGTGTAGCTCGTGTAGTACTTGAACGCCCCGAGGAAGGTCGGGAAACGGAACTTCTTGCTGTAGGCGTGCCCGAAGAGGCTCTTGACGAACTCGCGGTCGTACTTCGCAAGGACCTCGGGCTCGTAGTAGTTCTCCTCGACGAGGTAGTCGAGCTTCTCGTCGAGATCGTGGAAGAAGACCGTGTTCTGGTTGACGTGCTGCAGGAAGTACTGGTTCGCGGCTTCGCGATCCTTGTCGAACTGGATCTTGCCCTCGGCGTCGTACAGGTTGAGCATCGCATTGAGGGCGTGGTAGTCGAGCTCGCCCGGGTCGTGTCCCGAGGGCCCGGGGTGCACACCCGACTTGCTGGCTGAAGTGGTGTCCGAGACGGCGGCGGTGGGCGACACGACAGATGACTCCTGCGGGTAGTGGTGGCTGTTACCGAGGGCCGGTGCGGCCAGAGTATGGGAGGGGTACGACAAAGCCTGATCGAGCGGAATCCGCAGGTCAGGCGGGCGAGGCGCTGAGCGACACGCTCGCCGCGAACGCCGGACTCTGGGCGAATTCGGCGAGTCCCGCGCGGACGCGGTCGACATCGTCGGAGGTGCCCATCAATTCGAACCGGTAGAGGTAGGGGACGTGGCACTTCCGTGCGATGACATCGCCGGCGTAACAGAACTCCTCGCCGAAGTTCGTGTTACCCGCCGCGATCACCCCCCTGATCGATGACCGATTGTGTTCGTCGTTGAGGAAGCGGATGACCTGCTTGGGAACGTAGCCGCCGGGTTGCCCCGTCGCCTTGCCCCCGCCGTAGGTCGGGCAGACCAGGACATACGGCTCGTCGACACGGAAAACACCGGTCCGATCGAGGACCGGGATGCGCACGGCGCGCATGTCCAGTTTCTCGACGAACCGGTGGGTGTTCTCCGAGACGGAGGAGAAATACACGATCAACGGCGATTCTGCCGCCATGTCTCCTCCAGCCGGTAGTTCTCGTGATCTCGCCGGCCGTGTCCGGCCCGGCACTGTCGGTGTCAACGCCGTGAGCGGCGTGACCATTTCCTCGATGACCTCGCGATGCGATGTGATCCGGCTTCCCCGTCGGATCGCCTCTGCACCGCCGGTCGGGCGGGCGATGTCACCGTGATGGTGACGGCAGATCAGGCAGCGGCGGTGGCGAGTGCCTTGATGCGGTCGGGACGGAAGCCCGACCAGTGCGCGTCGCCGGCGACCACGACGGGTGCCTGCAGGTAGCCGAGCGCCATCACGTAGTCACGCGCCTCGGCATCTTCGCTGATGTCGACGATCTCATAGGACAGACCCTGCTTGTCGAGGGCCTTGTAGGTGGCATTGCACTGGACGCAGGCCGGCTTCGTGTAGACGGTGATAGACATTCGGAGGTACTCCTCGGGTCGTAGGAATCGCCAGTGACGTGCGGTTTCCCAGCGTGAAGATGGTGACCTGGATCACCATCGTGGTGGCTTTCTCCGAGGAGTCGAACTGCTTCTCGTCGTCTGCCTGACTGGTAGCTCAAACACTACACCTAGTGGCTGACATTTCTGGTCACCACAAGGGCTTGTGAATAACATTGATGGAAGACATGCAGGTCGGAGCGGTGCACGATCACAAATCCCCCGCGTGTCCTCCGCGTGTCCGGCGTGTCGTTCACAGGCTGTCCCGAGGCGGTCCACAACATGTCCACCGACCATCCACATCCGCCCCCGGTCGCACTCGCGGCCCGACGCCGGCACCCCCGGACACGACGACGCCGCGCCGGGCAAGGGCCGGGCGCGGCGTCGGGACGTTGGTGCGGGTCAGGCGCTGACAGCGACCTCGTCGACGAGCCGGGTGACGGACGCGACGACCTTCTCGACGACCTCCGGAGAATCCAGGCCGGCCTCGGGCAGTGCCGCGAGCTGCAGACCGAGGTCGGCTTCCGCGATCGCGCGACCGCCGGCGATGCCGACCGACTTACGGGTGTCCTCACGGGTCCACGCGCCGCCGTACTGGCCGAGGGCCGCGCTCAGCACCGCGACGGGCTTGCCCGTGAGCGCGCCGGTGCCGTAGGGCCGCGACAACCAGTCGATGGCGTTCTTGAGTGCGGCGGGGATGGTGCCGTTGTACTCGGGGGTCGCGATCAGCACGCCGTCGGCGGCGCCGACGATCTGGCGCAGGTTCGCCACGGCTGGGTCGAGCTGCTCCTCGACGTCGATGTCCTCGCTGTAGAACGGCAGCGAGCCGAGATTGTCGACGACCGTGATGGAGACTCCCGACGGCGCATTGTCCGCGGCCAGGTGGGCGAGCTGGCGGTTGACCGAGGCCGTACGCAAGCTTCCGACCAGCGCGACCAGTTCGACGACTCGTTCCGACATGTGATTCCTCTCGATGGCACAGGAGTCCGTGGAAGTCCACGCGACCTTGTCTACGACATGCTCTAACCGGACCAGGGTCCGATTCATTCCGCATCTGGTCAAGAGTTACGCTCATCACGTGCCAAACGGGCCCGACCACTCCCCACTCCACATCTCGCTCAATTCTTCGGGGACCGAACGTGCCGACGCCGCACGTAACCGGCGTCTGTTGCTGGCTGCCGCCAAGAACCTCATCGATCACCACGGTGCGGCCGCGGTGACGATGGAGGCGGTTGCCCGCGAAGCGGGTGTGGGCAAGGGCACAGTGTTCCGTCGCTTCGGCAGCCGGACCGGGCTCATGCTCGCTCTCCTCGACCACAGCGAGTCCGAGATCCAGCAGGCGTATCTGTCCGGTCCGGAGCCGCTGGGTCCCGGCGCTCCCCCACTCGACCGACTCCTCGCCTACGGTCGCGCTCGCCTCAAGCTCACCGCCGACCACCTCGACATCCTGCTGGAGGCCGGCGCCGGCGCCGAGGACTTCATGAGTCACCCGGTGGCCCGAACGTCCACCCAGCATGTGCAGATCCTGTTGCGCCAGTTGGGTTTCGACGGCGCGCTGGATTTCCTGGCCCTCACTGTCCAGGCGCCGCTCTCGGCGAGTTCGGTCCGCTACCTGTTGGTGGACGTCGGACTCGACCTCGAGACGATCACCCATCAGTGGCAGGACATGGTCACCGCGCTCGTCACCGGACACGACCGGTCCTGACCCGTCGGGTCCATCCCGGTCACGACGTCCTCGCAGCGGCGGTCAGGCGGCGAGGTGTCCGGCGTACTCGCCGCGCGCCGCGGCTCGCGGACACCTAGCCTGGGTTCCTGTGAAAGCTGTGATCATCGGCGCCGGTATGGGCGGGACCTCGGCGGGCATCGCGTTGCGACAGCTCGGGCACGAGGTCGAGATATACGAGCAGGTCACCGAGAACCGCCCCGTCGGCGCGGCGATCTCGGTGTGGTCCAACGGGGTCAAGTGCCTGAACCACCTCGGCCTCGAAGCCGAGACCGCCGCGCTGGGCGGCATCGTCGATTCGATGAGCTACATCGACGCATTCACCGGAGAGACGATGTGCCGCTTCAGCATGGCACCGCTCATCGACGAGGTCGGGCAACGTCCTTACCCGATCGCACGCGCCGAACTCCAGCTCATGCTCATGAACGCCTTCGGCCACGACGAGATCCGGTTCGGCAAGAAGATGGTCGCCGTCCACGACGGTCCGGACGGCGCCACTGTCGAATTCGCCGACGGCACCACTGCCCAGGGTGATGTCGTCATCGCCGCCGACGGTGCGAGATCGCTTGCCCGCGACCATGTGCTCGGTCACGCGGTCGAGCGTCGTTACGCGGGGTACGTGAACTTCAACGGGCTCGTCCCGATCGACGAGGAGATCGGACCGGCCACCGAATGGACCACCTACGTGGGCGATTCGCGTCGGGTATCGGTGATGCCGGTGGCGGGCAACCGATTCTACTTCTTCTTCGACGTGACCATGCCCGAAGGGGTTCCGTTCGAACGTGGAACCGCACGCGAGGTGCTCGCCGAGGAGTTCGCCGGATGGGCGCCCGGCGTCCAGAAGCTCATCGAGACACTGGATCCCGCGACCACCAACCGCGTCGAGATCCTCGACATCGATCCGTTCCACACCTGGGTCCGGGGACATGTAGCACTACTCGGCGACGCCGCACACAACACCACCCCCGACATCGGGCAGGGTGGTTGTTCGGCGATGGAAGATGCGATCGCCCTGCAGTTCGCCTTCCGTGATCACCCCGACGACCTGCACGCGGCCCTCACGACCTATGAGGCGTCACGCACCGAACGGGCCGCCGACCTCGTGCTCCGCGCACGCAAGCGCTGCGACGTCACGCACGGCAAGGACCCGGAGGCGACCGCGGCCTGGTATGAGGAACTGCGATCCGAGGACGGCACCAACGTCATCCGCGGGATCGTCGGCAACATCGTCGGCGGCCCGCTCACGTAGGGCCGCGGCGGGGGCGCCGTCGATCATCCGCCGGTCGAGGGTCCTTCGGTGTGCTCCGCGCCGGCGTCGAGTCGTGCGGTCTCCAGGCCGTCGTGCGCGACGAGGGCGTTCTCGCGCGAGAGGGTCGGCCCGGGCGCCAGCAGCGACACCACCGACCACGGCGCGCGGGACGGTGAATCCCCGAGCCCGAGGATGCCGCCGGTCTCGAAGTCCGGCACGCCGAACCGAACACCCGAATCGCTGACATAGAACAGCGATTCGGTGCGCGAGCTGTCTGCCTCGTTGCCGGTCACCTGCAGATACTCACCCGAGCCGGGCGGCATGTAGACCGCGTCGAGGTTCGGTCCGGCACCATCGGACGACGTCAGCCGGACCGGCACCGCGTCCGACGCGAGCGGCAGTTCACGCCCCGCGAGCAACGTCGTCTGTGCGCGCGGCTCCCCCGTCCCGCGGGTCCAGGTGCGGCACAGCGTCGGATCGCCGCCCACGTCCAGCAGCGTCGGCGCGACTTCGGGAAAGTCCGAGACGGGTTCCGACTCCACGGTTCTCAGCGCAGCGAGCTGCCCCGGGGCGACGGTGGTCACCGGAGCTGCGTCGGAGTCGGCCAGCCGCATCAGTTCGGCGGTCGGGGCGCTGATCTCCTGCACCCCGTCGCGCAGCACCAGATGATAGGACGTCGTGTCATCGACACCGACCGACTTGACGACGCTGCCGACACTCGCGCCGTCGACTGCCCCGGGCTGGCCGGCACCCGAGATCTCCGGCACGGCAAGCGGATCGACCAGTGGGAAGGTGTTGAGCAGGCCGGTGGACATCTGCCGGGGCGTGGCCCCCTCGAGGCCGAGAGCCCGCATGACGGGCGCGCTCTCGGTGTCGACAGCGGCACGGACCGGACTCCAGACACCGTCCCGGAACAGCTGATACACCAGGAAGGTCTCGTCGCCGCCATCGACGAGCACGGCGTCGGCGGGGCGCGCCGTCCCGATCGCGTCACCCAGACGCGGCGTCTCGGCGATGACGGTCTGCTCGATCGACTCGGCCGGCGCGTCCGACACGGTCGACGAATCGCAGACCGTCCAGGTGGAGGAGTCCGGGTGTGACGACTTCGGCAGTGCCGCCGGCGCACCCGGGATGCCCAACAGGGGTCCGCGCGGGTACGGCTTGAGCTTGTTGTCCCCGACCGAGGTCGGCGACTCCGAGCTACCCGTCACCAGCCGTGCCGAGGCCAGGTTGAGGACGGGATGCAGGGTGTCCTCGATCAGGACGTAGGTGCTGCCGCTGTTCTTGCTGACGATGATCGTGGCGTCGCCGACGGACCCCTGCGGCCGGATCAGGCCCCAGATTCCGCACCCGCCGAGGACCAGCAAACCGAGGACGGTCCCGACCACGAGCGCCTGCAACTGTGAACGCATGGGATCGTGCAACATCCGGACATCGCGTCGTACCAGCGCGTGCTCGAGCCTCTTGATCAGGAAACGGTAGCCGTTGACCTGGGCTTTGGTCGTCAGCTGACGTGCCACGGCTCCCCCTGTCCGCACCCGGGCCGCGGCGTCGGACCTTCTCCGGCGGCGAGCGGGTTGTGATCTCCTGCGGCATACCCCCTGCCGCGCGGTAGTAGCCTAACCGACAAACATGCCCCTGACGTGTGGGGCTCCACCGCTTGTGCACACTCTCGGTGGACGGCACACGCCAGTCGGCAGCGGTGATCGAGGGGGTCGCAACCGTGGAGCGGAACAGGCGTGGGATGGCACTGCCCACACTCGTCGTGATCGAGGCGGTGCTGGCAATCGGACTCGTCGTCTGGGTGGTGTCCGGCAGCGTCTGGGGTGCAACCGCACTCGGCGTGGCCGCGGTCGTCTCCGCAGGTCTGGTGCGGGTCGGCGGGCGGCCGTCGGTGTTCGGCCGAATCGTGGCGAATCTGTCGTTCTCATGGTCGCGGATGCGCCGCGACCACGCCGATCTCGCCCCGGCCCCGTTCGACGTCCCGCTGCCCGCCCCCAGCACCCACGCCACCGCACGGCGGACATCGGCTCCGACGACCATCGGCGCGAGGTGGGTCGGCGACACCCTGGTCACCGTCGTCCGGGTGGACCCGGGCAGCCCGGCCGTCACCTACCTGACCCCGGGTCACAGCGAACTCGGCGACGAATCGGGCCAGGTGGTGCCCCTCGGCGTCCTGGCCGAGTGCATCAGTCCCTACGACATCCGGCTCAGCTCCATCGAGGTCATCAGTCACGGTGTGCGCGTGTGGGGTTCGGGCATCGCGCCGGACACCTACGACCGCACCCTGGGCCCGCTGTCGGCGACGGCCCAACGGTCGGTGTTGGTCGTCCTCCGGCTCAATCCCCTCGACTGCGCCGACGCCGTCGCCCGCCGCGGGGGCGGCGCGACCGGTGCACTGCGCACCGCGACGGTGACCACCCGCCGCGTCGCCAAGAGGCTCGCCGAACACGGCTTGTCGACGACCATCCTGTCGGCGGCACAGATCACCGCCATCACGGCGCAGCTCATCGAGGGCGCGAGCCTCGACTCGCTCGCCGAGGAACGCGACTCGGTCGGCGTCGCCGGTCTGCGGATGCGCAGCGCCGCCGTCGAACCGGCCGCCCTGACCGACGTGCTGCGCGGCATCTGGGTCAACTCCGCGGTCTCGACGACCGTCACCGTGAAGTTGTGCCCACGAGTCACCGAGGGCAGGCGTCGCGGCGATCGCACGACGGTCGAGGTGTCCGGGATCGTCCGCGTCAACGAGTTCCCCGCCGCGAGGCGCGCACTCGGTGGATGGCCCGCGGGTCTGATCCCCCTCGACGGCCGCCAGTTCGACGCTCTCGCAGCGAGTCTCCCCATCTCGACGCCGACCCGGCTCGACCGGGCCATACCCGCACTCACGGGTTCGGAGGCGGAGGCGTTCCTCGCCTCGGCGCGTATCCCGGCAGGCGGTTGCGGCCAGCTCATCGGCGCCGATCACGCCGGCCGCGCGGTCGCCACCCGGCTCGTCGGACCCGGTATCTCCACGGTCTCGGTCGCCGCGGGCATTCACGTCGTGGCCCAGATCGCTCTCCGCGCAGTCGCGGTCGGTGCCGCGGTGCGCGTGCACACCGACCGCCCGCACCGGTGGACCCCGGTGGTCACCGCCGTGGGCGATCCGAGCGCGCTGTCACTCTCGGGCGACCGCACCCCGGCGCGCCCCGGCCCCGGCCTGGTCATCGTCGACGGTGTGGCGCCACCTTCCCCGCAACCCGACACCACGCGGATGATCGTCGTCGCACCGGGCCTCGGCGAACCCGCCGACGGCGCCACCGTCGCGCTGCGTCAGAATCCGCGTACGCCACAGGACATCGCACTCGACACCGGCGGGCGGCCGATCCTGGTCACCATGGTCGCGACCCCCGACGAATGGAACCTGATCGGCGGCTACCCCGAACCCGCGGGCACCGCTGCGGCTACTCCGGTTCGGCGCTGACGGACTGACATCATTCGGACGCGGACGCCACCGATGAGGTCAGGTCGGGTTGCGCCGAGACCGCGGCCGGCACCAGCGCGCGGTAGAAGACCGCACGAGCCGACCCCGCGCGGACGATGACGTCCGGGTCGTCGTCGGTGATCCACACTGCCCGTCCGGCCGTCACGGTGAGCGGGTTCCCACCCGCCGGTCGGACCTCCACCGCGCCGCTGAGCACGGCGAGGATCTGCGGGCCCGGCATGTCGAAGCAGATCGACGAGGCGTGGTGGAGGCCCGTCCCGTCGAGTTCGACACGCGACAGCCGGAATTCGGGAGCGGGGGTGAGGTACACGCGCTCGGCGCCGACGGTCCGGATCTGCGGGGTCAGGTCCGAGACATCGACCGGGGTGAAGTCGAGGACGCGCAACAACTCGGGAACGTCGATGTGTTTGGGCGTCAGTCCGCCCCGCAGCACATTGTCGGAGTTCGCCATGATCTCCACACCCGTACCGCGGAGGTAGGCGTGCAGGTTACCCGCGGACAGATAGAGACCCTGCCCGGGTTCGAGGTGAATGTTGTTGAGCAGCAACGATGCCAGGACACCGGGATCGTTCGGGTAGGCCTCCCCGAGTTCACACACCGTCCGCAGTTCGGCGACGAACTCCGTCTCACCCGTGCTCAGCACGGTGACCGCGCCGGCGAGTACCGCCGGGACCAGCTGACGGAGCAGCGACTCGGGCAGCGTCAGCCACGTCGTGAAGAGCGCCCGCAGCCCCTCCGAGTCCGGCTGCCCCGCGAGCATCCCCAGATAGGGGTCGAGCTCACTGACCTGCAGTGCGCGGAGCAACCGGATGGTGTCCTCCGGTCGACGGAAGCCGGCCAGTGCGTCGAACGGTGTCGTCGCGACGATCAGTTCGGGCTTGTGCCATGGATCGCGGTAGTTGCGGTCGCGGGCTTCGAGCGCGACACCGCGGGCGTTCTCGCGTTCGAATCCTGCCCGGGCCTGTTCGGCGGACGGATGTGCCTGCAGGGACAGCGGTTCCTCGGCGGCGAGCACCTTCAGGAGGAACGGCAGACGCTCGCCGAAGGCCGCCGTGCTTGCCGCGCCGAGCGTGCCGATCGGATCCGCGTCGATCACATCGACGAGATCCTGCTCGATCCCGGCGACATCGACGCACCGAGCCGAACCCGCGGGATGGGACCCGAACCACAGCTCCGCCTCCGGGTGCGCCGATGGCACGGACCTACCCTGCATGGACGCGATCGCGGTCCGCGACCCCCAGGCGTATGGCCGCACCACTCCGTCGATGATCCTCATTGCAACGCGTTCCCAACCAGGCGGAGGTACACCGCCGCCATCTCGACCCGTAGTGCCACGATCAGGAAATCCAGTACATCCCCCGGGCCGTCGGCCACCGGATCCTCACCCGGCGCCGGACGCCGGTCCTCCCACTCGCGGCCGTCCGCGCCCCCGGCGGCCGAAGTCTCTTGCGCACGATCGATTCCGACGAGGAGATCGACCTCTCCGAGACCGGTGATCCGCTGACGCGTGAACCATTCCCGCCGCCCGGTCGAGACGACCTGGACGCGCGGCGCGGGAGCTGCCGGCGGTCCGTCGAAGTCGGGATCGTAGAAGATCGAGTCCGCACTCGGCGCGACATCCGAACGCGACCCGAGCAACTGCACCATTCGCGAGACGTCCGTGAGTTCGGCTGCGGCGCTGACGATCCCGGAGAGTCCGACGAGCCCGGCGACCGCATGCCGGGCGATGGCCGCGCCGGCCGGGCTGTCCGCCGTCCAGACGGTGGGGCGGCCCTGGACGCGCAGCGCCAGCGATTTGGCGCGATTGTGGAAGGCGTCGCGGGCCGGGTGTCCGGTCGAGGCCTCGTCGTCGAGTGCGTCGGCGAGGTCGTCGAGTGCGGGCACGCTCCCGGTGAACCGGACCTGGGTCAGCGCACCGAACACCGCGAGCAGCGCGGCGGCGAACCCCACGAAGCGGAAGCGGGGTTCGATGTCGAACCGCGGCGCGAGGTTGATCCCGTTGCCGCCCAGCGCATCTCGCAGAGGCCCGGCCACGGGTGCGACCACCACGACCTCGGCCCGCCGGCGTAACGCCCGCGCGGCGGCGTCGGCGAGCGCCATGTCCCCGGCATCGTCGCCGGCGACGATCACGACGTCGAGCGGGCCGATCCACCCGGGCAACACCGGACCACTGACCACCGGGACGTCCACCCGGGCCCCGAGCGTGGCCACCGCGAAGTCGGTCGCCCGATGGGAGACGCCGCTGGAACCGTGGACCACGATGACGCTACGGGGACGCAGGTCCGCGAGCGGGGCGAGCACGCCTTCGCGTACCGCTTCGGCGACGGCGCGCACCTGTGCGCCGGCGAGCGCGACCGCTCTCAGCAAACCGTCGACATCGGCCGAGATCAGCTCCTCGGCGTCGTCGAGGTCGGGGGAACCGGTTCGCATGTCACCAGGGTAGCCAGGTCGCGGAGTCGGCGCGCACGTACTCGGCACAGTCCCGACAACACCGGACTCCGCACACGCTGCACAGTCGACGGCACACGGCGCACTCTCGACGGGAACGGGTGCATGGTCACGGTGGCGACGTCTCCTCCGGACGTCTGTGTGGTCCACGCCCCCCGCGCGGTGGTGACCGGTCAGTCGACCGGGTCCGGCAGTACCCGCAGGTGTCCGCGGCGCCCCGGGCGCGGCCGGGTCTGGTGACGCGACGCCCCGGCGGTCGGGGCGGGCGCATCGACCGGGCCGGCGCGGTGCCGACCCGTCCGACGGTCGTCCACGGCATCGCGATGGGCCTCGACGAACGCGGTGTCCTCGAAGGCATCGAAGGCGTCGATCGGACTGCGGTCGACGTACCGCGGGCGTCCACCGCCGGCGACGGCTCCGGCTTCCCGAACCGCCTCGGCGAGCGCGGTCAGCTCTTGATCCTCGGCCGGCGGCGCGGAGAATCCCCGCTCGCTGCGCAGCATCTCCCAGCCGCGCGGGACGGTGATCCGGCGGGCGTGATCGTCGCACAGGTCCCACGAGTGCGGCTCCTGCGACGTCGCGAGCGGACCGATCACCGCGGTCGACTCGGCATAGACGAAGGTCAGGGTAGCCACCGCGGATCGGGCGCAGCCGGGTCGGCAGCACAGTCGGGGAAGCTTCACGTGACGAGATTAGCCCTCGTCGCTCGCAACCGCGTCGGCGACACGCTCACCGGGCGGGCGGCCGGCGAAGACCCGGACCGCCGGAGCAGACACGCAGCGACCGGAGGAGACACGGACTCGTCCGACCTCCTACACTCTCGCCATGCGTATCGACCCGAAGCCGACTCCACGTGGCTCCTCCGGCCTGCCGGAGGCGCGCCGCGGTCGTCGGCGGACGGGTCGTCACCGCGATCGTCGCGGACGGGGACTGCGCTCGCCGTTGCTGCCACAGGGCGTGCCCGCCCACAACAGCCGGTCCGATGAATTCGACGCGGTCGCCCTGGAGGCGTTCGCCGAGATCGACGCGCAGTGGCATGACCAGATCGCCGGACTCGACATCGCCGTCGACGAGATCCCCCGGCTCCTGCCCCGCGACCCCGAGACGGTCGAGTGGCCCGACGAGGTGACCGCCGACGGTGCGGTGCCGCTCGCACGGCTGATCCCGGCCGGGATGGATGTGAACGGCGCACCGACGCGGGCGCAGATCATCCTGTTCCGCCGGCCACTGGAGTCCCGGGCCAAGAAGGGCACCGAGTTGCTGGATCTGATCCACGAGGTACTCGTGCAACAGGTGGCGACGCATCTGGGCGTCGACGAAGACACGATCGACCGCGGACCAGAGTGATCCGCGGTCGATGATCGGTGGGGACGACTCCGTCGCGAGCCGTCCGCTCAGATGGTGACGCCGGTCAGATGATGCCGCGCTTGAGACGCCGGCGCTCACGCTCCGACAGGCCGCCCCAGATACCGAAGCGTTCGTCGTTGTGCAGTGCGTACTCGAGGCATTCGGACTTGACCTCGCAGCCCTGGCAGATCCGCTTGGCCTCACGTGTCGACCCACCCTTTTCCGGGAAGAACGCCTCGGGGTCGGTCTGCGCACACAGGGCACGGTCCTGCCACTGCTCTTCGACGGCGTCGAAGAGATCGTCGAAGTCGTTGGGCACCAACGAAAGATGACGACGACCCGGGTCGGCGTCGTCGGCGACGGGCCCGTGCGGCGACCCGAAGTCGGTCCCGATGCCGATGGCCGACGCGGCGGCAGTGCCGCCGATCATCGAATCATCAACGGGGCCAAGGGTGTTGAATTCGGCGGTGAATTGCGGGCGGTTCTGTGGTTCAAGCGGATTGCCGATCGGGTTTTCCAAAGCCATCGTCGGCGCCTCCTAGCTCGGGATGTTGGTAGTTTCTGCGTCCTCTGCGAACACGGCCTGTGTGCCGCACCCACCACTGTTGCCACACCACTTGTACTACGGATGTGGAAACACCCACATCAGACGTACACAGCGCCCGAGCGACGGCCCGCGAAGTGCCGGAACCGACCCTCTCCCGAGTTCGAACATACGATCGAATCCGTTGAAGTCCAGCGGTTTTCGATCCGAAGGTTCTCGATCTCAAACTCGGAATGACACTGATGTGATTACACACGCCCAAGGCGGTCCCGGTCAAGTTGAAGTCAAAGATTCTCTGTTTACCACCAGGATCCGACAACCCTGTGACTCGACACGACATTGACCTCAACCCGACGTGAATGTCACACCGAACCCGGCACGGGTCGAAACCATCCGCACCGCACCGACAGCGCCTGACCGCCGACTCGCACCGCGCACTACAGTGGCGGTGTGAAGGAGTACCTGCTGTGAAGGTGACCGTACTCGTCGGGGGCGTCGGAGGGGCACGATTCCTCCTCGGTCTGCGCGAATTGTTCGGCCCGACGGCGTTCCCGGCCCCCCAGGACGACGCGTCCGGCGCCCCGGCGACCGAGCACGAGATCACCGCCATCGTGAACGTGGGCGACGACGCCTGGATGCACGGCGTCCGCATCTGCCCCGACCTCGACACCTGTATGTACACCCTCGGGGGCGGGATCGATCCCGAACGCGGGTGGGGTCGGCGCGACGAATCCTGGCGCGCGAAAGAGGAACTCGCCGCCTACGGGGCCGACCCGGATTGGTTCGGACTCGGCGATCGCGATCTCGCGACCCACCTCATCCGGACCCAGATGCTCGACGCCGGGTACCGGCTGTCCGACGTCACGGCCGCCCTGTGCCGGCGCTGGGTCCCCGGGGTGCGGCTCCTGCCCGTCACCGACGATCGTCACGAAACCCACGTCGTGGTCGCCAAACCCGACGGCGAGGACGGCGAACGGGTCGCGATCCACTTCCAGGAATGGTGGGTACGCCATCGCGCGCAGATCCCCACCTTCGGCTTCGCGCAGGTCGGTTCGGACGACACGGCGCCGGCACCCGGCGTCCTCGACGCGATCGCCGACGCCGATGTCATCCTCCTCGCGCCGTCGAACCCGGTCGTGAGCATCGGCGCCATCGTCAGTGTTCCCGGGATGCGCAGCGCGCTGCGCCAGACCAGGGCCCCGGTGGTCGGGATCTCACCGGTCATCGACAACCGTCCCCTGCGCGGCATGGCCGACGAGTGCCTGTCCGTGATCGAGGTCGAGTCCTCGGCACAGGGGATCGCCGGACACTACGGCGCCCGCAGCGGCAACGGGATTCTCGACGGTTGGCTCATCGCCGAGGGTGACCACGCCGCTGTCGACGGCATCGCCGTCGGCGCCGCACCGCTGCTCATGACCGACCCCGCGGCCACCGCGCAGATGGTGCGTGCGGCCTGCGCGCTCGTCGACGTACCGCTGCCCGAGACCAACAAGGGCGTGCGGTGACCGCTCGCCCCGACCACCGCGCACCGGGACATCTCGAGATCCGGCCGGTGACCGGCCTGCCCGAGTTCACCGCCGACTCCGACGTCGCGGGTGAGATCCTCGGCGCCGCACCCTGGCTCGAGTCCGGCGACGTCCTGGTGGTCACCAGCAAGATCATCTCCAAGGCCGAAGGGCGGATGGTCGACGCGCCCAGCGACCCCGAGGAGCGGGACGCGCTGCGTCGTCGCCTCGTCGACGCCGAATCGGTGCGCGTCCTGGCCCGCAAGAACCGAACCCTCATCACCGAGAACCGCCTCGGCCTGGTGCAGGCAGCGGCCGGGATCGACGGCTCGAATGTGCGCAGCGACCAACTGGCACTCCTGCCGGAGAACCCCGACCGCAGTGCGGCGTCACTGCGGCGTGCCATCGCCGACGCCGCCGGCCTCGACGTCGCGGTGATCATCACCGACACGATGGGTCGGGCCTGGCGGACCGGACAGACCGACGTCGCCATCGGCGCGGCCGGCATCGCCGTGACCCATCCCTACGAGGGCGGCGTCGACGACTACGGGAATCCGTTGATCGTCACCGAGATAGCGGTGGCCGACGAACTCGCCGCTGCGGCGGACCTCGTCAAGGGCAAGCTCGCCGCCGTCCCGGTCGCCGTCGTCCGCGGATTCGCTCCGGCCGACGACGGCACCACCGCCGCCGACCTCATCCGTCCCTACGACGAGGACCTGTTCCGTCTCGGGACCGAAGAGGCGATCGCAGAGGGCCGCCGAGAGGCCATCCGCACCCGGCGTTCGGTGCGCACCTTCGCCGACCGGCCCGTCGACCCCGCGGAGATGCGCGACGCCCTCGCCGAGGCGCTCACCGCCCCGGCACCCCACCACACACATCCGGTCCGCTTCGTGTGGCTGCGTTCCGCCTCGCGACGCCGCGAACTGCTCGACGCGATGACGCGCGACTGGCGCACCGACCTCGAATCGGACTCCAAGACAGCCGAATCCATCGAGAAGCGACTTCGACGCGGGCAGATCCTCTACGACGCCCCGGAACTGGTGATCCCGTTCCTCGTACCCGAGGGCGCCCACGACTACCCCGATGATCGTCGCAACGCCGCCGAGCACACGATGTTCACCGTGGCCGCGGGCGGGGCGGTCGCGACCCTGCTCACCGCGCTGGCGGTCCGCGACATCGGCAGCTGCTGGGTCGGGTCGACCATCTTCGCCGCGCCGACGGTGCGCCGCGTTCTCGATCTGGATCCGAGTTGGGAACCGCTGGGGGCCGTCGCCATCGGACATCCGCTCGAACCGGCCGGGTTGCGCGACCCCGCCCCCACCGCGGAGTGGGTCGTCGAACTGTGACCGCCGAGTCGCTGCACGCCTCCGCCGTCGAGGCCCTGACACGGTGGGAGACACCCGATCCCGCCCAGGACTCCCTGCGTCACGCATATCTCGCGTTCCTCGCCGCGTCCCCGGACGGGTGTCTTCGGGCCTGCGCACCAGGACATCTGACGGGTTCGGCGATCGTCTTCGACGCGACGCGCCGACACGTCCTGCTGACCCTGCACCCCCGCGTCGGGAAGTGGATACAGCTCGGCGGTCACTGCGAACCCTCCGACGATTCCCTCGCCGGCGCGGCGCTACGCGAGGCGCGAGAAGAGTCGGGCATGCCCGAACTCGTGCTCGACACCGCCGACCCCACGCTCGCCGGTGACGGGATGGTCCACCTCCACACCCACCCGATCACCTGCTCCTTGGGAGTCCCCACCCGCCACCTCGACGTCCGCTACCGGGTGGTCGCCGCCCCGACGCCCGACGGTGAACTCCCCCGCGTCGTATGCAGTGACGAGTCCGTGGACCTCCGCTGGTGGCCGGTCGACGCGCTTCCGGACGACGCCGGAGACGACATCGCGACGCTCATCGACGCGGCCCTACGCGACGGGCCAACCCCCGCTCCCTGAGGTGCGAGCGAAGCGAGCCACGAAGGGCGGTCGTCAGACCTGGATGTTCTTGCCGACGGTGACCACACCGCCGGCGCTCACCGAGAACCGTTCGCGGTCGGCCTCGAGATCGACACCGAGCTGCTCGCCGTCACCGATCACGACGTTCTTGTCGAGGATGGCCTTGCGGACCACCGCGCCCTTGCCGACGCGCACGCCGGGCATCAGCACGCTGCCCTCGACCACCGCGCCGTCCTCGACGATGACGTTCGACGACAGCACGGAGTTGCGCACCGTGCCGGCGGAGATGATGCATCCGGAACCGACCACGGAGTCCTCCGCGACCCCGCCCTGGACGAACTTGGCGGGCGGCAGGTTGTGGGTCTCGCCGCGGATGGGCCAGCGGCCGTTGTAGAGGTTGAAGATCGGGTGGACCGACACCAGGTCCATGTGCGCCTCGTAGAACGCATCCAGGGTTCCGACGTCGCGCCAGTAACCGGTGTCGCGTTCGGTGGCACCGGGTACCTGATTGTCCTTGAAGTCGTAGACGAAGGCGGTGTCCCGGCGCACGAAGGCCGGGATGATGTCACCGCCCATGTCGTGGTCGGAGTCCGAGTCGGCGGCGTCGGCGCGCAGCGCGTCGACCAGCGCCTCGGTGGTGAACACATAGTTGCCCATCGACGCGAACGTCACGTCGGGATCGTCCGGCGTGCCGGGCGGATCGGCCGGCTTCTCCAGGAAGCGGGTGATCTTCCCGCTCTCGTCGGAGTCGATGCAGCCGAAGGCCACCGCCTCCGCTCGGGGCACGCGGATCCCGGCCACCGTGACGTCGGCGCCGGATTCGATGTGCGCGGCCACCATCTGCGACGGGTCCATCCGGTACACGTGATCGGCTCCGAAGACGACGATGTACTCGGGTCGTTCGTCGGTGATGAGGTTCATCGACTGGAAGATCGCATCGGCACTGCCGGTGTACCAGCGTGGTCCGAGTCGCTGCTGGGCCGGCACCGGGGTGATGTACTCGCCGTGGAATCCCGACGTCCACCAGGTCTGCGAGATGTGCCGGTCCAGCGAATGCGATTTGTACTGTGTCAGCACGCAAATGCGCTCGTAACCGGCATTGACCAGGTTCGACAGCACGAAGTCGATGAGTCGGTAGGCACCGCCGAAGGGCACCGCAGGTTTGGCGCGGTCCATCGTCAGCGGGTACAGACGCTTGCCTTCGCCGCCTGCGAGGACGATGCCGAGGACGTGCGGCTCAGATCTCACTCCCCCAACTTAACCGCGATCGAAGCCGTCGGCCAGATGACCGGGCGGTCAGTATGCGCAGCGTCGGCCGCGACCGGGGTTTGGCAGCACCGATGGCGATCTGCGCGCGATGGCACTAGCGTCGAGACCATGCGGGTGGCGATGATGACACGGGAATATCCACCTGAGGTCTACGGCGGCGCCGGGGTCCACGTCACCGAATTGGTCCGGTATCTGCGCGATCTCATCACCGTCGACGTGCACTGCATGGGCGCCGAGCGGGAGACCGCCGCGGTGTACACCCCCGATCCGGGGTTGGCCGGGGCGAATGCGGCGATCACCACGTTGTCGGCCGATCTGCGGATGGTGGTGGGTGCGTCCGGCGCCGACGTCGTGCACTCCCACACCTGGTACACCGGACTTGCCGGGCACCTGGCGGGGCAGCTCTACGACGTGCCGCACGTGCTGACCGCCCACTCGCTCGAACCGTCGCGCCCGTGGAAGGCCGAGCAACTCGGCGGCGGGTACCGGGTGTCGAGCTGGGTGGAACGCAACGCGGTGGAGTACGCCGACGCGGTGATCGCGGTGAGCTCGGGGATGCGCACCGATATCTGTGACACCTACCCGCGTCTGGACCCTGAGCGTGTCCAGGTGGTGCGCAACGGGATCGACACATCTCAATGGTTCCCGGTCGACGATCCGTTCGGACCCGACTCGACGCCGACCGCACTCGGGCTCGACCCGGATCGCCCGATCGCGGCGTTCGTCGGCCGGATCACCCGGCAGAAGGGCGTCGCACATCTGGTGGCCGCGGCGCACCGGTTCGATCCGGACATCCAGCTCGTCCTCTGTGCTGGTGCCCCCGACACGCCGGAGATCGGCGCCGAGATCGAGAGCGCGGTGGGCGAACTCTCCGCCTCGCGTCCCGGCGTCCACTGGGTGCGCGAGATGCTCCCACTCCCCCGCATCCGCGAGATCTTGACCGCGGCAACGGTCTTCGTGTGCCCATCGGTGTACGAACCGCTGGGCATCGTCAACCTCGAGGCGATGGCCTGCGGTACCGCGGTGGTGGCTTCGGCGGTCGGCGGCATTCCCGAGGTGGTGCGCGACAACGTCACCGGCCGCCTCGTGCGGTACGACCCCGTCGATCCGGCGACCTTCGAACACGATCTCGCCGACACGGTGAACGCGGTGGCCTCGGATGCGGCGGCGGCGTCGGCGATGGGGGTGGCCGGCCGCGAACGCGCCGAAGCCGAGTTCTCCTGGGCGTCGATCGCCGAACAGACGCTGGGTGTCTACGAGTCCGTACGGCGTTGAGCGGGTGAGCGTCCGCGGGCGGGCCGACACGTGGTCACCACGACCGACACCGTAACCCGCACCCGACCGTCCCCGGCGAAGGCTGCGGCCCGCGAGCGGATGTCGGCCTCGTCGGAGTGAAATGCCGACGGGCCCATGGCGACCAGATCCCCCACGGTCTGCGCGTCGACGTCTGCGGAGTACCGGACAGGTGACTCGTCGACCAATTCGAAGCCCGCGTCGAGCGAGGCACGGAGGCGCTCGGATTTGGCCTCGTCGACACGCAGCATCGCCATCGGCTCGATGAGTTCGCCGAGGTGATCGGGCCCCGGACTCACGATGATCAGTGCGCCATCAGGGGCCAGTACGCGGGCGAACTCGCTCGCGTTGCGTGGCGCGAACACCGAGAGCACCACCGCGACAGCGTCATCGACGACGGGCAGTCCGCGCCAGACGTCGGCGACGACGGCAGCGAGGGGCCGGGGTCCCCGCGCCATGGCCCGCGCGCAGTACTTCGAGAGGTCCAGGCCGATTCCGGCGGCCGAGGACCGTCCGTCACCGCCGGGCACCCCACTCGCCTCGACCGCGGCGCGAAGATAGTGTCCGCCACCGGCCCCCGCGTCGAGGATCACCGGCCGGTCGTGTCCACCCGTGACCTCGGCCGCGCGGCCGGCGACGAAATCGACCACGGGGAGCAGGAAACCGGAGTCGTGCACGCGGGCTCGGGCGGCCACCATGGCTGCGGTGTCGGCGCGCAGCGCGCCGGACCGGCCGTCGAGCAGTGAGACATAGCCCTGACGGGCGAGGTCGAAAGAATGCGCCTGCGGACAGCGCAGCGACGCGCCGTCCCCCGATAGGCGCCCGGTACACACCGGGCAGCGCAGGATCTCGAGTACCGAAGTGAGGCCATGCGCCCGGTGCGGAGTCGGTGGGTCCGCCCGGGCCTCATGGGAACTGCCCTCGTGGGGCATGTTCAGCCGGTTACCCCGCGGAGTTCCTCGCCCAGCGCGGCTGCTTCGTCGGCGGTCAGCTCGACGACCAGTCGACCTCCACCTTCGATCGGAATCCGGACAACGATTCCACGCCCTTCTTTGGCCGCTTCGAGGGGGCCGTCCCCAGTACGTGGCTTCATTGCCGCCATTCTCAAGCTCCCTTCAAGGTCCCTGCTCCGAACATGATACGTGCCCGGGTCGCACACGATTGTCAGTGCGCGACACGCGCGCCGCGCGGTCTCGACGTACGGCCCCTACTGGGGGGTGCTCGGCGGGCCGGACCGCCCGACGTCCACGCCGCCGTTCCCGGTGATACCAGCGGCGGGATCGTCCGGAGCCGCGCCCGCTTCCGCCCCGGGCACCGACTCCCGTTCGCGCAGACGCGTGATCACCGACCGCAGGTCGTCGACCTCACGCGCGAGACGTGCCAGCGCCCAGTCGACTTCGGCCTGCTTGTAACCACGCGGGGTCTGGGCGAAGCGCAACGCACGCACGTCCTCGCCGGTGATGCCCACCGACGGCAACCGGGTGAGCGTGGTGTCGGGCTCGACCGGCGGCAGATCTTCTCCGCGTCCGAACACGAACCAGACGACAGCGAACACGATCGCGACGACGAGTGCCATGATCAGCAGGTACAGCAGCAGCGTCTGCATGCGTTCCATCCTGGCAGAAGCGCCCGGACGACGGCCCGGCACAGCMCCGACCCGGCGACGGCCACCCGCGTCAGGGCGGGCGGCGTCGCCGGGTCGGGGCCGGGTTCATCAGGTCTGGCCCATCAGGTCCGGAGCCGCCTAGGAGGCCATCTCCTCGGCCTTGGGAGCCAGGGCGCGCACGGTGTTCATCGGCGGACGATCCTCGAGATAGACCTCGGTGGTGTGCGGCGTGAAGGAGCCGTCGGGTTCGGCGGTGAACTGAGTGAGCCCGACGCCCGAGTCCTCGATGCCGCAGCGGCGCATCAGGGTTCCGACGATCTGGCGGCTCATGACCCCCAATTCCACCAGCGGGCGGTTGCGATGGGTTCGGACCCCGAGGTTGACCTGACCGATCCCGGCCAGGCCGTACCGGTCATAGGTGTCGATGAGAAGGCCGATCTCGACCCCGTAGCCCGGCGCGAACGGCACCGACGAGAGCAACTCGCGGGTGCCGGCGTACTCGCCGCCGAGTGGCTGGAGGACCGCGGTGAGATCCGGCTTCTGGGATGCCAGGAGGGGGCGTGCCACGAGCTCGGTCACGCGTCCGCCACCGTTCGCGTCGTGCGTACCGCCCGTGCGCAGCGGGCGCCGGTAGTAGCCCTTGACCAGCTGGATCTCGGGGTTCAGCAGGAGCGGACCGAGCATCTTGGGCACGAACATCGGGTCCGGGTCGATGAGATCGGAATCGACGAATGCGATGATGTCGCCGGTCGCCACGGCGACCGAACGCCACAGCACCTCACCCTTGCCCTTGACCGGGTCCAGCTCGGGTACCGCCTCCTCGCGGGAGATCACCTGCGCGCCGGCGGCGAGCGCGCGCTCGGCGGTGGCATCGGTGGAACCGGAGTCCAGGACGATGATCTCGTCGACCAGGGTGCCGTACAGCGGCATGATCGTGGCGATGACGTCGGCGACGGTCTCTTCCTCGTTCAGCGCGGGCAGCACCACCGAGATGGTCCGGCCGTTCTTCGCGTCGACGAGGTCGTCGATCGTCCAGTCCGGCTGCTCCCAGGTGTGGGTTGCCGACCAGCGCTGCTCGGTCCCCGGGGTCTGGGCGACCGTCGGCCACATGGCGGCCTTGTCCCGGCTGACGGTGCTGGGCTTACGTCGCTTCTGCTGCTTGGTCATGCGAGTCCCCTGACTGTTCGGGCGGGTGGTTTCGCTCCCGCGATGGCAGCGACCATGTCGACCACGCGACGAGTGGCAGCGACTTCGTGGACGCGGAAGATCCGGGCGCCTTGGGCGGCGGCCAGACTTGTCGCGGCCAGAGTCCCTTCCAATCGGTGCGTTAGGTCTGTACCCAGAGTCTCCCCTACGAAATCCTTGTTGCTCAGCGCCATCAGGACCGGCCAGCCCGTGTTAACAAGATCTTTTACACCGCGTAACAGAGCCAGCCCGTGGTGAGTGTTCTTGCCGAAATCGTGCGTCGGATCGATAACGATCGAGTCTCGACGCACCCCGGCAGCGAGCGCCCGGTCGGCCGCGGAGGTCACCTCCCGGATCACGTCGGCCACCACCGCGTCGACCGAATCCCCGTATGCGACGCGGTGCGGCCGGGTCCGCACCCGCGCGCCACCCGTGTGCGAGCAGACGATCCCGGCCCCGCGTTCGGCGGCGACGTCGACGACGTCGGGGTCGAATCCCGCCCAGGTGTCGTTGATGAGATCCGCGCCGGCGGCGCAGGCCTGGTCGGCGACCTCGCTGCGCCAGGTGTCGACGCTGATCAGCACGTCCGGATGCCGGTCGCGGATCCAGGCGATCATGCCGACGACCCGGGCGGCCTCGGTCGCGGCGTCGACCTCGCGTCCGGGTCCGGCCTTGACCCCACCGACGTCGATGATGTCGGCGCCCTCGGCGACGACCCGGTCGACGTGCGCCTGGGCGGCGGCGTCGTCGAAGCTCGCTCCTCGGTCGTAGAACGAATCAGGGGTGCGGTTGACGATCGCCATCACCAACGCGCGGTCGGTCGGCACCCGCCGCCCGCACAGCGTGTCCGACGCCGACGTCTCCGGGTCGGAACTCACCCCTTGGGCACCTTGGCGGCGGCCACGTCGTCGGGGTAGTCGTCGTAGAACTCGGTGTAGCCCTTTTCCTTGCCGAGCAACACGTAGAGCCGTTCGGCCTCGGCGTCGGTGTACCCCTCCTTGCGCAGCTCGACCTTGCGGTTCTTGAAGGTCGAGGTCTGCTCGAAATCGTCGACGATCCGCACGAACAGCGGCACCGCGTACGACGGCAGCGCGTCGTAGAGATGGCGGGCGAATGCGCCCGGGTCGAGGTCGGCGCCCTCGCGCAGCTTGATCGCGATCATCCCGGCGCGACCGTCGGTGCCGGGGACCTCGACGCCGTACGCCACCGACTGCGCGACGGCCTGATAGGAGTCGACCGCCCCCTCGACCTGGGTGGTGGCGACGTTCTCGCCCTTCCACCGGAAGGTGTCGCCGAGCCGGTCGACGAAGGCGATGTGCGCGAAGCCCTGATCGCGGACCAGGTCACCGGAGTTGAAGTAGGAGTCGCCGTCCTTGAAGGCGTCCCGGATGATCTTCTTCTCGGTCTCCTCGGAGTCGGTGTAGCCGTCGACGGGGACCCGGTCACTGATCTGGGCGAGCAGCAGGCCGGTACCACCCCGGCCGACCTTCACGAGCCGACCGTCGTCGCCGCGTTTGGGGTTCCCCTCCTCGTCGTATTCCACGATCTTGTACGGGAGCGGGCAGAAGCCGGCGGTCTTGTCGACGCTGAACGCGTTGACGAATGCGAGGTTCAGTTCGCTGGCCCCGTAGAACTCGACGACGCGGTCGACCCCGAAACGCTCGCGGAACTCGTCCCAGATGTCCGGGCGCATACCGTTGCCGACCACGGTGTGCACGGAATGCTGACGATCCGTGGGCTTCTCGGGCTGGACGAGGAGATAGCGGCAGAGCTCGCCGATGTAGCAGAAGGCCGTCGCACGGTTGAGGATCACGTCGTCCCAGAACTTCGACGCCGAGAACGAGCGTCCGATGGCGATGCACGCACCCGAGGCGAGGACCGAGGACAGTGACACCGACAACGCGTTGTTGTGGTAGAGCGGCAGCGGCACGTACATGGTGTCGCTGTGGCGCAACCGAACGGCGAGACCGCCGATGCCGGACAGGCTCGCCAGCCACCGGTTGTGGCTCATCACGCTGGCCTTCGGCATCCCCGTGGTGCCGGAGGTGAAGATGTAGAACGCCTTGGTCGATGCGGGCAGCTGCTCGGTGACCTCGGGATCGGCCTCCGAGAGTCCCTCGGCCGCGGCGTCGAACGCGGCGAAATCGTAGACGTGTTCGGGCAGGACCGATTCCGGGATCGACTCGAAGGCCTCCGCGCACTCGGGATCGTGGATGAGGACCTTGGCCTCGAGGAGGCCGACGCTGTGCTCGAGCACCTCGCCGCGCTGGTTGTAGTTCAGCATCCCGGCGATCGCGCCGAGTTTGACGGTGGCGAGCATCAGCAGCAGGTCGGTCGTGCAGTTCTTGGAGAGCAGCGCCACCACGTCGCCCTTGCCGACGCCGTCGGCGGAAAGTGCTGCGGCGTAACGGTTCACGCGGCGGTTGGCCTCGCCGTAGGTGGTCGTGCGGCCTTCGAACCGGACGAACGGCCGGTCGGGGTGTTCGGCCGCGTGCTTCTGGAAGACCGAACCGATGGTCCGCTTGGCCTCCGGTGGGCGTCGGATGAGCCCCGGCGCGTGCTTGATCATCCCGGTCGCATGTGGCGCCATCTTCACCACGCCGCGAAGGATGTCGGGGATACCGACGGTCTTCTTCACACTCTGCTGCCGACTGTCCTGCTGCTCGACCCCTTGGGACATCTGCCCTCCGCTCTCCCGCTGGCGTTTCGAGTGCCCCGCGCACTCAGGCGCTACCTTACCGGCCGGTAGCAAGGCCTTCCCGTGCTGTCGCCAACTCCACCGCGTCGTTGACCGACCGCGTGATGAGCAGCCGGTCGAGCGATCGTCGGGCGACGAACCCGGTTGTCGACAACTCTCGCAGCCAGTCGAGCAACGGCGCGTAGAAATCGACAGGATCGAGCAGGACGACCGGTTTGTCGTGCATCCCGAGGTAGCCCCCGGTCCAGGTCTCGAAGAGCTCCTCGAGCGTCCCGATCCCGCCTGGAAGGGTGATGAACCCATCGGCACGCTCGTCCATGAGGCGTTTGCGTTCGCGCATGGTCTCGGTGACCACGAGTTCGCCCGACCCGAGGTCGGCGACCTCGTGCTTCATCAGTGCGCGCGGGATGATGCCGACCGTGTGGCCACCGGCCTCGCGAGCGGCGTTGACCAGCGCGCCCATCATGGAGATGTTCCCGCCACCGGAGACGACCACATGCCCCTGTTCGGCGAGCGTCCGACCCACTTCGGCGGCGAGATCGAGGTAGGGCTGGTCGACGGGACCGGAGGCGCAATAGACGCAGACAGCACTCACCGGGCAATCGTGCCATCGTCGGCCGGGAAGGTCATATCGACCCTCAGGGTGTCGCGGCCTCGATCGCGGCGACCACGTCGTCGGGATCGTCGACGACGGTGAGCAGGTCCAGATCCTCGGGCGAGATCATCCCGCGCGCGGCGAGGACGTCGCGCATCCAGGCAAGCAGGCCGCCCCAGAAGTCGCTGCCCACCAGCACGATCGGGAACCGGACCACCTTCTTGGTCTGCACGAGGGTCAGCGCCTCGAAGAGTTCGTCGAGGGTGCCCATCCCGCCGGGGAGACAGACGAACGCCTGCGCGTACTTCACGAACATCGTCTTGCGCACGAAGAAGTAGCGGAAGTTCATGCCGAGATCGACCCACGGGTTGAGGCCCTGTTCGAAGGGCAGCTCGATGTTGAGTCCGATCGACTGCGCCCCGGCCTGATGTGCGCCCTGGTTGGCGGCCTCCATCGCACCGGGTCCGCCACCGGTGATGACCGCGTAACCGGCCTCGCCCAGCGCTCGGCCCACGCGGACACCGAGCGCGTACTCCGGCGACTCCGGATGCAGTCGCGCCGAGCCGAAGACGGTCACGGCCTCGGCGACCTCGCTCATCGCATCGAACCCGGCGACGAACTCGGACTGGATGCGCAGGACCCGCCAGGAGTCACGCATGGTCCGTTCAGAACGACGCGTGGCGTCGCGCGGGTCGACCCATTCCAGCAGGCGGCGGTCCGTGGTCTTGCCGCGCTGGTCTCGCCGAATCCGGATCGGGCCGACGTAGCAGGTGTCGGGGTTCGTTCCGTCTTCGACGGGTTCCGGTTCGGGCGTGGTCGACATAGCGGTCACGCTAGCAGCGCTGTCCGGTCCCGCCGGTCTCGCCAGTTCAGGACAGGTAGGTGCGCAGCAGGTCGGTCACCGCGCGGATCTGCTCCACCGGCACCCGTTCGTCGACGCGATGCGCGAGATTGGGATCGCCGGGGCCCAGGTTCACCGCGGGGATGCCCAGCGCCGAGAACCGCGACACATCGGTCCAGCCGTACTTCGCGCGGAAGCGTCCGCCCGCGGCCGCCACGAGCGCCGCGGCCGCCGGGTGCCCCAGCCCCGGCAGGGCGCCGGCCGCGGAATCGGTGACCTCCAGCCCGATCCTGCCGTCGGCCAGGTCGGCGGCGAACACCTCGCGCACGTGGTCGAGCGCCTGGTCGATCGAACGGTCCGGGGCGAAGCGGAAGTTGACATCGACGTGCGCGGCGTCGGGGATCACGTTGCCGGCCACCCCGCCGCCGACCGCGACCGCCGACAGACCCTCGCGGTACTCGCAGCCGTCGATGTCGACCCGACGGGCCTCGTAGCCCGCCAGCGTGGTCAGGACACCGCCGAGCTTGTGAATGGCGTTGTCGCCCATCCACGACCGGGCCGAGTGCGCTCGGGTTCCCGTCGTCGACAACCGGACCCGCAGCGTCCCCTGGCATCCGGCTTCGATGAGCCCCGCGGTCGGCTCGCCGAGGATCGCCACGTCACCGGCGAGCCACTCGGGGAGTTCGCGTTCGATGTCGTTCAGGCCGTTGAACTCCGCGGCAATCTCCTCGCAGTCGTAGAAGATCAGCGTCAGATCCGAGGCCGGCTCCGGCAGCGTCGCCGCGAGGTGGAGGAACACCGCGTCACCGGACTTCATGTCGACGGTGCCGCATCCGTGCAGCACGTCGCCCTCCGCCGGGTCCGTCTCCCGGCGGTGCGGGAGGTTGCCGGCGACCGGCACGGTGTCGAGGTGCCCGGCGAGGATGACCCGCTGGGCGTGTCCCCGGTCGGTCCGTGCGAGGACACGGTTGCCGTGGCGGAGGATCTCGAATCCGCTCGTCTGCGCGCGCAGGGCGGCCTCGACCGCGTCGGCGATGGCCGACTCGTTGCGCGACTCGCTCTCGATGTCGACGAGCGCGGCGGTCAGTTCGACGGGGTCGGCGGTCAGGTCGAGGTCGGTGCTCACTCCCTCACCGTAGTGAGCCCATCTCCGCGGCGCCGAAGGAGACGCTGAACTTCACGCACCAGAGGAACACCGACGGATAGTCGCCCAGCTCGACGTCGGCGGGGATCTCGTAGACCTGGTTGCCCTTGTTCCCCTTGATCATGCCGAGGTCGACGTGCGGGACGTCCGCGGCCGTTCGCCACCCGGCGAACCCCTCGACCACGTCCCCTTGCGACAGCCACACGTGGACATCAGGGCCGGTGGTCGTGTCCAGGTCCTCGATCGCCAGCACGCGTGAGCCGTCGGGCTGTTCGATGATCGAGACCGTTCCGGATGTCGAGTGCTCATGGCTGATCAGGCTGCCGCGCGAGACGACCACCGGCCCGGCGGGCGGCGGCTGCCCCGGCGTCGACGTCGTGGGGGTGACCGCGACCGGGATCGCGTCGTCGACCTCGGTGTCGACGAAGATCAGCCACGGCTGGAAGACGACGGCCCCGACCGCCAGCGCCGCCACGATCACGACGCCGACCCCGCCCACCACCCACGGCCAGCGGCGTCGGCGGCGCCGGGGCGGTACAGATGGCTGGGGATGACCGGTCATGCTGGCGACCCTACGAGCGGCGCACAGCGCGTGACCAGGTCTTTGGGCCGAATGGATGACGCCGGGGCACCGGTGGCGGGGCGGGGGCGCCGGTGTCGATCACCTAGACTCACCTGTCGTGACATCTACTGGCGCACACGCAACTGGCATCGCGACCGTGATCGACGGGGGTTCGACTCCCGGCGTCGTCCTCGACGTCTGGTTCCCCGAACCCGAACTCGACGGGGTCGAGACCGCGGAGACCGTGATCCTCGACGACGAGTCGACACCGGCCCACCTCCGTGAGCTGGTGGGCGTCGACGAGGCCCGCGGGGTCAAGACCGTCGCGGTCCGCACCGGCATCGCCGACATCTCCGCCGCACCCATCGACGCCTACGACGTCTACCTCCGACTCCACCTGCTGTCGCATCGCCTCATCACCCCGCACGGCGCCAACCTCGAGGGCATCTTCGGGATGCTCACCAACGTGGTGTGGACCAATCACGGCCCGTGTGCGGTCGACAACTTCGAGTCGGTACGGGCGAAGCTGCGCGCCCGCGGACCGGTCACCGTCTACTCGATCGACAAGTTCCCGCGCATGGTCGACTACGTGGTGCCCGGCGGCGTACGGATCGGCGACGCCGACCGCATCCGCCTCGGCGCGCATCTCGCGGCCGGCACCACCGTGATGCACGAGGGCTTCGTCAACTTCAACGCCGGCACCCTCGGGTCGTCGATGGTGGAGGGTCGCATCTCCGCGGGCGTCGTCGTCGGCGACGGCTCCGACATCGGCGGCGGCGCCTCGACGATGGGCACCCTGTCGGGCGGCGGCAAGAAGATCATCGCGCTGGGCAAACGCTGCCTCCTCGGCGCGAACTCCGGCTGCGGCATCCCGCTGGGTGACGACTGCGTCATCGAGGCCGGCCTCTACGTCACCGCCGGCACCAAGGTCACCGGACCCGACGGCACGCAGATCAAGGCGCGCGACCTGTCCGGCCAGTCCAATCTGCTCTTCCGTCGCAACAGCCTGACCGGCGCGGTCGAGGTCGTGCCGTGGAAGGGCGACGGCATCGCCCTCAACGAGGCGCTGCACAAGAACGACTGACGCCCTGGCTCACTGGCCGGATCTCCCATCCCGACGTATGGTGGGCACATGAGCACATCGAACAATCGTTCGACGAACGATACCGACGACGTCCTCGGCGCGGGCGCCGGAAACTCCACCGAGAAGGACCCGGACGACTGGGTGACCGGCGACGAGCCGATGACCGGCGCGCAGCGGAGCTATCTCGACACCCTCGCACGGGAGGCCGGCGAGACCCTCTCGGCCGACCTCACGAAGGCCGAGGCGTCCGAGGAGATCGACCGTCTGCAACAGAAGAGCGGCCGCGGCTGAGCAGGGCCGGTGTCAGGCGGCCAGTCGAGCGACGGCCGCATTGATCCGCTCATCGGTGGCGGTGAGCGCCATACGAACGTGGCGCTCACCCGCCGGACCGTAGAAATCGCCTGGAGCACAGAGGATTCCGCGGTCGGCGAGCCAGGCGACGGTCTCCCGGCACGGTTCGTCCCGGGTGGCCCAGAGATACAGGCCCGCCTCAGAATGGTCGACCCGGAAGCCCGCACCCTCCACGGCTGCTTTGAGCAGCCGACGACGCTCGGCATAACGCTCGCGCTGCTCGTCGACATGTGCGTCGTCGGCCAGTGCGGCGGTCATCGCTCCCTGGACGGGGAACGGCACGATGAGTCCGGCATGCTTGCGGACTGCGAGCAATTCGGCGATCAGTTCGGGGTCGCCGGCGAAGAATCCGGCGCGATACGACGCCAGGTTCGAGATCTTGGACAGTGAGTGGACCGCGAGCAGTCCGGTGTGGTCGCCGTCGCAGACCCTCGGGTCGAGGATCGACAGCGGCTCGCCCTCCCAACTCAGACCGAGATAACACTCGTCGGACACGACGACGGTCCCCCGCTCGCGCGCCCATCCCACGACTTTGCGGAGATGATCGAGGCCGAGGACCTTGCCGGTCGGATTCGACGGCGAGTTGATGAACATCAGCGCCGGGTTCATCGGTCCCAGCGCGACGGTCGAATCCGCCCGCACCGCCCGCGCACCGGCGAGCAGGGCGCTCACCTCATAGGTCGGGTAGGCGACCTCGGGGATGACCACGTCGTCGCCGGGTCCGAGCCCGAAGGTCGAGGCCAGGCCGGCGATCGCCTCCTTGGTACCGATGACCGGCAGGATTCCCGTCTCGTCGAGCGACGTGACCCCGTGGCGTCGGATCAGCGACCCCGCGGCCGCCTCCCGCAACTCGCGGGTCCCGATCGTCGTCGGGTAGCCCGGGAACGCCGAGTTCTCGGCGAGTGCGTCGCGGATGAGTGCGGGCACCGGGTCGACGGGCGTCCCGACCGACAGGTCGACGATGCCGTCGGCGTGGGCCTGAGCCGTCGCCTTCGCATCGGCGATCGTGTCCCACGGGAAGTCGGGCAGACGCCCGCTGACGCGGGTCGAGGAGACGCGCAGGGGCGCAGCCGTACGGGAGACAGGACTGCTCATGCGGAGGCGGTCAGTCCTCTTCGTTCATCGGCGGGAGACCCTTGATGAACGCCGGATCGGCCTCGGTCTTGCCGACCTTGCTGGCGCCGCCCGGGGAGCCGAGGTCGTCGAAGAAGTCGGCGTTCGCGCTGACGTAGGGCTCCCATTCGTCGGGAACATCATCCTCGTAGAAGATCGCCTCGACCGGGCACACCGGCTCACACGCACCACAGTCGACGCACTCATCCGGCTGGATGTAGAGCATGCGTCCACCCTCGTAGATGCAGTCGACGGGGCACTCCTCCACGCAAGCCTTGTCCAACACGTCGACGCAAGGCTCCGCGATGATGTAGGTCACCACTCACTCCTTCGCTAGGGAAGATCCGGGTCGGCGCGACGAGAAACGCAGTTCGGCGTCGAACGGCACTCCGGCGTCGGCGCCGGTGCGGCCCGAGGGCTGGTCGAACCGCACCCCACAGTATCCGCCCCGGGAGACGCTGCGACGAAATCGGCCCCCGTTCAGAGGCGCCCGAATCCGGGTTTGAGTAACGAGGATCACATCGCCGACCGCGAGACGCCGCTCCGGGTTTCGTTCAGCGTGCCGCCAAACCTCGACGCCGCGACGATCCGCGTGCAGAGTCGGGCGCATGATCGTCGTCGACGAATCCGTCCTCACCGGACACCGACCCGCGGGCGCGTGTGCCCGGGTGCCGCACCGACCCACCGCGCGGTCGATGTCGATGTGCTGTTGCTGAACCGATCGGCCTCACCACATCCTCTTCGACTCTCGCAAGGATTCGCCATGACCTCCACCCTCGCCCGCACCGAACGGGCGCCTCAGTCCGCCTTATCGTCTCTTTCCTCCGCCCGGAATCGTGCTCGGACGTCGTCGCCGCTGCGCGAGCGTCCGGGTACCGCGGCCCCGCGCGCCCTTGGTCACCTGCCGACGCGGCTCCGGCCCGCCGACCTCCTCCGCATCACCGACCAGGGCGTCGCAGACGTCCTCGACGGTCGCCACGACGACCTGCTCCCGGACGTCTGGGACGAACGGCATCGCTGGTCGACGCGCCTGCACGCCGACGACGACGTCGACGTGTGGCTGATCAGCTGGACGCCGGGCGAGGCCACCGAACTGCACGACCACGCCGGTTCGCTCGGAGCCCTGACGGTGTTGTCGGGCAGCTTGCGCGAGTACCACTGGACGGGAGACGATCTGGCGGTGCGCATCCTCGACGCCGGCGACCAGGCCGCCTTCCCTCTCGGGTGGGTGCACGACGTCGTGCGGAACCCGGTCGTCGCCGCCCCGGAAATCGGTGCGGAGACCAGCCCGCTGGTGACCCCGACGCTCAGCGTGCACGCCTACTCACCGCCGCTGACCGCGATGTCCTACTACGACATCTCCGAGGGCGGCCACCTGCGCCGCGACCGGACCGTCCTCACCGACCAGCCCGAATGAGCACTCCCCGCACCATCGACGACGTACTCGCCGACGCACGGTCGCGGATCGCGCGGGTCAGGGCCGCGGACGTCCCCGCCGAGCTGGCCGACGGGGCGGTTCTGGTCGACATCCGTCCCGCGGCGCAGCGCGCGGAGGAGGGCGAGGCCCCCGGAGCCCTCGTCATCGAACGGAATGTCCTCGAATGGCGGTGCGACCCGGCGAGCGACGCCCGCATCGACCAGGCCGTCGACCATGACGTCCGCTGGATCATCCTGTGCTCCCAGGGTTATACGTCGAGCCTCGCCGCCGCGGCGCTGCAGGATCTCGGGTTACATCGCGCCACCGACGTAGTCGGCGGATACGAAGCGCTCGCACCCGTTCTCGGCTGACTGCCACGCACCCGACGACAGGTGCTTCCCTCAAGCAACCGCCGGCCACGGACGCGGAGCCGGGCGGGTGTCGACGGCGAGGCCGGTCACCGGGTCGGCGAGCGCGGCGACGTGCTGGGTCAGTGCCGGGTCGATCCAGTCGGCACCGTTCAGCACATACGGCGGCTGCGCGGTGATGCGTTCGGTGAGAACGAAATCCGACTCCGCGGTGCGGGCGGCCAGGGCGTCGAGGTGAGGCCACGGGCGTTCCGGGTTGACGTGATCGGGCGTCAGCGGCGACACCCCACCCCAGTCGTCGACGCCGGACGCGATCAGCGCGGCACATTCCGCGGGTGACACCAGATTTGGCGGCGCCTGAATCCGCATGTGTGGGCCGAGGACAACCCGGGCGACCGCGACGGCGGCGAGGAACTCGGTCATCTCCGCGTCGGGGGTCGAGCGCATCGCGGTGTCCGGCTTCGCCCGGAAGTTCTGCACGATCACCTCCTGGATGTGCCCGCCTCGGGCGTGCACATCGGCGAGGGCCAGCAGCGATTCGGCCCGCTCGGTGAGTGATTCGCCGATCCCGACCAGAATCCCGGTGGTGAACGGGACGCGAGCGGTGCCCGCATCGCGCAGCACCTGCATGCGGACCAGCGGGTCCTTGTCGGGACTTCCGTAGTGTGCCTGGCCTTTCTCGGTGAACAGGCGACGCGACGTCGTCTCCAGCATCATGCCCATCGACGGTGCGACCGGGCGCAGGCGGAGCAGTTCCTCGAGGCTCATCACCCCGGGATTGAGGTGCGGCAGCAGACCCGTCTCCGACAACACGGCGACCGCGGCGGCACGAACGTAGTCCAGCGTCGAGGCATAACCCCGTTCGGCCAGCCATTCGCCGGCCTGCGGCCACCTGTCCTCGGGGCGGTCACCCAGCGTGAAAAGCGCCTCCTTGCAACCGAGTTCGGCACCGCGGCGCGCGAGGTCGACGACCTCGTCGAGTTCCAGATAGAGCCCCTCCCCCGCGCGGGCGAGTTTTCCGGGGACCGTGACGAAGGTGCAGTAGTGACACCGGTCGCGGCACAGGCGCGTCAGCGGGATGAACACCTTGCGGGAGTAGGTGACCTGCCGCGACCGGCCGACCGCGGCCAGCCCCTCGTCTCGGAGCGCCCCGGCGATCGATTGCAGTTCGACCAGGTCGTCTCCTGCGCAGGACAGGAGCGTCACGGCCTCGTCGAGACCGATCGGCGCCCGGTCGCGCGCGGCGTCCAGGGCCGCGCGGACGGTCAACTTCTCGGTCATTCCTCACCCTCCTCAGGTGTTCCGGTGCCGACGTCGGGACGGGGTTCGTACGGTTCGGGGTCGAAGGTGCCGTTGCGTTCGCGGAACGACGCCGCGGTGCCCGGCCACAACAGGGTCAGGCGACCGCTGTCGGGGTCGACATACCAACTCTCACAACCGGTCAGCCACACCGTCGACTCGCTGCGAGCGTCGATCTCCCGCGTGTATTCGTCTTCGGCGGCAGGCGAGACCGCCAGAGTCGTGATTCCGTTGCCGGCCATGTACTCCAGCGCGCCCAGGACGTAGTCGAGTTGCGTCTCGATCATGTAGATCGCCGAGTTGTGGCCGAGCGCCGCGTTGGGCCCGTCGAGGACGAACATGTTCGGGAATCCGCTGACCACGGTCGAGGCGTAAGACGTCATGCCCGCCGACCAGTGGTCGGACAGCCGCCGACCGGCACGACCGGTGATTCGCGATGCCGCGGGCGGGCGTGCGGATTCGAAACCGGTTGCCATCACCAGGACGTCGAGATCGTAGGTGTGACCACTGTGCGCGGTGGCCTTGGTCTCGGCGACCGACGTCAGAGCACTCGACTCGAACACCACATTGGACCGCTGCAGTGCCGGATAGAAGTCGTCGCTGAGCAGGATTCTCTTGCAACCGATCTCGTAGTCGGGGGTCAGTTGTTCACGGAGGTCGGCATCGGCCACCTGCCCGTGGAGGTGATCCCGTGCACGGGAACGGATCTCGTCGATGTCCGGATGCAACCCGAGCCGCTGCCGGAACGCCCCGTCGGCTTCGGTGAGCAGTCGGTCGCGCACCTCCGCCGCGACGACGGGGTCGAGCATGGCGGCCCGCTCGTCGTCGGTGTAGAGCCGGTCCGCGCGCGGCACGACATACGGTGGCGTGCGGCAGAACACGACGAGATCGTCCGCGGAGTCGGCGAGGTGCGGGATGAGCTGCACCGCCGACGCACCTGTTCCGACGACCCCGACCCGCGCGCCCGCAACGTTGACGTCGTCGTGCCAGGCGGCCGTGTGGACGACCTGTCCCGGGAAGGTGTCGAGTCCGTCGATGTCGGGGATGCGCGCCTCCGACAACCGTCCGACCGCCAGCACCAGCGAGCGAGCGCGGAAGGTGACGGCCCGGCCGTCCGGCGCCGCCGCCGTGATCACCCAGTGCGCCCCCTGCTCGTCCCAGACCGCTTCGCGTAGTTCGCGATTGAGCTCGATGCGGTCGGCGAGTCGTTCGTCGACGACGATCTGTTCGAGATAGCTGCGGATCTCGGCGCCACGAGGGAACCGCGCCGACCAGTCGGCCGGCGGCCGGAACGAGAACGAGTACAGATGGGCGGGGATGTCGCAGGCGATGCCGGGATAGGTGTTGTCGCGCCACGTGCCCCCCACGCCGTCAGCGCGTTCGAGCACGACGAAGGACTCCCGCCCGCGGCGCGCGAGCTGCGTCGCCATCCCGAGCCCGGCGAAGCCCGCGCCGATGATGGCGACATCCACGTCGTCCATCGTCAGGGCGCGCTGCTGCGCTCCGGCCGCCCGCCCGGAAGACATGCTCCGGCTCACGCGGACACCTGTGGCAGCGGGAGTTGCCGGTCGGGCTCTGGCACCCCGTAGCGGGTGGTGCGCTGACGCGGCCTCCGTCCGGCTCGCGCCGCGATGTCGACGACAGCCGCGGCGTCGAGGACACGACCTGACTCCGGTCCCGCGCCCGGCATCAGGGTGCCGTCGAGCAACAGCCCACCCAGATCATCTGCCCCGCCGCGCAACACCAGATCGACGGTGGCCGCGGGCAGTTTGGTCCACGCCACCTGCAGATGGTCGAGGAGGCCTGCGGTCATGAGGCGGGCGACGGCGTGCAACGCGCGGGTCTCTCGCCCCGACGCGGTCCGCGAGGGGGTGTCCAGGTGGGGCGGCACGTTCTCGGGAAGCAGTGGCATCAGGATGAGTTCGCTGAAACCGCCCGTGCGACGCTGGATCTCGAGTAGCAGTCGAAGATGGGCGATCTGGTGTGCGGGCGTCTCGACGTGCCCGTAGAGCATCGTCGCGGTAGAGAAGAGACCCACGCGGTGGGCGGTCTCGATGACGTCGACCCAGCTGCCGACCGGCGGCGCCGTGCCGGTGGGTGAGAGTGTCGCGCGAACGGTGTCGTCGAGGATCTGGGCGGCGGTCCCCGGCACCGACCCCAGGCCCGCCGACCGCAGCCGCTCGAGGTGTTCGACGATCGTGATCCCGGCACGCTCGGCGCCGTCGACGATCTCCGGGGCCCGATAGGCGTGCAGGTGGAGCCCGTCGGCGGCACCCGTGATGTCCTCCACGAGCCGGACGTAGTCGTCGGCCAGCAGTTCGGCGGGCAGGAGCCCCTGCATGCAGATCTCGGTCGCGCCGAGTGCGACCGCCTCGGCGACCAGTTCGTCGAGACCCGGGTCGTCGGGTCCGAGTCGGCTGACGATCCCGGTGTCGAGGTTGCGGTTGACCACGAAGGTCAACACCTCCGGGTCGGTCACCTGCCGACGCACGGTGTCGGCCAGATCGCACAATTCGTCGAGCTGCGCACCCGAGGCACCCAGGAGGGCGACCCAGCCGTCATCGTCGAGGGCGTCGGCCCCGAGAGTCGGGTCGTCACGGACACGGCTCAGTGCGGCCGTGACGCGCTCGATCGGGGCCATGATGTCTTCGGCCCACGCGCGCAGAAGCATGTCTCTCACTCTAACGCCGCCCGTCGCGGCACAACGCGGAGCGCCCCTGCGGAGCGGTGGTCAGTCGGGTTCGGGCAGCCGCCCCGTCCAGCTCAGCGCGGCGCACGGCCCGACACCGAGGACGACGAGCAACAAGGTCTGTACGAGGTAACCACTGCTGATCGAGAGCACGACGTCCCCGCCCGGGCCGGGGAGCCCGCCGGCGATCACGACGACGAGCCCCCACGCGGCAAGTGGCCCGTACCGCCACGGGGTCGCGGTGAGGCCGGCCGCGAGCCAGAGCAGGGCCGCATTGACCACGCCGGCGGCAAGTGCCGCGACGGGCACGGCGACGCCGCCGAAGCGCTGATAGGTGAACGCCACACTCAGGAGCCCGATCGCGAACCCGTCGACGACGAGGAATCCCAGGAGCAGCCGGTCGACGACGAAACCCGATACGGGCCGAACAAAGCGGGCCATCGAGTCAGTCGATCCCGGCGAACAGGTCCGACTCGCGCGTGTCCGTGGCACCGAGGGACTCGTGACGCTCTGGTTCGGTGAGGATGAAATGCTCGGCGCGGGCGATCGGCTGCAGGATGCTGTTCGACAGCGCGTATTCGGTTCCGGACGCCGCGACGGTCACCTGTGTGGCGTGGGCGGCCAGGGCGGCCACCTTTCGTGGGAGGTACGCGCTGATGTCGATCTCGGTGGTGATGTCGGCGTCGGGATAGCTCGGCAGCTCACCGTCGCGGGGCATCCGCCAGCCGTCGGGTACCGCGGCGACACCGGCGAGCCCGGAGTCCAGTGCGCTGCGTTCGGTCACCGATTCGTAGATCTTGTCCGGGCCCGGACCGACTTCCCGGGCGCGGGCGACCGCGGCCGTCGTGACCTCGTGCACCAGTTTGTGATCGGGATGGCCGTACGTACCCGAGGCGTCGTAGCTGACGACCACCTGGGGTGCGAAGTCGGTGAGCACGTCGACCAACGCCTCGACGGGCTCGTCGAACGGTGCCCGCACGAGTGCGCGCGGGTGGTTCGCGGACGGGGCGCCGGCCATCCCGGAGTCCCGCCATCGGCCCGCACCGCCGAGGAATCGCGGCCGCAACGCGGGACGGCCGGCGGGACTGAGCTCGGCCAGTGCCCGCGTGAGTTCGAGTACCCGGAACCCGCCGAGCTGGTCGGCGCCGCCGTCGGCGACCAGCTGCGCCCACTCGTCGCCGATCACCTCGCCCTCCTCCCCGAGCGTGAAGGTCAGCACCCGCACGTCGACGCCCTCGGCAAGGTACCGGGCGATGGTGCCGCCGGTCATGATCGTCTCGTCGTCGGGATGGGCGTGGACGAGCAGCAGCCGGCGATCCGCCGGGACACCGGTCACGTCAGCTCCCAATCGACCGCGGTCCCGAAGATCGAGACCTGGATGGGTCCGGTGAGCGGGACGTCGCGCACCGCGGACGTGGTGCCCACGACCATCGAGTCCTGGTACAGCGGCCGGTAGATCGCCTGCGCGGCGAGGAGCGGCTCGGCCTCGTTCAGCGTCGGGATCGGGTCGTCCTCGGAGAGTGCGGTGCGCGCGAGCTCGATGAGCCGCGGGTCACACAACCCGGACACGTTGCTGGCATAGCTGTCCCCAGGATCGCCACCGCTCGGCGCGATGCTGGTGGGCGTCGGCGGCGTCGCGGGCGACGGTTCGGTACCGGGCTTGGGCTGGTTGCAGTCGACCTGCGACGCGAGCGACGACGCCGGCGGCACGCCGAGCCCCGACCACCCGACGACCAGGTCGACGCGCTGGTTGGTGAGCGCCGACCCGTACAGCTCGCTGTTGGGCAGCGTCACGACCTGAGCGCGCACCCCTGCACCTCGGAGCTGGTCGACGATGCTCGACGCGGCCGACGTGGTCCGCGGATCGCCGGCGACCGCACCGACACGGACGATGAGGTCCTGCCCGTCGCGCTGGAACGGCAGGATTCCCTCGGGCAGTTCCGGTACCTCGACCAGACCCTCGGTCGGGGTCTCGCTCACCCCGGGCGTCGCCGACCCGCCGGCGGACGGCGCCTCGGACGCGGGCGTGGACCCGGACGGGGACGACGGCGACACCGAGGAGGGCTCCGACGACGACGCCGACGGCACCGGGGATGCCGAGCCGACGGGCTCGGGCGCGGCGCGGCGGTAACCGGCAGCGCCGAGCAGGGCGTCGACCTCGGCCGCCCCGAGGCGCGGGCGGTCGACCGGTGAATAGCCCGGATCCGACGGCGCGAAGACGGTGTTCGCGAACGGTTCGACGACCCAGTCGCCGGCACCGGCGAAGGTGGTCAGTCGCGGATCGACCAACCCGAGGATCGCGCGCCGGACCTCCACCGAGCTCATCGCGTCGGTGCGGGCGTTCACGCTGACACCGAGTGACCGCGACGTCAGGCTGCGGGCGGTCTCGAGACCGGGCAGCGCGGTCAGTTCCGCGTCGGTGGCCGGCGAGGCGCCGAGGGCCACGATGGCCGAGTCGCCGGATCGTACGGAGTCGAGCATCTGGGCCGATGTGCCGGCGCGGCGGAGGACGATCTGATCCAACCGGGGCGGGGTGACCCAATACCGGTCGTTGCGGGCGAGGCGGACCTCGTCGCGGGTCTTGTCGATCCCCACGATCGCGTAGGGCCCGGCCGAAACCGGCTTGCCGGTGTCCATCCCGGTCTGGAAGCCGGCCGGCGCACCCTTGAGCACGTGACTGGGCAGCAATCCGGTGAACAGCTCTCGCCACGCGGGGTACGGCGACTCGAACCGCACCTCGACGACCTTGCCGCCCTCCCGGGACTGCACCGAGTCGATGAGCCGGTAGCCGGCCGGTGCCACGACGTTGGGCTGCCGGGACATCTGCTGCCACAGGAAGTTGAAGTCGTCGCCCGTCACCGGCAGGCCGTCGGACCACTGGGCGTCGGTGTGGATGCGGTAGGTCACGGTGAACGGCGCCCGCGACGTCACCTCAGCGGAGGTGACGAACGAGCGCTGCAGTTCCCACACCGTCCCGCCCGGGGTCTGGACCGGCGCGAACGCGCTGGGCAGCGTCATCGCCGCGACCGCCGTGGTCACCGGATTCTGGTCGGCGGCGATGTGCGGGTTGAAGCCCGATCCGACCGAGTCGGTGGCGATGTAGATCGTCTTCTCCACCGGGTACTCGGTCGGGGTCGGCGGTGGCCCGGTGTCGCGGACCGGGGGCGGCGGATCCGACATGCAGGCGGTCAGCACCACGAGCAGGGCGACGCTGCACGAGAGCATGCCGAGCAACCGCCCACGGACCCGGTTCGCGGCCTCGCGGCCCGGTCGTGGTCTCGCGCGATTCACCTCGGATACCCCCATGACGAAGAAGCTTCTCGGTCCGTCGGACGCGCCCGCCACCGTAATGCGGCGCCGGAGCGCCATCGACACTCAGCTGACGGCGGCATCCCGGGACTTGGCCCGCGAGCGCTCACGGGCGCGCGTCGTCGAGTCGAGGTGCACCTTACGCACTCGCACGACCTCCGGGGTGACCTCGACACACTCGTCGGCGGCGCAGAATTCCATGGCGCCCTCGAGGTCGAGTTGCATCGGCTTTGCGAGGGTCTCCATCACGTCGGCCGAGGACTGACGCATGTTGGTCAGCTTCTTCTCACGGGTGACGTTGATGTCGAGATCCTCCTGGCGCGGGTTGATCCCCACGACGTGGCCCTCGTACGAGTCGTCGCCCGGGTTGACGAAGAACGTGCCGCGGTCGGCGAGCTGGATCATCGCGAACGGGGTGACCGTTCCCGACCGGTCGCTGACGAGCGAACCCGTGTGGCGGGCCCGGATCTCGCCCGCCCAGGCGTCGTAACCCTGGAACACCGCGTTGGCGATGCCGGTGCCCCGGGTTTCGGTGAGGAAGTCGGTGCGGAACCCGATGAGGCCGCGCGAGGGCACGATGAACTCCATGCGGACCCAGCCGGTGCCGTGGTTGTTCATCTGCTCCATACGGCCCTTGCGGGCGGCGAGCAACTGGGTCACCGCGCCGAGGTACTCCTCGGGCACGTCGACGGTCAGATGCTCGAACGGCTCCTGGACCTTGCCGTCCACCTTGCGGGTGACGACCTGCGGCTTGCCGACGGTCAGCTCGAAGCCCTCACGACGCATCTGCTCGACGAGGATGGCCAGGGCGAGCTCGCCACGTCCCTGCACCTCCCAGGCGTCGGGCCGGCCGATGTCGAGCACGCGCAGCGACACGTTGCCGATCAGCTCGGTGTCCAGACGCTGCTTGACCATGCGGGCGGTCAGTTTGTGGCCCGACACCCGGCCCGCCAGCGGCGACGAGTTGGTGCCGATGGTGACCGAGATCGCCGGCTCGTCGACGGTGATGCGCGGCAGCGGCTGCGGGTTCTCCAGGTCGGCGAGGGTGTCGCCGATCATGATCTCCGGCATACCGGCGACGGCCACGATGTCACCGGCCGATGCGGACTCGGCGGGCGCCCGGTCGACTCCGACGGTGGCGAGGAGCTCGGTGATCTTGGCGCGCTCGACGACCGCTTCACCGTCGACCTCGCGGCACCAGGACACCTGCTGGCCCTTGCGGAGGGTTCCGTTGTGGATGCGGACGAGCGCGAGACGGCCGAGGAAGGCCGACGCGTCGAGGTTGGTGACGTGTGCCTGCAGCGGCGCGTCCGGGTCACCCTTGGGCGCCGGGACGTGTTCGAGCAGGACGTCGAAGAAGGAGTCGAGGTTCTCCCCCGCCGGGATCTCGCCGTCGGCCGGCTGCTCGGTGCTGCAGACACCGGCGCGGCCCGAGGCGTAGAGCACCGGGAGCTCGAGGACGAGTTCGGCGGCCTTCGCGGCCTCCTCGTCCAGGTCGGAGGCGAGGTCGAGGAGCAGATCCTGCGTCTCGTCGACGACCTCCTGGATGCGGGCATCCGGACGGTCGGTCTTGTTCACGACGACGATCACCGGCAGCTCGGCGGCCAGCGCCTTGCGGAGCACGAAGCGCGTCTGCGGCAGCGGGCCCTCGGAGGCGTCGACGAGCAGGACCACGCCGTCGACCATCGACAGGCCGCGCTCGACCTCACCGCCGAAGTCGGCGTGGCCGGGGGTGTCGATGACGTTGATGACGACCTCGGTGCCGTCCGGCTGGCGCCGGTGGACCGCGGTGTTCTTGGCGAGGATGGTGATGCCCTTTTCACGTTCGAGGTCACCGGAGTCCATCACCCGGTCGACGACCTCGGCGCGCTCGCCGAAGACGCCGGACTGGCGCAGCATGGCGTCGACGAGTGTGGTCTTTCCGTGGTCGACGTGCGCGACGATCGCGACGTTGCGGAAGGTGGGGACAGCGCTCACTGGCTCTCTTTCGTGTGGTTGGGGACCGGCAGCGGCGGCCGGCGTCCGGGTCACTGCCGAACGTCTGGAACGTTCGCAGCCGAACGGCTCTGACCGGCGCGGGGAGCAGATCACCTAGGGATTCAACGTCACAGACTATCGGCTCGGGCGGTGAGACCGCGATCACAGCACCCACAAGAGTTGTAGTTAGGGTCTGCTAACCTCGCCGTATGGGCAAGGTCGACCCGACCAAGGTGGGCTCTCTGAAGCCCAAGAAGAAGTGTTGCAAGAGTTCGACGCGCTGTGTTCGCTGCCCGGTGGTCATTCACCGGATGCGCAAGCTCGACACCTCCGACATGTCGAAGAAAGAGCTGCACAAAGCACTGAAGAAGGCGCGCGCCGCCTGATTCGCGGTCACCCCGGCGGCATCTCCGCCTCGCGATCGTCGGACCGGCTGTCGTCGTCGACCGATCGCACGGCCACCGCCACCGCGACGAGCGCGATCCCTACCGCTTCGAGGGGCCGCGGCACCTGCGCCAGCGCGAGCAACCCGATCACCGACGCCGTCACCGGCAGCAGCGCGAGCAGGATCGCGAACCTTGCCTGGCCGACCCGCCGCAGCACGATCTGGTCGAGTGCGTAGGGCACCGCGGTCGACGCGATGCCGAGCAGCAACCCCTGGGCCAGGACCACCGGCAGCGCGGCCCCCGCGCGTACCGCGTCGGCCACCCACCACGCGAGCGGCGCGGTGAGCAACGCGGCCACCGCGAAGCCGGTCGCCAGATCCTCGACGCCCGTGCCTCGCGCCGCGACCCGTTTGCCCAGGACGATGTACCCCGCCCAGCAGGCGGCCGCGGTCAGCGCCAGGACGACGCCGATCGCCGTTCCCGACCACCGGACATCGGCGATCAGGACCACGCCGACAGCCGCCAGGACGAGTGCGGCGACATCGCGACGCGTCGCAGAACCCAAGGCGGCCACCACGATCGGGCCCAGGAACTCCAGGGCGACGGTCGTGCCCAGGGGCAGATGCGCGAGCGCCTCGTAGAAGGCGATGTTCATCCCGGCGGTGATCAGCCCGAAGCATCCGGCGAGGCGCAATCGCTCCCAACGCCAGGCCGTCCGGGCCGGTCGCACCCACAGCAGCAACACCAGCGCGGCCCCGGCGATCCGCAACCACGCGACGGCGGCCGGGGAGATGACGTCGAACAGGCCGACGGCGACGGCCGCGCCGAGATACATCGACGTCGCTCCGACGACCATCAGTCCCGGCGGGACCAGCAGGTCCCGTCGTGTCACCGGCACGACGACCGCCTCGCCGGCCCACGCGGCGTCACGACCCGATCACCGCGACCCGTTCCGGCACCAGACGCACCCGCATCCGGTCGCCGATCGCGACGAAGGCGTCGGTGACCGCATCGATCTCGCCGACCGGGGTGTCGATGCGCACGCGCGGCCCGGCCGGGAGTTCGGCGACGAGCACGACGGTCGCCGTCGTTCCCGGCCTCTCCGGCGCATCGGACGGCGTGGGTCCGATCGCCACCGACTCGGGCCGCAGGCCGAGCCGGCACGAACCGTCGGGACGATCCAGCGGCATCTCACCGAGGATGGTCTGCGCGACGCCCGAGCGGACCTGCGCGTCGACGACGGTCGTGGCGCCGAGGAAACGCGCGGTCCACTCGTCGACCGGGTGTCGCCACAGCGCCGCCGGAACGTCGGTCTGGATCATCACCCCGTCCCGCATGACCGCGATCTCGTCGGCCATGGTGGCCGCCTCGGCGTGGTCGTGGGTCACCACCATCGTCGGCACGCCGGCCGCTCGCACGATCTCCGAGATCTCCACGGCCAATTCGTCTCTAAACCGCCGGTCGAGCGCGGCGAGCGGCTCGTCGAGCAACAGCAGACGCGGACGCGGGGCCATGGCACGCGCGAGCGCGACCCGTTGGGCCTGGCCGCCCGACAGGGTTTCCACGAGACGCTTGTCGTAGCCGGTGAGTCCGACGACGTCGAGCATCTCGGCGACGCGATCGGCGATGGCGCGGCGCGACCAGCGCCGCACCTTCAGCCCGTACGCGACGTTCGACGCGACACTGCGCCCACCGAACAGTTGCCCGTCCTGGAAGACGACCCCGAAGTCCCGCCGATGGACCTCGACGCCGGCGAGGTCGACTCCGCCGAACCGCACCGTTCCACCGACCGGCGACTCGAGTCCGGCGATCGTCCGGATCAGGGTCGACTTGCCGCACCCCGACGGGCCCAGGATCGCGGTCACCAGCGACCCTTCTCCCCCGAGCCGCCACGACAGACCGTCGATGACGGTCTCGCCGCCGTACGCGACCGTGAGGTCGGAGATCTCCAATGAACTCTGTGTGGTCACAGCAGCGGCACCTCCGAGCGGGGCCGGAACGCCTCGACCACGACGACTGCGACGACCGTCGCGATGACGAGGACCACCGAGGCCGCCATGGCGGTGGCCAGGTTCTCGGCGCCCGGGCGGTTCAGAGCGGACCCGATGAGTACCGGAAGGGTGGTCGTGTCCGCGCGGGCAAGGAAGCTCGTCGCGCCGAACTCGCCCAGGGCCATGACGAAGGCGAACCCACCGGCAGCCCCCATCGACCTTCCGACGATCGGCAGGTCGACGGTCGCGAAGACGCGAAACGGCGTGGCTCCCAACGTCGCCGCGGCATGCCGCAACCGGACCGGCACCGACTCGAGTGCGGGCATCATGATGCGGATGACCACCGGAATCGCGATGAGGGCCTGGACCAGTGGGATGACCGCGGGCGATGCGGCGATCTCGTACGGCAACGACGCCAGCACGATGAGGTAGCCGAATCCGAGTGTGACAGCACTGATCCCGAGCGGGATGAGCGAGACGGCCGAGCCGATCGCCCCGACGACTCCGTGCGCGCGATGCAGCGCGACGGCGGCGAGCGTACCGACCACCAGGGCGATGGCGGTCGCCGCGGTGGCGGTCACCAGCGAATAGCGCAGGCTCTCCAGGGGTGTCACCCCGTTGACGGGTTCGGCCAGTGCGCGGTAGCCGGCGAGGGTCCAGTCGCCGTGGGCGACCGGCCGGACCGACCGCACCATCAGCACCAGGACCGGTCCGACGAGGAGGACTGCTGTCCACGCCCCCACCACCCAGACCACCGGCCGCGTCCAGCGGCCGCCGGCGACCCTGCGGTTCCGTTCGGCCCGCCGGGCGCCGCCACCCGATCCGCGGCTCGCCGGATCGGCGAACACCCGCGTCAGCAGCAGCGCCGCCATGACCACCACGATCTGCAGCATCGACAGCGCGACCGCCTCGGGAATCCGGAAGTATCCGATGGCCTGCGTGTAGATCTCGGTCTCCAGGGTCCGCAGCTCCCCGGCGCCGAGAATGATCACGACGCCGAAACTGGTGGAACAGAACAGGAAGATCAGCGCGGCCGCCGACGCCGTGGCGGGCACCAGGCGCGGCACGACCACGGTCATGGTCGCCCGAATCCGGCCCGCCCCGAGCGACCGTGCCGCCTCGAGCAGCCGCGGGTCGAGGTTGCGCCAGGCCGCGCCGACGACGCGGACGACGACGGCGATGTTGATGAACATGTGCGCCGCGAGCACGGCCGGCAGCCCGGATTCGATGTGCAGGAACGCCAATGGGCCGGACAGCAGAGAACGGAAGGCGACACCGACGACGACCGTCGGCAGCACGAATGGCACGGTCACCACGACGGCGAGCACGACCGCGGTGGTCCCGCGGACCCGGGCGAACAACCACGCGATGGGTGCGGCGGCGACGAGCGCCAGGACCGTCGAGGCGGCCGCCTGGCCCAGGGTGACGCCCAGAAGCCCCAGGGCGTCGGTACGGTCGAGCAGTTCGATCAGGCCCACCCCGGAGTCACGGGCGATCGTGACGGCGCGCCGGACGAGCGCGATCACCGGCCAGGCGAACAGCACCACTACGAACAGCGCCGGGACCACCCACAGCGCAACCGGTCCGGCGGCCCGGGCCACCCGGGTCACCACTGTCCCGGCCGGGGTCACCGAGTCGTCACCGGCCGACCGCGGCACGCCACTGGTCGAGCCACATCTCGCGGTTCTCCGCGATCGTGGCGGGCGGCAACGACGACATCCAGGTGGGCACCTCCGCGCGCGCCGGCCATCCCTCGGGCAGCGGGGTGTCGCGCTGCACCGGGTAGACGTACATCGAGTTCGGGAGTTCTTTCTGCACAGTGGGACTCAGCATGAAATCGACGAGCCTGCGGGCGCCGGTCGAGTTCCGGGTGCCCTTCAGGATGCCGATGTACTCCACCTGCGGGAAGCAGCTGTCGAGCAGCGCGCTCGTCCCGGGCGTCGCCGCCGGCGACGAGGCGTAGGACAGCACGATGGGTTTGTCGCCACGGCCCTCTCCGGCGGTGAAAAGCTGGTTGTAGGCGACCTCCCAGCCCGAGACGATGGTCGCGCCGCCGCCGACGACCTGCTTCCAGTAGTCCTGCCAGCCGTTTCCGAGCGCACCGACGGTGGTGAGCAGGAACGCCGTGCCCGGCGAGGAGGTCGCCGGGTCGGTCACCGCGGTGAGCGAGGCGAATTCCGGGCGGGTCAGGTCGCGGAAGCTCGCCGGCGGGGTCAGAGACCTGGATTCGAACCAGCCGTCGTCGATGTTGAGGCACACATCCCCGCGGTCGACAGCCGTGAGCTGCCCCTCCGCGCCGGGCACCGCGAAATCGGCGGCACCGTCAGCCGCGGCGGGCGACTCATAGGACTCCAGGGCGCCGGCGTCGATCGGACGCGAGGCGAAGGTGTTGTCGATGCCGAAGACCGCGTCTCCCTTGGGCGCACCCGGGGTCAGTGACACCGTCGACGCCAATTGTCCGGCGTCCCCGGACTTCACGATCTTCAGGGTCAGTCCGGTCTCCTGGCGGAACTCGTCGATCACCGACTCCGGCAGTTCGAAGGAATCGTGGGTGAGCAGCGTGACCTCGGCGCCCGACGACGAGTCGTCGGCACACGCACTCGCCGACGTCGCGGCGAGAATGACGGCGGCCGCACCGACCACCAGTCGCGTCAGTCGCGACCTCCCGCGTGGGCGACCCGACGCGTCAGCGCGCAGCTCTGTCACTTCAGACTCCTGTTCGACCGTCCCCGATCCCCGATTCTCCTCATCCAACCAGGTTGCCGCCTGTCCGTACGATCCAACCGCCCCGACGTCACTTCGATAACAATTGCATCAATTACCACAACAACCCCACCCGTAACAGGCCGGCGGTCTGGACAGTGGAACCCACGGGGGGCTTAGAATGACCCGCGACGACCCGGGTGAGAGGATGGGCTGTCCGCTACCCGACACCCGGGCGGATGACACGACCCGCGAGGCGCTGATCGACTGATCATCGGCGCCACGACCGTTAGGACACACCAGTGCGTTTCTCCCGGCCACTGAGGTTGCGATCCGGCCATGCCCCGCGTCGACTCCGGACCCGTCGACTCCTCGTCGCCGTGTCGGCGCTCGCGGCGGCGACCTCACTCGCGATGCCGATGGCCGCGCAGGCCGCCCCAACCCCGAAGGTCGACCAGCGCGTGCTGGAGTCGCTCGGCGCGTTCGCTCCCGCGATCATCGGCTCCGTGGCGACGCCCGGACCCGACGGCAAGGTCTCGGTCGACCTGCTCCGCCAGGCCCAGTCGTTCGCCGACACCCCCGGTATGCCGGCTGAGGTGAGCAAGATCTGGCGCTCGATCGCCGACTTCCTCGGCGAACCCGGCCGCAAGCAGGCCGCGCGTCAGCTCGCCGCCGAGCGCAAGCCCGGCGATCCCGAGATCCCGCAGGGCCCGAACGCCCCGAAGATCCAGGAATTCCTCTACCCGACCTTCGGCCTCGGCTGCATCCCCGGCGGCGGTTCGCTCGGTCGCGCCCTGGTCACCGCCGGACCGCAGGAGGCACCGGCCCCCGGTCCCAAGCGCGGGGAGGCCGGTTACGTCTACACCTCGCTCGGCACGGGTCCGGCGATCGACAACAAGGCCGCGCCGCTCACGGTCAGCTGGTTCAACGTCGACACCGGTCGCACGGGTACCACGACGCTCAAGCGCAACCCGAAGATCAACGTGAAGGAAGGCCCCGGCACTTTCACCGGTATCTCGCGAACCGGCAAGGGCCGCGTCATCTCGGCGATCCACGGCAACGTCACCACGAAGACGAAGGGGCAGGTCGTCTCCTGCACCATCGTCCCGGTGATCGGGCTCGCGATCATCTGATCTCTTTCTCCTCTCACGACGAAGGCACCCCGGCTCGCAGCCGGGGTGCCTTCGTCGTGAGAGGACCTGCGCTCAGGGCGCCACTATCGGAAGGCGCGGCAGATCACGTGAACATCGGCCGAACAGAACGCGAAATGGCATGCAAGACATATCAAGACCGTCCGTCACGCAAACAGTCCGACATTCGCCACTCTCATGGCGTACAAACGTCATCTGTCGGCACCATGTCGTGAGGAGTTCTCGATGGGACCCGTGCTCGGTGAGTTGTTACCCCTTGTGGTCGGTGTCGCGGTGTCGCCGATTCCGATCATCGCGGCGATCCTCATGCTCCTGGGACGCCATGCGCGCACGACGAGTATCGGTTTCGCGATCGGCTGGCTCGTCGGCATCGTCGTCGCGGTGGCCGTCTTCGTGGCCCTCGGAAGCGCCGTCGACCTCGACGAATCGTCGTCGAGCACCGGTTGGGTGAAGATCGCGCTCGGTGTCGTCCTGCTCGCCGTGGGGTTGCGTCAGTGGCGTTCCCGGCACGCGGAGTCAGCGACGCCGAAATGGATGTCGGCCATCGACGAGATGCGTCCGGTGACCGCCACGGGTATCGCGTTCGGGCTGGCGGCGATCAATCCGAAGAATCTCGTTCTCTGCGCGGCGGCGGGTGTCTCGATCGCCTCGGGTGCGCTGTCGATGCCGCAGGACGTGATCGCGGTGGCGGTCTTCGCACTCCTGGCCTCGACCTCGGTCGTGGTCCCGGTCGTGGGCTACCAGCTCGCCGCGGCCCGCCTGCGCGAACCGCTCGACCGCCTCAAGTCGTGGCTGCTGGCGAACAACGCGACCGTGATGGCGGTGCTGATCCTGGTCATCGGAGTCGTGTTGATCGGCAAGGGAATCGGCGGCGCGAGCTGAGCGTGCCGGCGGTGGTCGGCCTCTGTGCGGCGGTCCGAGACCGTGCTCAAGGGCACTGAACCCGCAGTTCGCCGCGGTTTCGGTCTCTCGCGGATCGCGCCCATGTCACAGGTCGGACTCGCGACTTGCCGGGTTCCGAGTCTTCGTGGTCTCTTGTAACTCGAGTCCCATCTGTCACACCCGCCACRAGTGGCGGGTGCTCGGCCGTCACAGCCGGTTGCCCCAAGGAGAGCCATGTCCCTCACGTCTCGGTTCACGCGTTCCGACGCTCCGCGTCGCGTCACTCGCAGCCGCGCGATCCAGCGCTGCGGCGCCGGTCTCATGGGTGTGGCGATCGCGGCGGCCACCCTCACCGCCACCTCGGCGCCGGCGACGGCCGAGCCCCTCATCCCCGCCAACCTGCTCGGCGCGCTGTCGATCCCGTTCGACGCCGAGCTGGCCGGGGCGGTACGTCTGCTCAAGGCCGCGGGTGTCGACCAGATCGCCGTGCAGGCCGCCCAGACGATCATGGGGAGCGCCGGACAACTCTCGGTCGAGGACATCGCCGGGCGTGCGGGAGCTCTCCCGCTCCCCGCGGCCGCCGAAGGCGCACCCGCGTCGGCCGCCACTCCGGTCGCGGCCCCGACCGACCCCATCGCCCTGCTGCGCACGCTCGGCATCCAGACGCTCACCCCGTCGGTGTCGCCGTTCTGCACCGCACCCACCGCCGACAACCCGCTCGGACTCGTCACCGCCGGAGCAGGCGCCGTGGCGGGTCCGTGGCCGATGAAGACCGACCCCCTGACCCAGCTCAAGCCGCTGCTCGACATGATCCCCGGCGTGAAGCTGCCCGAGAAGCTCAACCTCGTCGAGAAGGGCGAGACCGCATACGCTTTCGTGCCCGCCTCGCCGACGGCCGGTAGCGGCGGCACAATGCAGGTCGCCTGGTTCAACACCAGCACGCTCCAGGGCGGCTTCGCCGATCTCGACCCGATCACCGACCGCACCGCGCTGACGGCGCTGCCCCTGCTGTCCGGGGTCCGGCTGGCACCGGTGAAGACCGGCAGCGGCACCATCCTGTCGGCAGTCTTCGGCAACGCCAGCAACGGTACCCAGAACTGCTGGTTCCTACCTGCCGTCGGCATCGTCAATGCTTGACGCACAACGCTTTTCACATCCGGTCACGCCTCACAGAACGAACTGACGACACATGAACCCCCACGGCAACACTTCGAAACCACGGAGTGCCCACCTCGCACGCGCCCTCGCGGCCGCAGCCGCCCTCACGATCGTCGTGGCCCCGGCCGCCGTCGGCATGACGGCGACGGCCGCGGCCGAACCGACTCCGGGAACATCGACGCCAGGCGTGGCCGAGCCGTCGGCCGAACCGTCGTCGACGGACAACAGCGCGCCCGCCGACGACAATGCGGGCACCGTCGACACGCGAGGTCCGGGACAGACGCCGGGCGCCGTCTACGCCAATCGCGAACTCCCCCGGGCACGTACGGTCGCGGGCGCCGGGTCCGGAAACGACTTCACGTACTGGAGCACCGGCGCCGACGGCAAGGCCCATCTGTCCTCGGGCGTGTTGATGGTGCCGGGCGGGCGGGCGCCGGCCGGCGGTTGGCCGATCGTCGCCTGGGCCCACGGTTCGCGCGGCATCGCCGACCGGTGCGCACCGTCGTCGCGGCCCACCGCCGAGGACACCGATGAGCTCAAGCGATGGCTCGGTCGTGGATATGCCGTCGTCAGTACCGATTACGCGGGTGTCGGGACCCCCGGCACGCCGCAGTACTACGATCTCGAGGCCACTGCCCGCAACATCGTCGACGCGGTGCGCGCCTCTCGGGACATCGCCGACAACCTGTCGCGCTCGTGGGCAGTGGTCGGCGAGGGCCAGGGAGCCGCGGCCGCGATCACGCTGGCCCGACTGGCCCCGACCATCCAGGGCGGCAAGCTCGACTTCAAGGGTGCCGCGGCGAGTTCGATTCCCGCCCAGTTCGGTTCGCTCGTGGCCAATCTCGGGCCGTCGTCCGCGGCGATGCCGTCCGGGCTGGCCGCCGACGCGCTGTACACGCTGAGCGCGATCCGCAACGCGCAGTCCGACCTCGATCTCGACGCCTACCTCACCGACACCGGCAAGAAGTGGCTGACCAAGGCCGCCGCGTCGTGTGTCACCGAGTTCGCGCGTGAGGTGGACGGTCTCGCCATCGGCTCGCTGTTCACCAAACCGCTATTGGGGAACACCGAACTCACCGCCCTGCTGACCAATGCGACCGAGCTGCCCACTCGCGGCTTCGAGCGTCCGGTCCTGATGACGCAGACCCTGCAGGACACCTCCGTCGTCGTACCGCTCACCCTCAAGTACCTCAACGACGCCCGGGTCGGCGACAGAAAGGTGTCGGCGCGTACCTATCTGACGCTCGACGGTGCCCAGTCGAAGCGGTTCTCCGACACCGACATCCGCGCGTTCGTCGCCCGCGTCCTGCGGTGAACCGAACGTTCCGGATCGCCTATGCGGCCACTGCCGCGGCAGCGACGATCGCCGGGTCGGCCGGTGATCGACGCAGCGCCGCGATCACCAAACCGCTGCCGATCGCGCTTCTCGCGGCGCGGGTGGCCGCCGGAGCACGACGCCGCCCGGTCGCCGACACCGTCGCCCTGGCGTCCGTCGTCGGGTTCTCCGCGCTCGGCGACCGGTTCATGTTGCAGGAGGAATTCGAACACGACGACCCGGCCACGAAGGATCGTTTTCTCCGCAGGGGTGCAACGTCTTTCGCGGGCGCACAGTTGAGCTACGCGGTCGCGATGTGGCGTGCCGGCGCACGACCGACGGTTCGGTCCGTCGCGCCGCGGGTGGGCGTTCTCGCCGAGTCGGCGACGGTGCTGAGCCGACACCGCCCTGCCCTGCTGCCGGTTCTGGGGACGTACGGCAACACGCTCGCGACGATGTCGGCGCTGGCGGCGGACGTGCCGACGCCGCAACCGCGCTTGCGGGCGGGCGGGTGGTTCTTCCTGCTCTCCGACCTCGCGATCATCAATCGACGACACCTGGTCACCGACCCTCGACTCCGGGTGGCCGGCGAGGCCTGGGTGCTCGCAAGCTATTTCACCGCGCAGTACCTGCTGATCGGCGGACTCGCCGACCGGTGAGTCAGGCGACCGCGCGGCCCGAGCAGGTCGAGTACTTCGGATTGGTCATCGGTAAGAAGGCCAGCGCACCGATCTTCTGGCGGATCGTGAAGGCGACGGGACCGCTGCCCGGATGGATGTCGACCTGCCATTTGATGGTGTACCCGCGGCCCGGAACAGTGGTGACGCCGGTACGTCCGGTCCGCAGGTTCCGCCACGACACCGACACCTCGTAGGTGTATTCGAGGGCCACTGCTCGGGCACGGTCGGTGCCGATGAGCGCGATGACGGGTCCGGGTAGTCCGTCCGCGGGGTGCCGGATCTGGTTGAACACGTCCACGCGGACCTTGACCGTGCCTGCCGGCCACGGGTTGACGCTGTCGCACCGCAGGGTGGTGACGTAGTTCGCCCCGTCGTCTGCCGGTGCGGCCCCGGCGGCTCCAGTACCGAACAGCGACACGGCCAGCGCCAGCACGGCGCCGGCCACCGTCGCGACCGTTCCCACTCCGACGCGTCCCCGCCGACGTCTGCCGTTCTCGAAGCCGACCGTGTTCTCCCCGCTCATCATGGGGGCAGTCTAGAGCCGCACGCGGGTGCCGTCTGCCAGAATCGACCCCATGCCGAAGATCCAGATCGCGCAGGAACCCGCGGCCGACGAACTCCTGTCGAACGATTCGTTCGCCCTCCTCACGGGAATGCTCCTCGACCAGCAGTTCCCGATGGAACGGGCCTTCGCCGGGCCGGCCAAGATCCGTGACCGGTTCGGCACGATGGATCCGGTCGAGATCGCCGACGCCGACCCCGAGGCGTTCGCCGACCTGTGTGCCACTCCCCCGGCCATCCACCGCTACGGTCGGTCGATGGCCGGCCGGGTCCAGGCGCTCGCGAAAGTCGTCGCCGAGGAGTACGGCGGCGACGCCGCACGCATCTGGACCGAGGCCGCCGACGGCGCGGACCTGATGAAGCGATTGCGCGCCCTGCCCGGGTTCGGCGACCAGAAGGCAAAGATCTTCGTCGCGCTCGTCGCCAAGCAGCTCGACGTCAAGCCGTCGGGCTGGACCAAGGTCGCCGGCGACTACAGCAAGAAGGGGTTCCGGTCGGTGGCCGACGTGACCGGCCCGGATTCGCTGCAGAAGGTCCGCGACTTCAAGAAGGCGGCGAAGGCCGCCAAGGCGGCAGAGGCACCGGCGACCGGTGCGCGGTAGCGACACCGCCCTTCGGAATCACCGAACCCTCGCCCCGAACGCCGGTCGGTTGGCCTAGGGTCGGAAAGCATGGAGTCCCTTCCGGATCGGCCGCCACCCGACCGTCGCCGCGTCGACCGTAGACCGGTGGCCACGGCGGACGCGGGCCGTGCGCTCGTCGAGATGCCGTTCCGACTCGGTTTCGCGGTCACCGGGGTGGTGCTCAGTGCAGCCGAGTCCGCAGTCGCCATCGCCCGTATCACGGCTGGGAGCGTGCAGAACGAGATCGCACTGGCAGTGGGCGTCGACGCCGACGAGCTCGGATCACTCCGGACGCCGCTCGCTCTCCTCAACCAGCTGTCCGAACTACTCGGCCCCGAGCGGCCGTTCGGCAGGATCCTGGCCAACGGCGGTCCGCTGGAGCGACTGCTCGATCCCGGGGGTGTCGTCGACCGGCTCACCGCCCCGAACGGTCCGCTCGACAAGCTCACCGCCGAGGGCGGACTCCTCGACCAGGTCGCCGAGGAACGAGGCATCCTGGTGCGCCTCACCGCGAAGGGTGGACCGCTGGACCGGTTGACCCGGCCGGGTGGCGTGGTCGACCAGTTCACCGAGAACGAGGGCATCCTCGAGCGCCTCACCTCCGAGGGCGGCATCGTCGACAAGTTGACCGCGCCCGACGGTGTGCTCGAGAAGGTGACCGCCGCGGGAGGCATCCTGGACCGGCTCGCCGAGGACGACGGCCTGCTCGATCAGCTCCTGGGCGAGAACGGCGCGGTCGAGCGTGCGATCGCACCGGGCGGGCCGCTGGACCGGATCTCCGAGCTCACCGAGGTCATCGGGCAGCTCGGACCCAACCTGCTCGCCATGCAGGAAACGGTCCACGAGCTCGCCGAGACCGTCGACCTGCTGAACCAGACGGTCGCACCGCTCGGCGGTCTCGCCGAGCGGCTTCCCAAACGCCTCACCCGTCCGCCGAAGGGGTCGGGCGGCAATGGACACGGAGACGCTCCGGCGGACACGAACGGGTACCCGCGGGGTTAGCCGCCACAGGCCACGCCGAGCGCCGGGTCAGAATGGCGGGGGCTCGTCGTCGTGGGTTGTCGCTTGATGGTGGGTTGCTTCGCTCCGGGCGCGTAGGTTCGCTTCGCGTTGTTTCTTGTTGCGGGCACGTTCTTCTCGCCGCTTCGCGTGTTTCGCGGCGGTGCGTTCGGTGATCGTGCGCGGTGGTCGGCCTTGCTGTTGTCTGCCTTGCCGCTCGGGCACGATGATCCGCGGTGTCGGTGGTGCTTTCGCGGCTTGTTCGAACCGGATGCGCCGCAGGTTGGGGAAGAGGTCTTCGAGGGTTTCGGCCTCGCCGGGGATCACAAAGCCCTCGGGCGTGACGTATTCGGTGACCAGGCGGCCCTCGTCGTCGCGGTACTGCACATCGGTCCAGTCACCGTGGGTCTTGTGGAGATGACCGGGACGGCATTTGGCGTTGAGGTTCTCACTCGAGGTCGCACCCCCGCGTGCCGGCCGGGCGTGGTCGTACTCGGCGACGTGATCGACATCGGCGGTGAATGCCGAACGCGTGCAACCCGGCTCGGTGCAGTAGCCGTCGCGCACCCGCACGAACTCCGCGCACGCACTTGTCGGACGATACGGGTCACCAGGCAGGGCAGCCGGGTAGACCACCACGACCTCCGACGACACCGGCTCCGCCGACGATGAGGCCGAAGTCGGGGGCGTCGACGCGTCACCCGCGCCGCCGGCGTCGGTGTTGGTGTTGGTGTCGGCGTCATCTGTAGCCTGCTGTGGCGCGGCGATGTTCGCCGTACGCGTGGTGTCGTCGTCGTATCCGCCCTCGCCGGTCGCGGCTGGGCCGCCGGCGACGACATGCGACGGTGGTGTGCGGACCGGGGTGACCGGCCTGATCGTCGCGTCGGGCCGGGCGGCGAGGTCACGCACATGCTCGTCGGAGATCACTCCGTGCCCGTCGACCCAGCCGGGTCCGGACCCCCCGGCCAGGGTGTCGGCGTCGGTGACGACGTGGATCACGATCTCGGTACCCGCCGCCGCACCGGCAGGATCGACAGGTGTTGTGGTGCAGTCGGACTGACCGCACACGCACGTGAACGCTGTTCGGGTGAGCAACGCGCACATGGCGTCGGACTTTCGTTCCCCGAGGGTGCGGCCATCCCGGTCGCACACTGATGCGGCCAACTCCCGTACCGAGGCGTCGGAAGCTCGGATGTTCTCGGCGGCCATGACCGCGGTGATCTCACCGGTGCCGTCACCGTGGTTCTCGGTCCACACCCCGCGTTTGTCGAGCGCTTCGCGGCGCCGTTCCCGGACGGCGTCGGCGTCGTGGCCGAAGACCAGACGGTCGATCATGTCGCGCAAACCGGACGTCGACCACGACCCGGACCGGGAGCGCAGCAGGTCGGCGATCGATTCGTCGAGCACCTCGATGATCCGGCGGCTGGCGGGGTCGTCGGGGTCGAGAAGGTGATCATCGGACACCAGGTGCGTGCGGCCGATGATCTCGCGGATCTGGTGCGGCCCGATGATGCCGTCGCGCAACGTCTCCAACACCCGCGGCAACCGATCACGAAGACACAGTGCCTCGTCGACCAGCATCCCCGCCCGGTAGCGGGTGATCCCGGCCTCGCGCGAGACCCGGGCGACGATGTCACCGAAACCGTCGGAGACGTAACTGTTGCCGACGGTGGTCAACAGCCGATCGCACAACACCAGGATCGTCTGGTAGCGGCACCACGCCAGATACGACTCGCCCGCGCGGATCGACCCCAGACGCTGCATATGGGTGGCGGTGTCGGCATCGGCCGGACAAGCAGGATCGACCCCGGCGAGGAACTCGCCCGGCAGATCCGTCCATGCCCCCACAGTGACTCCCCCCGTGACTCCCCCCG